>NZZG01000195.1 GCA_002698575.1 Pimelobacter sp. | reverse complement strand
CGCTGCTTGCGGGGCTCGTGGCGGGGAAGCCGCCGCGGATGTCCGATGGCGCGGGGGCGCCCTCCAGCGGACGGCCGGCCACGGGTGCAGCGGCGTCGATCGCTGGTCCGAGCGGTGGTCGGGGCTCGTCGGACCCCGAGGCCTGCTCGGCTGAGGTCTCCGGGGCGGGGACCGGCACGGTGAACACCTGGGTGGAAGCGGTCGGCAGGGAGCGCGGTGAGGCCGTCCTCGAGGTGGTGCCGTCCTCGGCGCAGTCAGGGGTCGCGCGGCGAGCCACGTCGACCCAGGCCTCGACGCTGTCCTCGCTCAGGTCCAGCGCGACGAGGATCTCGCGCACGAGGCCCACGTCGAGCCGGCGCCGACCAGTCCGGAAGACGTCGTAGACCGTGGAGCGCGCGATCCGCGCGCGCTCGGCGGGGACTCCAGATGCCTCGCGGCGCGCTGCGATCGACGCGGCGATGGCGGCGTACGACGGGTTGCCGGCCTCGGCCCGCAGAGCACGGAGCTCCTCGGAGAACGCATCGATGGAGACGCGCCCGACGCTGGGTCCGATGACTTCGTCATGCATGCCTGGTTGGTCCCCATGATCTGTGTGCTCGACGCCCGGATCTCACCCTAGCCAGCCCTGCCGACAGATGTCCTTGTTTCCAAACGCGGCCGAAGTGAAATGCCGTCACAGCATGTCTGCTCCTGACGCGGGCTCAGCCGTGACTCGGCGGGCTCGGCTCAGCCGGCGTCGACACGGCGGTAGACCACGAATGCCGCGGTCTCGTGTACCACTACGTAGCGCCGCAGCAGGTCCGGGGCGTCGACAAACGCCTCGGCGACCCGGTCGACCGACGACTCGTTCTCCACGCGGGTCTCGACCTCGCGGTGCATGAAGATCCAGCGCACCTCGGAGGCCGGGTCCTGCAGGGTCGCCTCGAACAGCGGTCCCGTCGCGCGGTTGACGTAGGCAGCGTGGTCGATGCCGATGACCGGCGTGACGAGCAGCGAGCTCTCGTCCATCAGGATCCCACCGCCGTCGTAGTGCGCGCCGACCCAACGCGCCACCTCCTTCACCTCGCGGTAAGCGCCGTGCTGGACGGCCGCCTCCTGGATCACCGACACGCGGGTGTCGGGATCCTCGGCCCACCACAGGTTCTGAGCGACGAGCCCGACGGCGACGGCGGCCGTGGCCAGTCCGGTCAGCAGTCGGTGTGCGCGGACCCGGGCCCCCAGGAGCGCGACCAGCACCGCCGCGAGCAGTGCTGCCCAGGGGAGGCCGGACAGGACGTAGCGGTTGTTGTAGGCGCCGGTCGGCAGGGACAGGTCGTTGGTCATGATGTGCTGACCCGTGGTCAGGCTCACGAAGAGGAACACGGTCGACGTCCCCGCGAGCCAGACCAGCAACGAGCGGTTGTCCAAGCCCCAGGCGAGGGTCATCACGACCAGTCCGGCGGCGGCCACGACCAGTGCGACGAGTCCGATGTTCTCCAGCATCGCCTCGCCCAGGACCTCCAGGGACAGCCCGGGGTTGCCCGCGGTCGTCAGCCGCCCGCTGTCGGCGAAGACCCGGGTGTAGGCGGCTGCGGAGTACTCGCCGGTGAGGAACTCCGTCGGGGTCCCGTAGACCGACAGGTTGTAGGCGAGCCACCAGCCGACGGTCGCGACCGACGGCCCGGCGAAGGAGGCGGCCAGCACCGCCGCTCGCCGCACGCCCCGACCCTGCCGGAGCACGACGATGACCACGAAGATGGTGGCACTGATGACCAGCGCCCAGCCCTCGTAGCGGGTCAGCACGGCCAGCGCTGCGGGGATTCCGGCGAACACCGCCAGCTCTCCACCGCTCAGCGCGCGGGGGCTGAACGCCCATCCGGCGAGCCCGGCGAGACACATCATCAGCGCCGCGACCAGGACGGGCTCGGTCAGCGCGGTCGTCCCCACGTAGAGGTACGCCGGGTTCGCCAGCAGGACGCCGAGGCCGACGGCTTGTGCGGCTCGGCCGAGATCGAGGCGGACCATGATCCGGAAGAGCGCCGCGCACGAGGCGCCGAGGCACGACGAGCCGAGGATGCAGGCGGCCACGCCGGTCGAGAAGAGCCACTCGACCTGGACGAGGGGGAGCAGGAGCAGGTGGGGGAGCGGCAGCCAGACCGTGCCCAGCTGGGAGAGTCCCGGGGCGCGGCTGTCGGTGATCCGCTGCGCGATGGTCAGGTGGGCCATCGCGTCGCCGTAGTCGAGGTTGGTCCCGGCGCGCACCGTCCACCAGGACGCGACGATGCCCACCAGGCAGCCGAGGGCGAAGACCGCGACGGTGCCCGGCACCTGCCGACGGGGGTGGACGTGCCGCTCCACCCACGGCAGGCGCAACCGCCGCCGTGATCGGTGCTCGGATGCCTCCACCTCACGCGACTGCGGCGCAGTCGAGGACGGGTACAGCGCCGTCATCTATCCCCCCATGGACTCAGACACGTCCAAGGACACCAGAGGACGGGCTGTGGCGCCACTCCTGGGGACACCGAGGTCAGCAGGCGTCGAGCGCCGGAGGGGCCGCCGGGGGAGCGCTGGGGCGTGCCACGGGCCCNACNAGGAGCGAGAAGGCCTCGTCGNGCTCGTGGCCGATNGAGCCGTCGTGGGCGACGTGCTCGGTCCAGCTCACGCCGTCGTACCAGCGGTACTCCGCGCGCCCCCACGGATCGGCCAGCCAGGCCGCTCCGGGTCGTCTCCAGGTGCCCACCGTGTCGTGCTCCCCAGCTCTGCGGTGGCGGGCCCGTCCCACCTCGCAGCTCCATGAGAGCCCGCATCGGCCGGCTCGGTGCACGACGTCGACCTGTCCGGACAAACCCGGACAGGGTCAGCCGCGCGCGGGCGCCATCACGTCCTCGGCGAAGCGCCGCATGCCGTCGAGCTTCTGCTCCAGGGTCGCCTCCAGGCCGCTGTAGTAGGCCCACGGCATCGTCCACACCTCGGTGATCCCGGCCGCGCCGGCCGTTGCGAAGTGCTCGGGCAGGAATGCGTCGGACAGGGCCGTGATGATGTCGAACGGCCCCTGCGCGCCCGCCTCGGCCCTGATCGCGAGCAGCCGCGCAGCGTGGGCGCAGGCCTCCTCGAGGGTGTAGATGTCGCCGACCCAGCCGTCGTGGCGGGCAGCGCGCGCGAAGGCGATCTCGGACAGACCGCCGACCAGGATCGGGATCGGGGCCGCGGGGGAGGGGTTCATCTGCATCCGCGGCGCGGAGTAGAAGGCGCCGTCGAACTCGGTCCAGCCGGGCTCCCACAACGCCTTCATCAGGGACAGGCCCTCGTCGGTGCGCTTGCCCCGCGTGTGGAAGTCCTCGCCGAGCAGCGCGAACTCCTCGCGGCACCACCCGATGCCGATCCCGAGGGAGACCCGGTCCCCGGACAGCACGGCCGCCGTACCGACCGACTTGGCGACCTGGAAGGGGTTGCGCATCGCCGCGACGTAGACGGAGGTGAAGAAGCGGACCCGGGTGGTCACCGCCGCCAGTGCCCCGATCAGCACCCACGGGTCCGGCCACTCCGCCTCGATGTCCCACCGACGCGAGCCGTCCGCGGTGTAGGGGTACGGCGTCGCGAGCTCCTCGAGGTCGACGACATGGTCCGGGACCGAGATCGCGTGGTACCCCAGCTCGTCGGCGGCCCGGGCCAGGGGGATCAGGTGGTCGACGGGCTGGAAGGCGGTGACGATCGAGAAGCGCACCGGCCCAGGATAGCGTCGACTAGAACGTGTTCTACCGAATGGGCCGGAAGTCTAGGCTGTCGTCATGATGCGTGCCATCCACCATGTCGACCTGTGGGTCAGCGACGTCGAGACGGCTGCCGAGGAGTGGGCCTGGCTGTTCGGCGAGCTGGAGTGGGAGGCCGACGACCGGCACCGTTCCTGGCGCCACCCGGACGGCACCTACGCCTTCCTCGAGCACTCGGCCGACCTGGTCGGGCCGCACGAGCGCCTACGGGCCGGGGTCAACCACCTGGCCTTCACCGTCGACTCGCGCGAGTTGCTGGATCGGATGCGCGCGGAGTCGAGCGCGCACGGCTGGCACGAGCTCTTCGCCGACCGCTACCCGCGCGCCGGGGGCCAGGAGCATGTCGCCCTCTACCTGGAGAACTCCGAGGCCTTCGAGGTGGAGGTGGTGCTCGAGGCCGGCGACTAGCCGGTCGCACGACGTACAGCGGCGACGCACAGCCCGCCGACAGGCAAACCCCACGCCCATCACAGTGCGCGACAGCACGATCGTCTCGACCGTGAGACCGATCGAGAGGGTGGCAGGGCGTGCTGGCTGTGTGGAGGAAGGGACAGCGGCGGAGTCGCGTCGTCGGCGGGGTGGCTCTCGTGCTGCTGCTGGCCGCCGCCGCAGGGGGTTGGCTGCTCGCTCGCGGCAGCGAGCCGGCCGCGGCGACGACGACCACGGTCACTGTCTCGACCGAGACGGTGCGCGACACCGTGGCGGTCAGCGGCACCATCGAGCCGGCCGCCACGGCTGACCTCGACTTCGCGGTCAGCGGCACCGTCACCCGCGTGCTCGTCGAGGCCGGCGACACGGTCAAGGTCGGCGATGCTCTGGCCCGCGTCGACGACACCGCCCTGGTGGCGACCCGTCGCGCGGCGCTGGCGACCCTGGAGGCGGCTGTCGCCCAGCTCGACGAGGACGAGGACGACGGGGCCGACGACACCCGGCTTGCCGCCGACCAGACCGCGGTCGTGGCAGCCCGCAGCGCGCTCACCGAGGCGCGTGGCGACGTCGACGATGCCACCCTGCGCGCCACCATCCGGGGCACCGTGACCGCGGTCGGTCTCGAGGAGGGCGACGTGACGGGCTCGAGCGCGTCGGGAGGCACCGGCGCCACGGGCGGCACCACGACCGAGACCAGCACCCCCGCCGTCTCCATCGTCTCCGCGGGGCGCTTCGTCCTGGATGCCACCGTCGCAGCGGCCGACGCCGGGCAGGTCGGTGAGGGTCTCCAGGCCGAGATCACCGTCAGCGGCGTCACCGACACCGTCTACGGGACCGTGACCGAGGTGGGCAGGGTCGCCGAGACCAGCTCGACCGGGACGGCAGTCTTCGCGGTCAGCGTCGAGGTCACCGGTACCCGCGACGACCTGTACGCCGGCACCACCGCCGATGCCACCGTGATCGTCGAGCAGCGGCCCGACGTGCTCACGGTCAGCACCGGCGCCCTGTTGTCCGACGGCGACACGACGTACGTCGAGAAGGTCGGCGAGAACGGCACCGAGCGCACCGACGTGGAGATCGGCGACACCTACGGTGCGACCACCCAGGTCGTCTCCGGTCTGGCCGAGGGTGATGTCGTCGAGGTGCAGGGCTTCACCCGTGGCCCCGGCACGACCGGCACGAACGGTGGGGGTGAGGGCGCCGACGGTCAGCAGCAGCGCCCCCAGCTCGACGGCGGATTCCCCGGCAGCGGCGGAGCTGGGTTCCCCGGCGCCGGCACGGGCGGCACGCCATGACCGAACCCGTCATCGAGCTCGACGAGATCCGCAAGACCTACCGCTCCGGGGTGATCGAGTTCGAGGCCCTGCGCGGTGTCGACGTCACGATCCGCGAGGGCGAGTACGTCGCCGTCGTGGGCCCGTCCGGCTCCGGCAAGTCGACCCTGATGAACCTCCTCGGCTGTCTCGACACCCCCACGAGCGGCGCCTACCGCCTGGCCGGCGAGGACGTGTCGACGATGTCCGAGACCCAGCTGGCCGAGGTCCGCAACCGTCGGATCGGCTTCGTCTTCCAGCAGTTCCACCTGCTGGCCTCCAAGTCGGCGTGGCGCAACGTCGAGCTCCCGCTGGTGTACGCCGGAGTGCCGCGCGCCGAGCGACGCGAGCGGGCGCGAGCCGCCCTCACCCGGGTGGGGCTCGGGGAGCGCCTCGACAACCGCCCCGGAGAGCTGTCCGGGGGTCAGCAGCAGCGGGTGGCTGTCGCCCGTGCCCTGGTCACCGAGCCATCGCTGATCCTGGCCGACGAGCCCACCGGCAACCTCGACTCGTCCTCCAGCGCCGACGTGATGGGCCTGCTCGACGAGCTGCACGACGCGGGTCGCACCATCGTGCTGATCACCCACGACCTCCAGGTCGCCGAGCGTGCCCAGCGCAACCTGGTGATCCGCGACGGCCAGATCACCGACGACGTGGCCACGGGCCTCGCTGCAGCAGGGGGCTCCCGATGAGCTGGGCAGAAACCCTGCGCGCGGCCGTCGAGGCCATCCGGGCACATCGGCTGCGCTCGACCCTCACGATGCTCGGCATCGTGATCGGGATCAGCTCGGTGATCCTCACCGTCGGTCTCGGCGAGGGGGCCCAGCAGGAGGTCGAGGACCAGATCAGTGCCCTCGGCTCGAACCTGCTCATCGTCTCCCCGGGCAGCACCACCGACTCCGCGGGTCAACGCGGCGGGTTCGGCTCCGCGTCCACCCTGACGGTCGCCGACGCCGACGCGATCGCCGACGACACCGTGGCCCCCGACGTGGAGGCCGTCGCACCGACGACGTCGTCCACCGTCAGTCTCGTCACCGGTGAGACCAATTGGACGACCTCGCTGGTCGGGACCACGACCTCGTGGGTCCACGTACGCGCCCGTGAACTGTCCTCGGGTCGTTTCTTCACCCAGGCCGAGGTCGACGTCGCCGCCGACGTGGCCGTGCTCGGCACCGACACGGTCTCCGAGCTGTTCCCGACCGGCAGTCCGGTCGGAGAGACGGTCACCGTGAACGGCAGCCCGCTCACCGTCATCGGCGTGCTCGCCTCGTCGGGCTCCTCGTCCTCCGGCACGAGCGAGGACGACCAGGCCGTCCTGCCGATCAGCACCGCGCAGCTGGTCACCGGCAGCTCCGGCACGTCGGTCTCCACCGTCTACGTCGAGGCCGCCGGCGCGGACCGGCTCTCCGCGGCCTACCAAGAGGTGCAGGCTCTCCTGCTGACCAACCACGGCGTCGAGGCTGCCGACGCGGACTTCACGATCGCCACCCAGGAGTCGTTGGTCGAGACGGCCAACGCGACCAACGAGACCTTCACCGTCCTGCTGGTGGGCGTCGCTGCGATCTCGCTGCTCGTCGGCGGCATCGGGGTCATGAACATCATGCTGGTCTCGGTCACCGAACGGATCCGGGAGATCGGGCTGCGCAAGGCGCTCGGTGCCACCCCCAACGCCATCGGCCGACAGTTCCTCGTCGAGGCCTCGGTCCTCGGCCTCACCGGAGGAATCGTCGGAGTCGCCATCGGCGCGATCGGCTCCCGGGCGCTCCCGGCACTCATCGACCAGCCGGTCTCGCTCTCACCCGTGGCCACCGCCGGCGCGATCGGTACCGCGCTGGCGCTCGGGATCGGCTTCGGGGTCTACCCGGCCAGTCGCGCGGCTCGGCTCACCCCCATCGATGCCCTGCGCAGTGACTGAACCGCCACCACCACCGCCTGCTCGACACGAACGCGAAGGAAGCCCCATGCGCCGTACAGCCCGCTCCGCTCGCTCCACCATCCAGCCACTGGTCACGATCGCGTCGGCGGCCGTGCTTCTCGGCGCCCTCACCGCCTGCGGAGGTGGCGACGCCACCGCGACGGATGCCGTCTCGGCCGACACCCAGGCCGCTGCGGACGGTACGACGGGTGGAGCCACCGGGCGTGGGGAGGGCCTCACCCTGCCCGGGACCCGCGGCACGATCGCGGCGATCGACGGCACCACGCTGCAGGTGCAGAACGACCAGTCGGGGCAGGTCGCGGTCAGCTACACCGCCGCCACCACGATCACCGCGCAGGTGACGGGCTCGCTGAGCGACATCGTCGTCGGCAGCTGTGTCCGGGTGACGGGCGTCGGCGAGACCGCCGACGACACGACCCCACTGACCGCGGCGACCGTCACGGTCACCGAGAAGGTCGACGGGACCTGCAGCGCATGGGCAGGGGCGGGAGGGGGCGGTGCTGGTCGAAGCGACGGCGCACCGGATGGCGGTTCCCCTTCCACGGACTTCCCCGAGCGAGCACCCGAGCGAGCACCCGGGGGAGCACTCGACGGGGCACGCGGCTTCGGGAGCGGTGCGTCGGGAGAGGTCAGCGCCGTCGACGCCAGCACGATCACCCTCGAGGTCTCCGTGCCCGGGGACGACGCCACGACGTCGACCTCGGTCCTCCTGGACGACACCACGACGGTCACCGTCACGCAGGACTCCGACGCCGCCAGTCTCGTCGTGGGGGAGTGCGTGGTTGCCACGGGCGACGCCGACTCGACCGGTGCCGTCACCGCCGAGGCCATCCAGCTCAGCGACCCCGTCGACGGGGCCTGCCAGGCGGGTGGACCCGGCGGGTTCGGCGGCGCCGGTGGGCGAGGTGCTCCCGGCGACGCGACCGGAGACGACTCGTGAGTCCGCGCTGGCGCAGGCTGGCCGCAGGCGTCACGGCCGTCACCGTGTGCGTCGGGGGGTACGCCGCCTGGTCGGCGTCGGCCGAGGCCGACACCGCCTACCGCACCACCACCGTCTCACGAGGCAGCGTGACCTCGACCCTGCAGCTGTCCGGCACGCTCGGCTCGGGCGACCGCGCCGACCTCGCGTTCGGTACGGCCGGCACGGTCGCCGAGGTGCTCGCGACAGTCGGAGACAAGGTCACCGCTGGTCTGGTCATCGCTCGCCTCGACCAGACCGACCTGCGCTCGGCCGTCACCCGGGCTCGAGCCGACCTGGCAGCGGCCCGCGACCAGCTCCAGCAGGACCAGGACGCCCAGTCGGAGACCGTCATTGCGGCCACGACCTCGAACTCCTCCTCGACGTCGTCCGGCGCGGGCACGTCCGGCGGGTCCGGAACGACCGCGGGTGGCTCCGGCCAGGCCACCGGTGGCTCAGGATCATCCGGGGCCCAGGCGTCCTCTGAAGCCTCGGAGTCAGCGGCGGAGCCGCTGCCCACCCCGGACCCGGAGCCCAGCAGCAGCGATCCCGACCCCGACCCGCTGGACCAGGCCGTCAGCGAGGCGCTGGCCGAGCTGGCTGCCCAGCAGGGGGCGGTGACCAGCGCCCAGTCGGTGGCATCGGCAGCACTCGCCGAGGCCTCGTCGGCCCTCGAGGCCCAGACCGCGGTCTGTGCCACAGCCTTCACCCCGACCGACCCGGAGCCCGAGGGCGATCCAGGAGATGACGAGACCGAGGACGACCCAGCCGGCGATGCCACGTCGGCCGACGACCCCTGCACGACGGCGCTGGCCACGGTTCAGACCGCGCAGACGAGGGTCGCCGAGGCCCAGGACGCGCTGCAGTCAGCGCTCACCACCTTGGCCGACACCCTGACGGCGGCGGTCGCCACCCTCACCGACGCGGCGAGTGCGTCCGGCGGCGCGCCGGAACAGGGTGGCCAGGGCGAGTCGGACGATCCGGAGGACCAGGCAGGGCCGAACGACGACCAGGGCGGCGAGGATGCCCTGAGTGCCCCGCCGTCCCAGGACGCGCCAGCCGATGAGAGCCAGCACAGCCCGGAGCAGGTCGGCGAGACCCAGGACACAGCGACCCAGGACACGGGAACCCAGGGCACAGCGATGCAGGGGGGCGAGACCGTCACGGCCGCCACCTTGGCGCGCGACCAGGCCGACATCGACACCGCTCGCGCGGACCTGGCCGCCGCGAAGATGGCGCTGGCCGGCTCCACCCTGCGCGCGCCGCACGCCGGGCGACTGCTGGCGCTCGAGGCAGACGAGGGCGATTCCGTCGGGGCCGGCTCCGACGTCGGCGTGCTCGTCGCTGGCGGGCTGAGTACCGTCGCGCTCTCCGTCACCACGGACCAGGTCGCCGACCTCGCCATCGGTCAGAGCGCCGACGTGACGCCGGTGGGAGCGACCGCGCCGTTGCCCGGCGAGGTCACCTCCGTGGCCGCCGTACCGACCACCTCCACGACCGGCGACTCGACGTACGCCGTCGTGGTCACGCTCGACGAACGTGGCCTCGACCTTCCGGAAGGTGCCGGAGCAGCGGCGGCCGTCACCACGGACGAGGTGAGCGATGCTCTGATCGTCCCTGCCTCGGCGCTCACCTCGGGTGCGGTGCGCGTGCTCGTCGGAGACACGCTCGGCCGAGCCCGCGTCACCACTGGCCTGATCGGCTCCGGCGTGGTCGAGGTCGTCGACGGAGTCGAGGAGGGCGACCAGGTGGTGCTGGCCGACCTCGATGCAGCAGTGCCGACCGGCGACTCCGAGACCACGACGCCCGGGCAGGGAGGTTTCGGCGGAGGTGGTTTCCGGGGCGGCTCCGGCGGGGTGCCAGGCGGCGTCGGGCCGGGCGCTGGCGGCTTCGGTGGTGGGGGAGGGCGGGGCTGAGAGGAGCGGACGACTCAGCCGCCGGATGCCTCGTCGAGACGGATCCGCTGACGAGGCAGCGCGGCCTCGTCGTGCTCGCGCAGGTAGGTGACCAGGCCCTCGCGCACGAAGCAGCGCAGGTCGTACAGCGTGGGGGCATCGGCGGCCGTCACCAGGACGCGGATCCGGAGGAAGCCGCCGACCGCGTCGATCAGCTGGAAGTGGGCCACCCGGCCGTCCCACAGTCCGGCCTTGTCGGCCTCGGCCATGATCGGTGAGAGCTGCGCTCGCAGCCGAAGGGTGTCGACCCGCCAGTCGACGTCCATCTCGACGGCCCCCATCAGCTCGGAGGTGTTGCGGGTCCAGTTCTGGAAGGGCGTGGTGGTGAAGTACGTCGACGGCAGCACCATCCGCCGCTCGTCCCAGAGGCGAACGACCACGTAGCTGAGGGTGATCTCCTCGATCCACCCCCACTCTCCTTCGACGATGACCGCGTCGTCGATCTTGATCGCGTTGTTGAAGGCCAGCTGGATCCCGGCGAAGACGTTGGCCAACGTCGACTGCGCGGCCAGTGCGGCCACCACGGAGATCAGTCCGGCCGAGGCCAGCACGCTCGCTCCGAGCGTGCGGACGCCCGGGAAGCTCAGCAGCACCGCGCCGACGGCGATCACCACGACGGTGGCGATCGTCAGGCGCTTGATGAGCAGCACCTGGGTCACCCGCCTGCGGGCGATCTTGTTGTCGCGCTCGTCGAGGTTGGTCCGCACCAGCGCGAGGTCCTCGAGGAAGACCAGGACGGCCGCCAACAGCCAGGCACCCGCGGCGATCGCACTGACCCGGCAGGCGAGCGATGCCGCGTCCCACCACAGGTCGTCCTCACGCACCCCGGCGACCCAGCCCGTCGCCGCCAGCACGACCACGAACGTGCGGAACGGGTACCGAGCGCTGGCGGACAGCCGCTCGGCGTGCGACCACCGCCTGCCGAGCACGCGCAGGAGCAGCGCCGCCGCGACGACCACCACCGCCGCTCCCAGGGCAGCTGAGCCGGCGGCGACCAGGGCGTTCATCCAGGAGACGGCCATGCGTCAGCGTGCCAAGAGCGGCCACGACGCACGAGAGGCACCCCCGACCGGGGGTGCCTCTTGGTGCGAACGGTCACATCACGTGACGCGTGCGTCGGTCAGGCGTTGCGCTTGCTGAAGATGCTGTAACCGCCGGGGCCGATGGCCAGGCCGACGATGATGCACACGACGCCGAGCAGGATCTGACCCTGGATGAGTTGGACGACGCCGAAGACGACGAGGATGACAGCGAGGATCCAGAGTAGGAAGCCCATGGGTGACGCTCCTTAGTGGTGATGGGGGTGGGCCCGCGGTGGCGGGCGCGCATCCCGACTCTGCCGTGCCCCACGGCACCGCGAACCACCCGTAGGGGCGACGCCGCACCCCCCCCGGGCCGCCCCCCCGGTCAGCGGGCGACGGGTGCGCCGTACAGCGTGGTGCGTTCGCGGACGGGGCGGTCGATGCCGGCCCCGATCTCGACGAGCTCCTCGACGGTCTTGGCGGAGCCGTGCTCGGAGCCGGCCATCCGGGAGATGGTCTCCTCCATCAGGGTGCCGCCGACGTCGTTGGCGCCGGAGGTGAGCATGGTGCGGGTGCCGTCGACGCCGAGCTTGACCCAGGAGGTCTGGATGTTGTCGATGCGGCCGTGGAGCAGGATCCGGGCCAGGGCGTGCACGGCGCGGTTGTCACGCAGGGTGGGCCCGGGGCGGGCGACGCCGGCGAGGTAGATGGGGGCGGAGGTGTGCACGAACGGCAGGGGGACGAACTCGGTGAAGCCGTTCGAGCCGTGCTCGCGGGCGGTGTCCTGGATGCGGGACAGGACGCGGAGGTGGCCGACCCAGTGCCGCGGGTTGTCGACGTGGCCGTACATCATCGTGGAGGTCGTCGGGAGACCGATGCGGTGGGCGGTGGAGACGATCTCGATCCAGGTCGAGGCCGGCAGCTTGCCCTTGGTCAGGACCCACCGCACCTCGTCGTCGAGGATCTCGGCGGCGGTGCCCGGCAGGGAGCCGAGGCCTGCCTCGCGGGCCTTGATGAGGAAGTCCTCGATCGACAGGCCGGTGCGCGCGGTGCCGTTGACGATCTCCATGGGCGAGAAGGCGTGCACGTGCATGTCGGGCACGCGTTGCCTGACCGCGGAGACGAGGTCGAAGTAGGCCGTGGCCGGCAGCTCGGGGTCGATGCCGCCCTGCATGCAGACCTCGGTGGCGCCGAGGTCCCAGGCCTCGGCGGCGCGGTCGGCGACCTCGTCGAGGGACAGCGAGTAGGCGTCGGCGTCGGTACGGCGTTGGGCGAAGGCGCAGAAGCGGCACCCGACGTAGCAGACGTTGGTGAAGTTGATGTTGCGGTTGACCACGTAGGTGACGTCGTCGCCGACGACCTCGCGGCGCAGGTCGTCGGCCAGGCGGCAGACCTCCTCGAGGAGGTCGCCCTCGGCGGTCATCAGGGTCAGGGCGTGCTCGTCGGACAGGTTGCCCGGGTCGGCCTGGGCGGCCGCGAACGCCTCGCGTCCCTCGGCGTGCAGCACTGCCGGTGTGCCGTCGATCAGGGACGTGCCGGCAGCGGCGTCCTTGACCTGACCCCAGTCGCCGTACACGTCCTCGAAGTCGGTACGCCGGTCCTCGGTGCGGCCCCCGTCGGGTCCTGCTGCGTCGATCGCGGTGTGCAGGTCGGTGCGCCCGACCGACTCGAAGCCGCCGTCCGGCTCCTGCCAGGGCAGCCCCGTCGGGCGCACGCCGTCGCGCGCGAGTCCCTCGGGGGTGGCGAGCGCCGCGACGTGGGCCGAGACCCGCGGGTCGAGCCACGGCTCGCCGGCACGGACGTACTCGGGGTGCACGGTCAGACGGGGCCGCAGCTCGAAGCCGCACCGGGCCGTGATGTCGCGCAGCCGGTCGAGCGAGGGCCAGGGACGCTCGGGGTTGACGTGGTCGGGAGTCAGCGGGGACACCCCACCCCAGTCGTCGACGCCGGCGTCGAGCAGCGCCTGGCACTCGGTCGAGCCCGCTGCGTCCTCGGTGGAGTCGACGAGGTTGGGCGGCGCCTGGACACGTGCCCGGGGGCCGAGCACGAGGCGGGTCACGGCGATGGCGGCGCGGTACTCGTCGAGGTCGAGGTCGTCGGTGTGGCGCATCGCGGTGTCGGGCTTGGCGCGGAAGTTCTGCACGATCACCTCCTGCACCGAGCCGTACTGGGTGGAGACCTTGCGCAGCGCGAAGATCGTCTCGGCCCGCTCGGTCAGGCTCTCGCCGATCCCGACCAGGAGCCCGGTGGTGAACGGGATCGAGAGGCGCCCGGCGTCCTCGAGGACCCGCAGCCGCACGGCGGGGTCCTTGTCGGGGGAGCCGAAGTGCGCCTCGCCCTTGGTCTCGAAGAGGCGGCGCGAGGTCGTCTCGAGCATCATCCCCATCGAGGGGGAGACGGGCTTGAGGCGGTTCATCTCCTCCCACGACATGACGCCGGGGTTGAGGTGCGGCAGCAGCCCGGTCTCCTCGAGCACCCGGATCGCCATCGCGCGCACGTAGGCCAGGGTCGAGTCGTAGCCCTGCTCGTCGAGCCACGCCCGCGCCTCGGGCCACCGGTCCTCGGGGCGGTCACCGAGGGTGAAGAGCGCCTCCAGGCAGCCCAGCTCCGCGCCCTGTCGCGCGATGTCGAGGATCTCGTCGGGGGAGAGGAACATCGCCCTGCCCGATCGCTCGAGTTGGCCCGGCGACTCGACGAACGTGCAGTAGTGGCACCGGTCGCGGCAGAGCTTGGTGACCGGGATGAACACCTTCGGGGAGTAGGTCACCACGCCGGGGCGACCCGCCGCGAGCAGCCCCGCGTCGCGGACCCGCGCCGCGGCCGCCGTGAGCCGGTCGAGGTCGGGCCCGGTCGCCGCCAGGAGGGCCGTGGCCTCGGCGACGTCGAGCGCCGCACCCCGCTCGGCGCGCGCGAGGGCACGCCGTACCTGCTGCGGGGTGGGCGTGGGAGCCGGGTCGGAGTGGTCACTCATCGTGATCCAACCTAACCGCGGCGCCCCGGCTCCGATTCCCCACCCACGGGTCGGACGCGCCCGGACGGGCTCAGGCCGGCCTCGGACCGGTCTCGGACCGGCCTCAGACCGGCCTCAGACCGGCACGGAGTCCCGGGTGTCGTCGCTGGTCGCGTCCGGGAGCGGCCGGTCGGCGGTGTCGAGCGAGCTGGGCCACCAGATCCTGCCGCCGAGGTCGAGGTTGAGGGCGGTGACCAGGACCGAGCGCACGATCATGGTGTCGAGCAGGATGCCCAGGGCGACCGCCACGCCGAGCTCGGCGAGGAACACGAAGGGGATCGAGCCGAGCACCAGGAAGGTCGCGGCGAGCACGAGCCCGGCCGACGTGATCACCCCGCCGGTAGAGGCCAGCGCGACCAGGGACCCTCGGCGGGTGCCGTGGTCGGCGGTCTCCTCGCGCACGCGCGTCATCAGGAAGATGTTGTAGTCCACCCCGAGCGCGACCAGGAACACGAACACGAACAGGGGGAACCCGGGGTCGGACCCGGCGAACCCGAAGACGTACTCGAAGAGCAGCGCGGAGATCCCGAGCGCGGCGCCGAAGGACAGCACGACAGTGGCCATGAGGATGAGCGGCGCCACCAGAGCCCGCAGCAGCAGGATCAGGATGAGGAAGACGACGAGCAGCACCAGCGGCATGATCACGGCGTTGTCGCGGTTGGAGGCGGTCTTGGTGTCGAGGTAGAACGCCGCCCCGCCGCCGACCTGGGCGTCGGCCCCGCCGACGTCGTGGGCTGCGTCGCGGGCGGCGTCGACGATGTCGAAGGCGGCGGTGGAGGAGATGTCGGCGTCGATCGTGGCCTCGAAGTACGAGCGTCCGTCGCCGATCTCCTGCGGTGGCGTCTGCTGGCCCAGGCCCGAGACGTCGGCGAGCGCGGCCTGGACGTCCGCGACCGAGGCGGTGCTCGCCACCACCTGCGCGGTGTTGGAGTTGTCGGCCAGGTCGTGCTCCACGAGCAGCTTCTGGCCCTTGATCGAGTCGAACTCCTTGGTGTAGGTGTCCTCGGTCGAGAGTCCGGAGGTGTCGAGGCGGAAGAGGCCCAGGCACGCGACCAGCAGCACGCTCGCCGTGACCGCCCAGACCGCGCGGGGACGCACGCTGATCCGGTTGCCGACGCGTGCCCACAGCCCGGTGCTGGTGGGCTCGGTCGAGCCGAAGGCGGGCCGGCGCGGCCAGAACAGCCAGCGCCCGAAGATCACGAGCAGGGCCGGCAGCAGCGTCACCATGACGAGGAAGGTCACGCTGACCCCGATGGCCAGCACCGGGCCGAGGCCCGCGGTGGAGTTGAGCTCGGCGAAGACGAGGCAGAGCAGGCCGACCACGACGGTGGCCGCGCTGGCCAGCACCGCCGGCGCGGCTCGGTGCAGCGCGAAGGACATCGCCTCGTGCCGATCCTCGTGGCGGCGCAGCTCCTCGCGGTAGCGCGCGGTCAGCAGGAGCGCGTAGTCGGTGCCGGCCCCGATCACCAGGATGCTGAGGATCGCCTGGGACTGCCCGTTGACGGTCAGGCCGGCGTGCTTGGCGAGCAGGTAGATCACCGCGCCGGCCACGGTCAGCGCGACCACCGCGCTGAAGATCGGCAGGATCCAGAGGACCGGGCTGCGGTAGGTGAAGAGCAGGATCACGATCACGACCAGGAGGGTGGCCCCGAGCAGTGTCCCGTCGATGCCCTCGAAGGCCTCGGCCGCGTCGGCGGCCTGCCCGCCGAAGCCGGCCAGGTGCACGGTGACCCCGTCGGTGCGGGTGATGTCGCGGATCTCGTCGGCGGCGTCGGGGATGTCGTTCCACCCGTTCTTGCCGAAGTTGAAGGTGAGGTAGGAGTAGGCGACCTCACCGTCGTCGGAGGTCAGCTGCACCGGCAGGCCCTGCTCGGCCGCGACGTTCGGGGTCAGCACGCCCGTGTCGGTCACGCCGTCGAGCGTGGCCATCTCGACGGCCTGCTCGTCCATCGCGGCGAGGTCGTCGGCGGTCAGGCCGCCGCTGCGGTAGTAGACGACGAGGGTCGGGATGTCGTTGGGATCCACGGTCGAGGACAGCTCGTCGGCGACCTTCGTCGACTCGGCCGAGGACGGCAGCCACGACGACGCCTCGTTGTTCTGGACGTCGGCGAGCTTGGCATTGAGGCCCATGGAGCCCGCGAAGGCCAGGACCCAGAAGGCGAGGACGATCCACTTCGTGGTGCGGCCGGTCAGGCGTCCGGCGATCTGACGGTGCATGCTCAGGACTCTCTCAGGTGGGGGCGTGATCGGCATCGGGGATTTCCCCGATCCGACCCCTGCCGGGGCGAGAATTCATCGGTGGTTCAGACCACCGACCTCCTGACGAGCCATCCGCGCGGGTCGTGACCGGCCGTACGCCTCAGGTGAGCTCGCTGAAGCGCTCCACGTTCTCGCGGGGTCCGGAGACGATCACGATGTCGCCGTCCTCGACGACGGTCTCCGCGGTCGCGTAGGTGAAGGCGTCGGTGCCGCGCTTGACACCCACGACGGTCACGCCGAACTCGGCCCGGATCGTCGACTGCCCGAGCGGCACGCCGTACAGCCGTCGGGGCGGGCGGGTCTTGACGATGGCGTAGCCCTCGTCGATCTCGATGTAGTCGAGCATCCGGCCGTTGACGAGGTGGGCGACCCGCTTGCCCATGTCGTGCTCGGGGCGGACGACGTGGTGCACGCCGATCTGGGTCAGGATCCGGGCGTGGGCGTGGCTGATCGCCTTCGCCCAGACCTGCTCGACGCCGAGCCCCAGCGCCACCGAGGCCGACAGGATGCTGGCCTCGAGGTCGTTGCCGACCCCGATGACGGCGCGGTCGAACTCGGCGACCGACAGCTGTCGCATGGCGTCCTCGTTGGTGGAGTCGGCCTCGACGACGTGGGTCAGCCGACCGGCGAGCGACTGGACGATGCGCCGGTCGGCGTCGATGCCGAGCACCTCGGTGCCCTGCTCCATCAGCTCCAGGGCGAGGGACTTGCCGAAGCGTCCGAGGCCGACGACCACGACGGTGCCGTGGTCGTGCGGGGGAGGCTTGCGCCAGGAGGAGGCGCGCGCGTGCGACTTAGCCAATGATCGGCCGACCTTCCGGGAGTTCGTAGAGCCTGGTGCGCTCGCGCAGGGCGAGCGCGGAGACCAGTGTGATCGGTCCGAGCCGGCCGAGGAACATCAACCCGACCAGGATGAGCTGGGCGCCGCTCGGCAGGTCGGCGGTGACGCCGGTGGAGAGCCCGACCGTGGCGAAGGCCGAGACCACCTCGAAGAGCAGCGTCTGGGTCGACAGCGCGGTCATCTCGATGAGCACCACGGTCGCCGAGACGACCGCGGCGATGGAGAGCAGGACGACGGTGAGGGCCTGGCGGATGGCGCGGTCGTCGATGCGGCGGCCGAAGGCGTCGACGTTCGGCTCGCCGCGCACCTCGGCGTACACGGCGAAGAACAGGATCACGAACGTCGTCACCTTGATGCCGCCCGCGGTGCCGGCCGACCCGCCGCCGATGAACATCAAGATGATCGTGCCGAGCAGGGTGCCGTCCTCCATCTGGCCGTAGTCGAGGGTGTTGAAGCCGGCCGTGCGCGGCATGACCGCCTGGAAGAAGCCGGCGAGCAGGCGGGCGGGGGTGTCGAGGGCGCCGAGCGTGGCCGGGTTGTTCCACTCGGTGGCCGTCACGAAGCCCGTGCCGACGACCAGCAGCGCGGCCGTCGCGACCAGGGTGAGCTTGAGGTGGAGGCTCCAGGAGCGCCGCCGGCCGCCCGCCGGGCGCAGCTGGCGCCGCAGCTCGAGGATCACCGGGAAGCCGAGCCCGCCGGAGATCACCGCGGCCGCGATCGGCAGGCAGATCCACGGGTCGTCGACGAAGCGCACCAGGCTGTCGGAGTACAGCGCGAAGCCGGCGTTGTTGAACGCCGAGACGGAGTGGAAGACGCCGAGGTAGAGCGCCCGGCCGGGCGACTCGTCGTACCCGAGCCAGAAGCGCAGCGTGAGCGCGAGCGCCGTCAGGGCCTCGAAGAGCAGCGTGAACGCCACGACGCCCTTGATGACGCTGCGCACGTCGCCGAGCCCGACCGCCTTCGTCTCGGCCGCGGCGGTCAGCCGGGCCTGGAGGCCCATCCGGCGCGACACCAGCAGCCCGAGCAGCGAGGCGAGGGTCATGATGCCGAGGCCGCCGACCTGGATGAGCCCGAGGATCACGGCCTCGCCGAAGCCCGACCAGTACGACGGGGTGTCGACGACGACGAGGCCCGTGACGCAGACCGCGCTGGTCGCGGTGAAGAGCGACTCGAGGAGGGTCGCACCCCCGTCGCCGGAGCGTGAGACGGGCAGCAGGAGCAGGACCGTGCCGGCGGCGATGGCACCGGCGAAGCCGAGCACGACGACCTGCGCGGGATGGCGCAGGAGGCGGCGCCTGGTCCTGAGCCTGGTCCTGAGCCTCGCCGCGTGGTGCGCTCCCGAGGAGCCCTCTCCCGACACGGCTGAAGGGTAGTCCGCGGCCGGGAGCCGGAGCGCGACGGGACAGCAGGTCCTGGAACTCGTCTGTGAGGGCTGTCACAGTGAGGCCATGTATCCCGGAACCTGGGCGCGCTCGACGCCCGACAAGCCGGCCCTGGTCATGGCCGGCAGCGGTCGCACCCTCACCTACGCCGAGCTCGACGAGCGCAGCCTGCGGTTGGCCAACCGGCTGCGCGACTCCGGGCTGCGCCGGGGCGACGTCGTGGCGCTGCTGAGCGACAACACCCCGGAGACCTACGAGGTCTACTGGGCGGCGCTGCGCTCGGGGCTCTACATCACGGCCGTCAACCACAACCTCAGCGCCGACGAGGCGTCGTACATCGTGCGTGACTGCGGGGCCAGGGCCCTCGTGGTCTCGGCCGCCAAGGAGGCGCTGGTGGCGGCCCTCGAGCTCGACCCCGCGGTCGAGGAGCGCCTGGCCTACGGGGGCACCGTGCCGGGCTTCGGCGACTACGAGGCCGCGCTGGCCGGTGCCGGCGCGGAGCCCCTGGCCGAGCAGCCCCACGGCGACGACCTGCTCTACTCCTCCGGCACCACCGGCCGCCCGAAGGGCATCAAGCTGCCGCTGCCCGACTACGCCGTCGACGAGCCGGGCTACAAGTACGTCGCGATCTTCGGCGGCCTCTACGGCTTCGACGAGGAGACCGTCTACCTCTCGCCGGCGCCGGTCTACCACGCGGCGCCGCTGCGCTTCGGCGGCGTCATCCACGCCACCGGCGGCACGCTGGTGATGATGGAGAAGTTCGAGCCGGAGGCGTTCCTGGCGGCGGTCGAGCGGCACCGCATCACCCACACGCAGATGGTGCCGACCATGTTCGTGCGACTTCTCAAGCTCGACGAGGCCGTGCGCGCGTCGAGCGACGTCTCCTCGCTGCGCTGCGTCGTGCACGCGGCGGCCCCGTGCCCGGTCGAGGTCAAGCGCCGGATGATCGACTGGCTCGGCCCGATCGTGCAGGAGTACTACGCCTCCACCGAGGCCAACGGCGGCACCATGATCACCAGCGAGCAGTGGCTGGCGCACCCCGGCTCGGTCGGCGTCCCGCTGATGGGCGTGCCGCACATCTGCGGCGAGGACGGGCGCGAGCTGGGGCCCGGTGAGGTCGGCACGCTGTACTTCGAGCGTGAGGAGTTCGAGGGGGCGTCGTTCGAGTACCACAACGACCCCGAGAAGACCGCCTCCACCCAGCACCCCGCGCACCCGAACTGGACCACGGTCGGCGACCTCGGCTACCTCGACGAGGAGGGCTTCCTCTACCTGACCGACCGCAAGGCGTTCATGATCATCAGCGGCGGCGTCAACATCTACCCGCAGGAGATCGAGGACCTCTTCAGCCTCCACCCGGCCGTCGCCGACATCGCCGTCATCGGCGTGCCCGACGACGACATGGGCGAGCGGGTCGTCGCGTTCGTCCAGCCCGCCGTCCCCGACACCACCGCCCTCGCCGAGGAGCTCACGACGTACGCCCGCGAGCGCATCGCGCACTTCAAGGTGCCCGCCGAGATCCACTTCCGCGACGAGCTGCCCCGCACCCCGACCGGCAAGATGGTCAAGGGCACGCTGCGCGACGAGTACGTCGGGTAGCCCGGCGGCTGGCCGCCCGCGCGGCGCAGTGCGCAGTGCGGAGTGCGGTACGCAGGTGTCACCTGGTGACACCTGCGTACCGCACTGTCGTCGGGACGCCCCACCCGACCGCGTCAGTGCGGGGCGCCGATCGGGCATGCTGCAGGCGTGCACCCGGAGGAGGTCCCGCCAGCGGTCCTGGCCGACGTGGCTCGCGCGGTCGACGCCGAGGTCGCGGTCGTCGGGCGACTGGCGGGCGGCGTCAACGGCGGTGCGGTGCGGGTGCGGATGCGGGGACGGGGAGACGCCGTCCTCAAGGCGACGCCGTGGAGCCACCCCGACCAGCTCGAGGACGCCCGGCGAGCCCGACGGGTCGTCGACCACATGCGCGGACGCGGCTACCCGACCCCGGCCTGGCTGGGGGTGGGATCCACCGCGACGCACGTCTGGCAGCTGACCGAGCTCGTCGACGCAGCCCCGGCGCACGAGCTGACGCCGTCGCTCGTGGACCAGCTCGTGGCGATCGTCGACCTCCAGGCCGGCCAGGCCTCCGAGCCTCACGATCACTGGCAGTTCGCGTGGCGGGTGGTCACCGGTCGGCAGACCACCGCCGGCGACGTCGCCGCGCACTCCGCTGCAGTTGCCTCGCTCGTCGACCGGATGCGCCGCGCACACGACCGCCTGGAGCCGCCGCCGATGGCGCCCGACATGGTGCACGCGGACCTGAACCCCAGCAACGTGCTGGTGCGCGACGGCGTCGTGGTCGCGCTCGTGGACATCGGGAACGCCGGCAGCGGCACCCGGGCGAGTGACCTCGTCACCCTGCAGTGGCACACGTTCCGCGCGCCGCTGGACGGGGCCCGCCACCGGCTCCGCGGCACGGTCGTCGACCTGGTCGGCTGGGAGTGGGCGGCGGCGCTGACCGCCACGCAGGTCCTGCTGCAGCTGGAGTGGCGGCTGCGCTCCGCGTCGGCCGACGCTGTCGCCCAGACCATCGAGCGTGGCCACCGCGCCTTCGACGAGCTCGACGAGCTGCGCTGACCTCTGCGCAGGCCTCTGTGCTGGCCTCTGCGCTGGACCCTGCTCAGGCGCCGGCGCCGCGCACCGCCTGCAGCGTGTAGGTGAACGGCACCCGCCAGGGTCGGTCGGCGAGGCGCCACTCCTGGAGGTCCTCGTCGCGCTCGGTCAGGCCCGGGAGGGGGTCCCACGGAGCGCTGTCGTGCTCGACGAAGGAGGTGATCGTCAGGCCGGCGTCGAGGACGGCGGTCAGGATGTCGCCGATACCGTGGTTCCACTCGTGGGTGATGGTGTGCTCGAACTCGACGTCGGTCTCGACGTAGGTGCCGTCCTCGTCCCAGACGGTCGGCTCGAGGCGCTCGCGGTAGGGGTGCTCGACCACCAGGAGCCCGTCGGGTCGGGAGTCGCCCAGCGACCAGAGCATCGGGTGGCCCTCGCGGATGAACAGCCGGCCACCCGGCGTCAGCAGCCGCGCGACCACGTCGGCCCAGCGGCGTACGTCGGGCAGCCAGCACAGCGCGCCGATCCCGGTGTAGACCAGGTCGAACGATCCTGGCTCGAGCACGTCGGCGGCGTCGTAGACGTCGGCCTGTACGAAGTCGGCTCCGGCAGCGGTCGCCTCGCTCAGCTCCGTCGCCGCCGCGACGGCGGGCGCGCTGAAGTCGAGCCCGGTCATCCGGGCGCCGAGGCGGGCGAGCGAGATCGTGTCGGTGCCGATGTGGCACTGCAGGTGCACGCCGCGCAGGCCCTCGACCGGCCCCAGGAGGGGCCGGTCGAAGCACACGACGTCGGAGAGGAAGTCGGGGTCGCTGCGGAACCGCTCGACCGCGTAGTCGGGCGACGCGGCGTGCGCCGGCACCCGCTCGTCCCAGTTGGCGCGGTTGAAGCGGACGTAGTCGGGGGTCTCGCTCGGGAGGGGAGTGCCGTTCACCCCCACATCGTCACCCGTAGAGGCGCTCCAGGACATCGGAATACTTCGTGTTGACCACGCGCCGCTTGAGCTTCAGCGTCGGCGTGAGCTCCTCGGACTCCGCGGTCCACTCGGTGCCGAGCAGCTCGAAGGCCTTGACCTGCTCGGGGCGCGAGAGGCGCTCGTTGGCGGCGTCGACGGCGGCCTGCGCCATGGCGAGGATCTCCGGCTTCTGTGCGAGGTCGGCCAGGTCGGTGAAGGTGACGCCCATCCGCTCGGCGACGATCGGGGCGACCTCCCCGTCGAGGGTCAGGACGGCGACGACGTACGGCCGACCGTCGCCGACGGCCATGGCGTGACCGATGATCGGGCTCTCCTTGAGGTAGTTCTCGATGTTGGAGGGCGCGATGTTCTTGCCGGAGGAGGTGATGATCAGCTCCTTCTTGCGGTCGACGATCGAGATGAAGCCGTCGTCGTCGAGGGTGCCGATGTCCCCGGTGTGCACCCACCCGTCGGCGTCGATCAGCTCGGCGGTCTTGTCGTCGGCCCGGTAGTAGCCCGAGGTGTTGACGGGACCTCGCACGAGCACCTCGTGGTCCTCGCCCAGCGTCACCTCCATGCCCGGCGTGGCGCGCCCGACGGTGCCGAGCTTGAAGCCGTCCGGCCCGTTGGCGGTGACCGCACCGCACGTCTCGGTCATCCCGTAGACGTCGAAGACCTTGATGCCCAGGCCGGCCATGAACTTGGCGACCTCGAGCGGCATCGGGGCGGCGGCCGAGGCCGCCCACTGGACCTGGTCCAGGCCGAGCAGCAGCTTGAGGAAGCCCAGGATCGCGCCGTCGGCCTCCGCATAGGCCTGCTCGATCTCGGGTGTCATCGTGCCGCCCACCTGCTGGGCCTCGACCCATGCGAGGCCGGCGGCCATGGAGTCCTGGACGAGCTTGACGTTGGCGGGGTCCGGATCGGCGGCGAGCTTGGCCGAGATGCCGGTCTTGATCTTCTCCCACACGCGGGGGACTCCGAAGAAGGACGTCGGGTGGACCTCGCCCAGGGCCCCGAGCAGCTCGGCCGGGTCGCCGATGCAGTGCACGTGGCCGCCCATGAAGATCGGCGCGTAGATGCCCAGCGTGCGCTCGGCGATGTGCGCGAACGGGAGATAGCTGACCGCGCGCTGCGGGCTGTGCAGCCCGGCGCCCTCGAGGGTGCTGACCACCTCGTAGAGCACGTTGTGGTGGGTCAGGACGACGCCCTTGGGATTGCCGGTCGTGCCGGACGTGTAGAGGATCGTCGCCGGGGACTCGGGGGTGAGCTCGGCCGCACGAGCCGCGACCTCGTCGGGGTTCGTCTGGCGGCGCGCCCTTCCGGCGGCGAGCAAGTCGTCCCAGGAGAGGTAGGTGTCGCCCTCGGGGACGGCGGAGCCGTCGATCACCACGACCTTGAGCAGGCTGGTCGAGGTCGCGATCGCCTCGGACCAGCGCGCCAGGTGGTCGGCGTTCTCCAGGATCGCCACGGTCGGCTCGGACTGGTCGGCCACGAAGGCCACCTGCTCGACCGACAGCGTGTTGTAGATCGACATCGGTGTCGCCGCGGCGTGCACGACGCCGATGTCGGCGACGACGTGCTCGACGCGGTTGGTGGCCATGATCGCCACGTGGTCGCCCGCGGCGACGCCGAGGTCGATCAGGGCGGCCGCGACGTCCAGCCCGGTCTCCTGGGTCTGGCGCCACGTCAGGGTCCGCCACGACTGGCCCGACTCGCCGTCGACGTGGTGCTTGTCGGCGTACGCCGGGTCGTCGCCGTACCGCTCGACGGTGTGGGCCAGCGCATCGACGAGGGTGCGGCCGGCGACCTGCTCCTCGATCTCGGCGCGCTTGGTGAGGACGTCCTGGGTCATCTGCGTCTCCTGGTCTGGCGTGGCTGTCGCGGTCGGGCGATCGAGGAAGCCTGAGAGGGTGTGAAGGACGTCACAATCCTGCCGTGTCCGACACGCCCCTGCCAGCGCTTCGCCCAGATCGAGGAGGCTCGGGTCAGATGCCGAGCATCCGGCCGATGA
The DNA here is from genome assembly GCA_002698575.1 of Pimelobacter sp. Taxonomy (GTDB): domain Bacteria; phylum Actinomycetota; class Actinomycetes; order Propionibacteriales; family Nocardioidaceae; genus Nocardioides. The sequence continues at coordinate 2,403 of NZZG01000195.1, read as the reverse complement.
TCTCCTTCTGGATCTCGGTGGTCCCGCCGTAGATCGTCTGGATGCGGGAGTCCGTGTAGGCCTTGGAGATCGGGTACTCCGACATGTAGCCGTAGCCACCGTGGAGCTGGACGCCGTTGTCGGCGAACTTCTTCTGCAGCTCGGTGGTCCACCACTTCGCCATCGAGGCCAGCGAGGTGTCGACCTCCCCGGCGTTCAGCTTCAGGATGCAGTCGTTCACGAAGAGGCGGGCGATGTAGACCTCGGTGGCCATCTCGGCCAGCATGAACCGGTTGTGCTGGAACTTGCCGATCGGCTTGCCGAAGGCCTCGCGCTCCTTGGCGTAGTCGAGGCACAGCGTCATGATGTGCTCCATCGCGGCGACCGCGATCGCAGCGATGGAGATCCGCTCCTGGGGCAGGTTGACCATCAGGTTGATGAAGCCGCTGCCCTCCTCGCCCAGGAGGTTGGCCTTGGGCACCTCGACGTTGTCGAAGAAGAGCTCGGCGGTGTCCTGCGCCTTGAGGCCCATCTTGTCGAGGTTGCGGCCCCGCTCGAAGCCGGCCATCCCGCGCTCGACGACCAGCAGGCTGATGCCCTGGTGGCCGGCGTCGGGGTCGGTGCGGCACACCACGATCACCAGGTCACTCATGATGCCGTTGGAGATGAACGTCTTGGAGCCGTTGAGGACGTAGTGGTCGCCCTTGTCCACGGCGCTGGTGCGGATGCCCTGGAGGTCGGAGCCGGCCCCCGGCTCGGTCATCGCGACCGCCGAGATCAGCTCGCCGCTGACCAGGCCCGGCAGCCAGCGCTGCTTCTGCTCGTCGGTGCCCAGGGAGCTGATGTAGGGCACGATGATGTCGGTGTGGACGGGGAATCCCAGGCCGCTCGCGCCGACCTTGGAGATCTCCTCGGCCACGATGGCGTTGTAGCGGAAGTCCTTGATCCCGGCGCCGCCGTACGCCTCGTCGACGTCGAAGCAGAGCAGGCCCATCTCCCCGGCCTTGGTCCAGACCTCGCGGCTGACGTGTCCGTCCTTCTCCCACTCGTCGTGGAAGGGGACGACCTCCTTCTCCATGAACGCACGCACCGTGGCGCGGAAGTCCTCGTGCTCCTGCTCGTAGATGGACGGGGTCTCGGGCATCGCGGTGCTCCTCGGTCGGTCGGTGTTCGCCAGATTTAGTGTGACAGTACTACTGTCATGGTTATGAGCGCAGCCCCCGACGAGAACGAGGCCGACCAGGCGGAGGGGTCCGCGGCGCTGCTGACCATCGACGAGCTCGCCGCAGCGGTCGGTACGACGGTCCGCACGACGCGCTACTACGCGAGCCTCGGGCTCATCCCGCCGCCGGAGCGTCGCGGCAGGATCGCCTACTACGGCCCCGTGCACCGCGCGCGTCTCGAGCTCGTCCGCGCCTTGCAGGACCACGGCTTCACCCTGCAGGCCATCGAGCGGACCCTCGCCGCGGTGCCCGAGGACGCCGGGGTCGAGGACCTGGCGCTGCAACGGGCCATGCTGACGTCGTGGACCTCGGAGCCCCCGGCGCGGCTCAGCCACCGCCAGCTGGAGAAGAAGGCCGGCCGCCGGTTGTCGGACGCCGACCTCGACCTGCTGGCACGGGTCGGCTCCATCGAGGTCCACGACGACGAGTACGTCGCGATGCCCTACCTCCACGTCGGGGTCCAGCTCCTCGACGTGGACGTGCCGCTCGAGTCGCTGGGACTGGCGGAGGAGGCCATCCGGCGACACATGGAGTCCTTGGCCGACGAGCTCACCACCATCCTGCACGCCCAGGTGCTCGAGCCGTTCCGGCGCAGCCAGTCGTCGCCTCAGGACGCCGCTCGGCTCGAGCAGACCGTCGCCCAGCTGCGACGCCTCACCCTCGAGGCCGTCGTCTCGGGGTTCCAGCGCGCCGCCAACGCGGTGATCACGCGCTCGTTGTCGCGGGACTGACGTTGCTGCGGGTGGGCCCGGTGGTGGCGGTGGGAGGGGCTGCGCGCGTAGCCGGTGGGGCCGCGCGCTTAGCCGACCCGCTCCGGGGCGTTGGTCCTGGTGGTTGCGGTGGGTGGGGCCGCGCGCGTAGCCGACCTGCTCCCGCCGTCAAGGATCGAGCTGCGCTCGCCCGCTGCGCGGCGGCCTGCGGCCGTCCTTGACTGCGGGACCCGGTAGGTCGGCTTTGCGGCGCACGGGGCGGAGCCCCCTCGCTGCGCTCGGTGGCGCCGCCCGCGCAAGCGCGGCCCCACCCCAGCAGTCACACGGGTCACATTCGCTCACCGGTTGGGCAGAGACGACATGGAAACCGGCCCAGGGCCTGCAGTTTCCGCCCTTTCAATGCGGCGTTGTGACTGAAGGGACGGGTGTGGCGCCCGCGCATGCGGCGGCGTGGGCGGAGCCCTCGCCGTTGAGCGCGCCGTTCAGTCGAC
>NZZG01000194.1 GCA_002698575.1 Pimelobacter sp. | reverse complement strand
CATGCGCGAGGGCGACTCGGTGTTCACCCCAGGCCGCGCGATCTGGACCACCGCCAACGCCGACGAGCTGGTGACCGCATTCGTCGACCGACCAGACGTCGGCGGACGGTCGTTCTCGGAGAAGCTTGCCGACCAGCTGGCCTGCGCCTCCGACGGCGCGCTGCAGCTCTTCGCGGAGCTCTGGTTTGCCAGCCTCGCACCGCTCCACGATTACGCACCGAACACCAAGCGCAAGCTCATCACCGACATCCTCAACAGGATGCAGACACCGGCGGCGCTGCCGGAGATCGTGACCACGGCGTTGTCGGCCCATGCGTTCAACGGGGGAGTGGCCTTCAAGACCCGGCGGCCTTTCCAGCTCGCGTTGCTGGTGCGTGTTGCGGTGGCTGTGACTGCGCTTGACCGTCCCGAGCGAGAGGTGGCGCTGTCCGAGCCTCGCCGCTGGAAGGCACTGCTTGACACTGTCCTCGAGCCCAAGGAACCGGCGCAACGGAAGGCGCTCTCGTGGCTGCTCTTTCCTGACTACTTTCTGTCGGTCGTCAGCACGCCCCACCGGGCTGCGATCCGCACGGCGTACGCCGACCTGCTCGACGGCACGGAGGTCGATGAGGACGACGAGCTGTTCCGCATCCGCGAGGAGCTCAGCCGGCGCAACGCGGGCCACAGCTTCTACGCAGCCCCCATCGTTGATCGGTGGGATCCGGAGCGGAGGATCTCCGGCGTCAGCATCTCGCCCGGACAGGTGGCGGCCCGCAAGGAATACAAGACCCGCGGCTATGCCATTGCCAGCGCCGCGATCGATCTCGTGCCCGAGGGCGCCTGGTCGACCTACACCGACATTGCTGACCTCGCAGGGCTGATTCCGGGTCAAGTCGGTCAGTACCTCGGCGACGTAGAGCACCTGGCCGGTCACCGGGTCGTCAAGATCGACGGCACCACCTACACCGAGGAGAACCAGGCGGCGCTCGAAGCGGAGGGCGTCGAGTTCGACGAACGCGGCGCCGCCGATCCGACCAAGAAGATCAGCAAGGAAGATCTCCGCGAACAACTCGACGCTCGTGGACTGCTGCCCAAGGTGACCCGTCGCGGATGGCTGGTCCGCGGCAGCAGCGTCAACGGCAAGGACCTAGTGCCGACCTGGCGCGACGAAGGCTGGATCTCACTGGCCGCCTCAAATCTTCGTGAAGTCTCCGCAGGGATGACCCGTGACGAGCTCAAGCCCATCGTGGACGAGGACTACGCGCACGCGTCGTATCACGTGAAGGGCGAGAAGCTCGATGAGTTCCACGCGTTCCTGACCCGGATGGAGCCCGGACATCTCATCGCCACCGTCGACCAAGGGCGGCTCTATGTCGGGAATCTCGTCGGCGATGCCCGCTATCAGCCTTCCCCCGAGGGTGACTCCAACCTCGTTCGCGATGTTGACTGGGTCAGCGACGACGGGATCGACTACGCCGACCTGCCGGCCGAGTTGGCCACCAAGCTGAAGGTGCAGCGCGACGTCGTCGATCTCACCCAGCAGCTCGACACGCTTGAGGGACTCCTCGAAACGGAAACGGAGCAGGCGCCGCCGCCGGTCTATGTGAAGGTCGAGCTCGGCGCCGCCACGCCTGAGCTCGCTGCCGACCTCCATGTCTCGCAAGCTTGGCTTCAGGAGTGCATCGACCTTCTCAACGACCGTCCGCAGCTCATCTTCTACGGACCGCCCGGCACCGGGAAAACCTTCCTCGCCCAGGCGATCGCCCGCCACGTCGCTGGCGACAACGTGCGCCTCGTGCAGTTCCACCCGGCGTACTCGTATGAGGACTTCTTCGAGGGCTACCGGCCCACGTCATCCGGAGGGTTCGAGCTCAAACCGGGACCTATGCGCAAGGTCGTGGACCAGGCGCTGGCGAACCCGCGCGGCCCTTTCGTGCTCATCATCGACGAGATCAACCGCGGGAATCTCGCCAAGGTGTTCGGAGAGCTGTACTTCCTGCTGGAGTACCGCAAGGAGAACGTCGAACTGCTCTATGCCGACCAGGAGTTCAACCTCCCCGAGAACGTCTTCATCATCGGCACGATGAACACCGCCGACCGGTCGATCGCGCTCGTCGACGCGGCCATGCGTCGCCGCTTTGCCTTCCTGCCGCTGCATCCTTCAGAGGAACCGACCGACGGCATCCTGCGCTCCTGGCTGGCCGACCAGGGACTGCCCGCGCGGGTCGCGGACCTGCTCGACGAGCTCAACCGCCGGATTGAGGACCCTGACTTCAAGATCGGGCCGTCGTACTTCATGCGCCCCGCGGTGCACGCGGCGGGCGGTCTCGAACGCACGTGGCGAACGTCGATCCTGCCCTTGCTCGAGGAGCATCACTTCGGCGAGCTCGACGGTGCGCAGGTTGCCAGTCGGTATGGGCTCAAGGCCGTCGCTCTCGCCGTGGACAAGGTGGCAGAGCCAGTTCGGGAGGAGCCTCCGGATGCGCCGACTGACGCTGACTGAAGGAGACCCCGCCGTCCCGTTCGCTCTCAGCGACACCGAAGCCGCTGCCCTCGGCACCGCGGAACTTGCGATCATCTCGCGTACGCCCGGTTCAGCCGAATGGCTTGTCGCGGCGGGCACCAAGGTCGGGGTGGCCCGTGTCGGCGACCTGCAGGTGAGCATTCGGCCGAAGATCGCGATCGATCGGCTCGTCTTCCTGATGGGCTACGCCACCAAGCCGACTTTCTGGCGCAACCACTCGGTGTTGCTCGACGTCGCGTCGGAGCTGCCCGAAGCCCTTGCCCATGCGTTCACACGACTGGCATCGAAGGCGATCGAACAAGGTCTGCTGCAGGGCTACAAGACGGTCGACGAAAGCCTGGCCGTCGTGCGCGGGCGGATCAGGGTGCGCGACCAGATCTCGCGTCACTACGGGGTCGGGCTGCCGCTCGAGGTCACCTACGACGACTTCACGACCGACATCGCCGAGAACCAGATCCTGCTCGCCGCGGCGACGCGCCTGCTTCACATGCCCGGAATCACCAAGCCCGTGCGCCACTCGCTCCAGCGCCTCCGGCTCCAAATGACGGGCGTGAGTGTTCTGCAGCGGGGTGCAGTGCTGCCGACGTGGGTGCCGTCCAGGCTGAATGCTCGCTACCAGGCGCCCCTCCACCTGGCAGAGCTGATCCTTGCTGGAGACTCCTTCGAACAGCGGGTCGGCGACCTCCAGGTCAGCGGGTTCGTCTTCGACATGTGGAAGCTTTACGAAGACTTCGTCAGCATCGCGCTGCGCGAAGCGCTCGCGCCGTACGGCGGGACGGCGGCGCTCCAGCACCGGATGCACCTCGACGTCGCGCGCAACGTGGAGATGCGACCGGACTTCCTGTGGACCGGTCGCGACGGCCATAGGATCGTGGTCGACGCGAAGTACAAGGCCGAGAGGCCCGCTGGGTTCCCGCAAGCCGACCTGTATCAACTGCTCGCGTACTGCACCGTGCTCGGCCTGCCCGAGGGCCATCTCGTCTACGCGAAAGGTAACGAAGCGGATGTCGCGCACGAGATTCAAGGCGCCGGCGTGACTGTTCACTGCCACACACTGGACCTCAGCCAGTCGCCAAGTGTCCTGCTGAGTCAGGTACGAGTCCTCGCCGATCGGTTGGGCGCAGCGGCAGGACGAGCCGACTGAAACTCGCTCGCTCCGAGTGGCAAGCCGTTGTCATCCTCGGCGACAGACCCGACTCGTGCCACCGGGGTGTGTCACTGAGGGCTGGCCCGGAGTGCGTCGAGGATGACCTGGGCGTCTGGGGTGATGGGGTCCTCGGCGGTGTGGTCGTGGCCGGCGATGCGGACCGTGATCTGCTGCAGGGGTCGCAGGGTGTTGACGATCTTTCGGATGCTGAGTCCAGTGACGTTCTGCAGGTCGCGGGCGATCGCGAGCGCGGCGAACACGATCGTGAGGTGCGCCTCGATGGCCTCGCGGGTGTGGTGGAAGATGGGCCGCGCAGCGAGGTCTGTCTTCGACATTCTGAAGGACTGCTCGACGTGCCATAGGTCGTGGTAGCTGCCGATCACTTCGTCTGCTGGCATCAGTGCGGCTTCGATGTTGGTGACGTAGCCCTTCAACCCGACGAGGTTGCGTGCCCGTGCCAGCGATGTCTCGTCGAGCTCGGTGGCGCCGTTGCGGGTCTTGACGAACCGTGGCGTCCTGGCGGTCTTCTCTCCAGCAACCACGGCGCGGGCCTTGTTCTCCTGCAACGTGAGGGTCGCGTTGTCGCGCACGCCCCGCTTGCGGGAGTAGGCCCACACCGCGCGCCAGGACTTCGTATGCACGTCCGGGTCCCAGACCGGTTCGGCCTTCACCTTCGGGTCGCTGGCCTTGACCGCAGTCCCGCGCTGGTCGCGTGGGGTGATGGTGTCGATGATCTGCCCGTCCGCGAAGGCGTTGCCGTGCCAGCGGAAGTGCGACTCCAGATCCTTGGGCGCCTTGGTGACCCGGGAGCCGACGATGAACCGCAACCCGGCCTCGTCGAGCTCACTCAGGTTCGATGAGGAGAGCATCCCGGCGTCGGCGACCACGACCATGTCGGCGATGTCGTGGCGGGCTTGGAACTGCTTGACGATCGGGATGATCGTCAACGTCTCGGCCTTGTTTCCCTCGAAGCAGCCGATCTCGAGGGGGAANCCGTGTCGGTCCACGAGCAGACCGACGACGATCTGCGGGTCNACGCGNCGTTCCTTGGAGTAGCCGACCTTGCGGAGCGCATCTTCGTTCTCTGCCTCGAAGTACAAGGTGGTCACGTCGTAGAGCACCAAGCTCACGTCGCCATGGGTCATCGCGTGGGAGAAGCAGGCCTTGGCGATCTGGGCTCGGTAGTCATGCTCCTGCGCGCGTTGCAGCGCACGGAACATCGTGCGCAGCGACGCAGATGCCACCCCGATCTCGTTCAGCACCCGCACCGAGTCGGCCTTCGATGTCGGCTCGATGATCCGTGCCAGCACCAGCTGGGCGAACGCGTCATCGTCGATGGCGTCGAAGCCGAGCCTGGCGTAGGCCTGGGTCAGGACCTGCCACAACAACGCCGAGCGTTTGCTCGTGATCAGGCCAGGTCGCTGCGGCACGCCCTCATCCTCGAGCCCGACGACCTCGAGGTCGAGGGCCTCCTGCCCCTCCTGCAGCCGCCGGCGCGCCTGGGCCACGAGCACCGCCAAGTCGGCCTCGGTCCGCGCGGTGCCGATGTGCTCGAGGACCACATCGCGTCCATCGCGACGCTCAGCGATCTGCACCTTCGTGCTTCCCGATCGACCCGGGGACTTCCGCACGAACACCACCGGCGCGACCCTACCGAGCCCCGGGGTGTGTCAATCAACGACTACGCAACGCGCTCACCTGCGAAGACGCCGACCCAGCCGCCGATCCGCGGTCACGTGGCACGAGTCAGGTCGTAGTGGGACGCCAGCATCGAGGGCGTTCGTTGTCGCGGCGTGGCGCAGGGAGTGCGCGGGCTGATGTGCTGGGGATCGCTGCGGCGCGGGCGATGCGCTGGACCATGCGGTAGACGTCGCGTCGGTCGACTGCCTTGCTGGTCAGCGGTCGCAGGATCAGTCGGCCACCTGTCCGTTCGCCGCGGCAGGCTTCGAGTACGCGCAGGACTGGGATCGTGATCGGCATCGTGGCCGGTTTATTGCCTTTGCCGACGAGGTGGAGGACGCGGTGGCCGCGCAGCGTCTCGGCGTAGTCCTCGATTCGCACCGCAGCAGCTTCTGAGGCTCGGAGCGCGTTGATGCCGAGGAGATAGGCCAGCGCCCCGTGGTGAACGGTGATCGTCTGCGCAACTTGTAGGAAGCGGATGAGCTCGAGCCGGTCGAGGCCTTGGGTGCGGGTCTCGTCGCGGTGGACCTCGGGTAGTCGGGCGTAGACCGCAGGGGTCGGATGGGGTGACACCGTCGATGTGAGCGAGACGGAAGTAGCCGCGGACGCCGTGCATCATCGTGTTGATCGAGGATGACATCAGTCCGGCGTCCCCGAGATGGCGGATGTAGAGCTCGATATGAGCTCGTTCGATGCCTAGAAGTGCGTCGAGGCCGTTGGTCTCGCACCAGGCGAACCACCGGCGCAATTGGTAGGCGTAGAGGTGGTGGGTCGGCCCGCTGTAGCGGGCCAGGAACGAGACAGCGGCCAGCTGGGCTGGAGTCATCGTGGCTGGTTGGAACGGCAGAAGTGCTGTCGAGGGTTGCGACTGGTCTGACATAGCCGGCTCCGCGGCGACTCGACCCGGCTCGCCTCACCCGCCGCAAATGCGACGAGACCCTAGAGGGCCACCGTAGATCCACTGGCGCGGAGCCCCCAGGTGGCGTGAGGCGCGCGTGGATCTGCTCAGACGCGAACTGTCGGTGGCTTGATGCAGGGTGCGCACCAGAAGCTCGATCACCGGGTCGGGCACGGTTCGAAGGACCGGTGGGCTCTATGGACTTCGTGGGAATGGCAGGGGTTTTGTGGCCGTGGCTGCTGTCGGTCGCCTCAGGAGTGGGCGCGTCCTGCCTGACGTGGCGGCTCACGACGAAGTCCGTGCGAGAAGCTGAGGTTCGGGTGCTTCGGCGAGAGGCCGCAGTTGAGCTGTGCGTTCCACTGCGTCAGCTGCAGACCCTGATTTGTCGCCACGGACGGACTAACCCACCGCCGTCGCCGGGCGAGGTTGCGTCGGCCTTCCTTGCGTGGACAACCGCATTCGACCAGTTTGGTCATCGCCTTCCAGACCGCTGGCAGCATGTGGGCCGCAGCGTCAGAGCCGCGTCCGGCACCGTGTTCGGGCCGGTTACGTTCGCTGACATCCGTCCGGATGCGGTTGGGGAGGCGCTTGAAGTCCCAAACTTTGTCTGGCAGGACTTTGGCGACGACTACATCGAGTACCTGCTCCGCGCGTTCCTTCCGTGGGGTGACTCACTGATTGACGGAGGGCGGATCGTCTGGGACTTCGACGTGTGGCTTCGGGAGACGGGCCGACGGGATGCGCCCGGCGGCTGCAACCTCTTCGGCGAACCGTGGTACCTACGGATTCTGGGGATGCGATCCGCCTAGTTCCCTCGCCCTTGCCCTCGCCCCTCGCCTCGTGCGCTTCGCGATCGATGGACGCGCGTTCGACTCCGAGCAATGGGTCGACCTCGTTGCTCACACCACACCGAGCGAACCGGCGTCTCCAACGGGCGAGTCACGGCCGCCACTCCAGGCGGCGCAGCCGAATTGGCTCAACTAGCTCATGCAGTTTCTGTTGCGTCGCTACGCGATCCTCAATCGACCTGTCAGTCCGAGTCTGGATGGCATTCTTGTCCAGCCGAGAAGCAATGAGATGGCTTGGGGTGGGGATGAAACAGCAGGAAGTTGACGCAAGAGTCCAGGCGGCAATTGAGAATTTGCAGGCAGGACGCGCGGTAGAGGATGACACCGGCATCGAGTTCAAAGGCGACTGGCCAGATCCAGCAACGAAGGCCCGACAACTTGCCGGCGCCGCCAACGCTCTCCGTGGAGGGCTGCTCATCTACGTCATCGGAGTGCATGACAAGACGGGTGCAGTAACAACTCCGACGAAGACTGAGCCACAGGAGTGGTACGCGAGGATTCGCAAGTCGTTCGACCAGGTTGCACCTGAGTTGTTGCGCTCACAGGTCGTCTATTTCGGCGACGAGTCCAAGGCGGTCGTTGCTCTTGTGATCGACACCTCTCAGTTCCCTTATGTCATAAATGTGCCCTCAGAGAACCGGCGCGAGGTCCCGATGCGGGTGGCATCAGGTACGGAGAGCGCACATCGGAATCAATTGGTCCGCATGTTCGAGCCCTCCCTGCGGGCGCCCGCCATGAGCTTCGCCGAAGGCGGTGTTCAAGTGGATTGGAAGGACGAACCCAAGACAGTTGTTGGCGAGCAACAGGAGATCGGACGCTTATGGAGTCTGGAGGTGAAAGTTCGCGCGAAGATCTTGGTGGAGCATTTCGGCATCCATCCCACCACACTGCCAGTGCGTGACATGCGGCTTCGTCTTACCTGCGCCGACTTCGAAACACGGCCGGAGGTCCGCGTGAAGCACCTCGGCGACACCGACTTTTTGACCTTCCCCCGTATGGGCGAGGCGGCGCCGCCAGAGCCTGTCCCTCCACAGCATGGCGTCTATGCTCGCGACAATTACGTGATCGCGACGGCTCCTGGAGATTTCACGGCGACCGCGACCACCGACTTCCGAAACCGTAACGCTCCCGATCAGATGCTGAGCGGGCTGCGGGAACTCTTTATCGAGACCGATGAGATGCAGATCGACATTGCGGTCAGCGTTGTCGGAGTTGCGAACTTGATCAAATTGTCGTGCCGTCTCCGGAGAAGCGAACCCTTCTCGGAGCGGATGAGCAAGCACCCGATGGGCAAGGGGGACATCATCAGTGGTCACCTCGGCACGTGGGAGATGGCGGGTTCAGACTCCGACCCCTGGGCGTGAGGAACCCTTTACCACTGCTTCGTTCGGCCCTCGACGCAGCAGCAATCTGGGCGCAAAGTAACCTCTTTGAGGTAGCCCATAGTGGGCGAAATGCAGCGGCTGCGACGCAACGCTTTCTGTCTCGTCATCCACGTGAAGTCATAGGCACTGAACGAGTGCAGGTGTTGCCAGACGCCGTCCATGCGCGTACAATCGAACACATGTTCGCACTCGATCCTTTGCCCGCGACGGCGGGGGAGTGTGTGGCGGAGCTGGAGGAGATCGAGCGGCTGAAGTCGGCGATGTGTGCGCGGCAGGCGCGGTTGACGGCGCGGTTGGACGAGACCGGGGTGCGGGCGACGGTCAGTGAGCGGGCGATGGCGAGCGAGGTCGGTCTGGCGCGTCACGAGTCCCCGCACCGTGGTGGCAGGTTCCTCAGGCTCGCCCGGGCGTTGGTCGAGGACCTCCCTGAGGTCCTGGCGCTGCTCGAGGCCGGTGAGCTCAACGAGCGTCGGGCCGAGGTCATCGTCAACGAGACCGCCGATCTCGCTCTGGCTGATCGCCGTGCTGCTGATGCTGCGATCGCGGACCATCTGCTGGCTCACCCGTTCCTGGGCGATCGCGACCTGGCGGACGCGACGAGGCGGATCGTGCTGCGCATCGACGAGACCGCGGCGCTGCGCAAGCGCGAGCGGGCGCATCGTGGGCGTCATGTGGAGTCGCGTGCGCGTGCTGATGGGTGTGGTGAGGTCACCGGGGTGATCGCGGACTGGCAGATGGCCGCGATCATGTCTTCGCTCGACGAGCGTGCTGACCTGCTCAAGGCCCAGGGTGATGAGCGCACTCGTGCGCAGCTGAAGGCCGACCTGTTCGTGGAGCGGTTGACCGGGCAGGTGATCGCTGACTCGGTGCCGGTGCGGATCGATCTGGTGGTGCCGGTCGAGTCGCTGCTGGCCGGCGGCACCGAGCCGGCCGAGGTGCCGGGGCTGGGGCCGATCCCGGCCAGTGTCGCGCGCGGGCTGGTCCTGGCGTCGCCGGCGACGCGGACGGTGATCCGGCGCTTGTTCGCCGACACCGAGCACCTCGTGGCGATGGAGTCGACCCAGCGGGTCTTCGACGGTCTGCTGCGTCAGTTCATCGTGCTGCGCGATCGTCGGTGTCGTACCCCGTGGTGCGATGCACCGATCCGGCACGCCGATCACGTCGAGGACGCCGCCGGGGGTGGCCCGACGAGCCTGCACAACGGGCAAGGGCTCTGCGAGGGGTGCAACTACACCAAGCAGGACCCCGGGATCGTCCATCAGGTGATCTCCGAGGACGTGGTCGAGCCCCACACCACGAGGGTCACGACCCCGGCCGGGGCCTCCTACGACTCCCGCGCGCCCGCACCGCCGGGCAGCAATCCCCGAGACCACTTCATCCAACGACGGCCAGGCGTCTGGACCCGCGTCGCCTAGTCCTAGCCTGGCGCGGTGACGACCGTGCTCTTCCTCCACGTCGCCAAGGCGACCCGACTCCCGATGCGCGCCGTCGACCACGTCGACGTCGAGGCCGGCAAGGGGATCGTCGGCGACCGCTACCACGGCACCAAGCACCGCCACGTCACCGTGCAGAGCGCCGCGGCGCTCGCCGAGGCCACCGAGCTCTACGGTGCCGAGGTGCCCGCACACCTGACCCGGCGCAACATCACCATCGCCGACGGCGTCGTGCCCCGCGATCCTGGCGAGCACCTCCGCATCGGCGAGGTGCTGCTCGAGGTCGTGCGCGTCGCGGCTCCGTGCAAGCTGCTCGACGACACCATCGGCCGTGGTGCCCAGGAGGCGCTGCGCCGCCGTGGTGGGTCGGTGTTCCGGGTGCTCGAGGGCGGGTCGATCGCCGTGGGCGACGGAGTCACTCCCGGCGGCTGAAGCCCGCCAGCTCCGCCGCGTTGTCGGCCAGCGCGGTGCCGGTCCCGTCGTACAGGCCCAGCACCGCGTCGACGTGCGTACGCATCTCGGCGGCCTCGTCGTCGTACTGCGCCACCGCCACCACCGTCCCGGCGAAGTCGCGGCCCTCGAGCAACCGCATCGCGGTCAGGTTGGCGCCGTGGAAGGGCATCGCCAGCACGGCCAGGTCGATCTCGTTGGTCCGGGTCAGCCGGTGGTAGAGGTCCGGGTCCATCGCATCGCCCACGATCACGTCCAGTCCCTCGGCGCGGAGTTCGGCGGCTCGGTCCTCCCCGCTCTCGATGCCGATGACGTGCAGGCCGTACGCCGTCGTCAGCTGGTGGTACGTCGCGCAGCCGACCCGACCCATGCCGAGCACGACCGCGTCGGCGTGCGCGACGTCGATCGGTCGGTCGTCGGGGTGCAGACGCCCGGGGTCCTGGGTCGGCCAGCGCCGCTCGGCCACGGCGACCAACGACTCCGTGCGGCCGTTGAGCAGCGCGGAGAGCAGGAAGCTGATCGCGACGCTGGTCGCGAGGACGACGAGCCACTGCTCGTCGATCAGGTCGGACGAGGCGCCCACGGCAGCCACGATGAGTGCGAACTCCGAGTAGTTCCCCAGCACCGTGGCGGCCTTGATCGAGGTCCGGTGCCGCATCCCCTGGAGCCGCAGGAGGAGCGCGAAGCCCCACGACTTCAGCGGCACCAGCACGACGAGGAGCACCGCGACTGCCAGGTCGCTTGCCGACGGGAGTCCGGTGAAGCCGATCGACAGGAAGAACCCGACGAGCAGGAGCTCCTTGAGGGAGAACAACGTCTTGGCCAGCTCGGCCGAGCGTGGCTCCGGCGCCAGGAGCAGCCCGATGACCAGGGCGCCGAGGTCGCCCTTGAGACCGACCGCCTCGAAGAGCGCGTAGCCGGGACCGAGGGCCAGGGCGAGCCCGAAGAGCGGTAGGAGCTCGCCGTGGTCGATCCGGGCGAGCACACGCCGAACGGCGAGAGCGGCCGGCACCAGCAGGACCAGCAGGATCGCCCACGGGCTCGGCGGTGAGCCCTTGGCCGCGGTCAGGAACACCACGGCGGCGATGTCCTGGATGATCAGGATGCCGAGCGCGGTCACCCCGAAGCGTGACTGCGACGAGCCGCTCTCCTCGAGGGCCTTCACCACGAGGACCGTGCTGGAGAAGGACAGGGCGAAGGCGACGACGAGCAGCGATCGCCAGTCGGTCTCCGACAACAGGCCCGCCGCGACCAGCGCGACCACACCGAGGTACGCCCACGCCAGGGCCGTCGTCGCACCCAGGTGGGCGAGGCTCGTCAGCCAGACCTCGCGGCGCCCCAGGATCCGGATGTCGAGCTTGAGCCCGATCCCGAAGAGAAGCAGCGCGACACCGAGATCGGCCAGCGTCTCGAGGCCGTCGAGCTCGGCCACGCCGGCGGCGTTGAGCGCGAAACCCGCGGCCAGGAAGCCCACGAGTGGCGGGAGCCGGACGACAGCGCAGATCAGACCCGCAGCGAGCGCGGCCAGCAGGACGAGGCTGAGGTCGGTCACCTCCGCCATTCTTCCGTCACTGCTCGGCGAGGACGATCCCGGACCGGTCCGCAGACGGGTCCACGTCCTGCACGCGTCGCTGCGCCGTCGCGCACGCACCCGTCGTCACGTCGCAGGTCACCAGGTCGGCCACCGGGAACCGACCCGACTGGGTGATGCCGTCGTCGAAGTCGCGGCCCAGCAGGTAGGTGCGCGTCGTGACGACGACGAGCCGTACGTCGTCGACGAACCGCGCGGTCAGCACCCGCGTGCCGGGCACCTCCATCGGGCGCCGGCGACCCGGGTCGGAGACCGGCCGCACCACCAGGGGGGACCCGCCCGGTGTCCACTCGGCCAGCAGGCGCGCATCCGGTGACAGGTCACGACCGCCCAGGGCCACCGTGGCGTAGGGACTCCGGCTGTCCACCGGGGTGCTGTCGCCGGCACCGAGCCACACATCGGTCAGGCCGTCGGACGTGCGCAGGTAGGCGGCCTCGCCGTCGAAGCCGACGAGGACCGCGTCCGCACCGGCATGCGAGGACGTCAGGTCCAGGGAGGCCACGGCGGCCCGGGTGTCGGCGTCCCACAGCACGAGGTCGGGCGTGCCACCGGTGCGGTCGATCCAGGCCACGCGTCCCCGTGCGGACCCGAGGACGGCCTCGCCGGGCTCGGAGACCCCGATCGCCGCGCTGCCGCCGTCGGCCTCGACCTGCACGACCTGGCCCAGGGAGTCGCCGTACACGACGGCGTACGACGGATCGGCGCCCGCCTGTGCCAGCACCTCGAGACCCGGTACGTCGACCTCGACACCTCCCAGGTGCAGCACGTCGTCGCTCCACCAGGCGAGCGGGATCGCGTTCGGGCTCTGCGGCGGGTCCGGCTCCGGTGCGGGGGTGTCCTCGCCGGAGACGACGAGGACGAAACCGACCAGCGCGACCACCGCTGCCGCTGCGAGCGTCGCGAGGGTGCGTCGTCGTCGCCGCGCCCTCAGCACACGCCGTATCTCGGCGAGCGGCGCGGGGGCGGCGTAGCGGCTGGCCCACTCCTCGGGGCCCCAGGACGCGGCGGTGTCGACGGTCGTGCCCGTCAGGTCCTCGACCTGGTGCGGGCCGAGTCGGGCCCCGCGCGTCAGGACGCGGGCGACGTCGCTGTCGCTGTCGTCGGAGCCGTTCCCGCCGGTAGCCCGGGCGGCCAGCAGCTCGCCGTACACGAGCACGTCGACGTCGCCCGAGCGGTGCTCGGCCGGCCAGCGGGACCACGAGCGGAGCAGCGCCTCCCGGGCGACCCGCTCGGCCTGCGCCACGTCGTCGCCGAGGAGCAGACCCGTGCGGACCAGGTCGTTCCACCGGGCGCGGACGTAGTCGTCGATGCTCTCGTCGGAGCGTGCCGCGCCGTTCAGACGGCCAGCTTCTCGTCGAAGAACGAGATCACCCGGTCGACGCCCTCCTGCTGGCGGTGCAGGGTCACGGTGGAGTGCTGCTTGCCGGGGAACTCGACCTTGATGAAGGCGTCGCCGATCTCGGAGGTGAGCGTCTCGAAGCGGGTCCCCACGGCGATGTCACCGGTGAAGCGGAGCCCGAGGACCTCGCAGCCGGCGGCCGCGCGCTGCTTGACCTTGGCCAGGTCGGCGGGGGAGAGGTTGAGGTCGGCGGCACGCTTCTTGCCGACCGGGAACGGCGAGGAGGGCTGGCACAGCACCGGTGCTGCCACCGACTCGTCGACCATCATCGCCAGCGCGAAGCCGCCGGAGAAGCACATCCCCAGCGCGCCGACACCGGGGCCGCCGAGCTCGCCGTGGAGCTCGCGCGCCAGGCTGCGCAGCCAGTCGGCCATCGGCGTGGTCTCGCGGGTCGCCAGCTTGGTGAACTCCTTGCGCACGCAGATCCCGGCGATCGACCTCACGGTCGCCACCGACGCCAGCTTCATGCCCGGCTCCCCGAACAGCTGAGGCATGACGACCGTGTAGCCCGCCTCCACGACCTCGTCGCCGAAGCCGATCACCGCATCGGTGAGCCCGGGGATCTCGTGGATCACGATCACCCCCGGTCCGGTCCCCTTGCGGTACGTCGGGAAGGTCATGCCGTCGGCAGTGTGCTCGCCGAGGCTCCAGGAGTCGATGAGGCCCATAGGGGTGATCCTAGGGTGGCTACCGTCGCGCCATGGCCGAACGACCAGTCCGCCTCGTGCTGCCTCATCAACTCTTCGCCGCGCACCTCGACGCCCCGGACGGCACGACCTTCGTCCTCGTCGAGCACGACCTGCTCTTTCGGCAGTACCGCTTCCACACGCAGAAGCTCGTCCTGCACCGGGCCTCGATGCGTCGCTTCGCCGCCCGGCTGCGCGACCGCGACTTCGAGGTGGTCCACGTCGAGACCGACGGTCGTACGACGAGCCGCGCGGCGCTGGCCCGGGTGCTGCGAGACCTCGCACCCACGTCGGTGTCGGTCTATGACGTGGTCGACGACTGGCTCTCGCGCGACCTGACCGCGGCCCTCGCCGATGCCGGCCACGAGCTGACCTCCGACGACGTGATGGAGTCACCGAACTTCCTGACGACGCGGGCCCAGGCGGCCGACGCGTTCTCGTCGTCGAGCAAGGGTCAACCTCGGATGCAGCACTTCTACTCCTGGCAGCGCCGCCGGCTCGACGTCCTGATGGACGGCGACCAACCGCGCGGCGGGAAGTGGTCCTACGACGAGGACAACCGCAAGAAGCTCCCTCGGGGCCACGCGGTCCCCACCGTGACGCCGCCGGAGCGACACCCGGAGGTCGACGAGGCGATCGCGTGGGTCACGCGGGCCTTCCCCGACAACCCCGGCACCCCGGACACCTTCGCCTGGCCGACCAGCCACGCCGAGGCCGAGGTCGGGCTGGAGGAGTTCCTGGCCGAGCGGTTCCACAGTTTCGGCCCCTACGAGGACGCGTTGTCGAGCAGGCACCCGCACCTGTTCCACTCCCTGCTCACGCCCGGCCTCAACGTCGGGTTGCTGTCCCCGCGCCACGTGCTGCGCCGCGCCCTCGAGGTGGGGGAGGCCGACGACGTGCCGCTGGCCTCGCTGGAGGGCTTCGTCCGCCAGCTCGTCGGGTGGCGCGAGTACATGCGAGCCAGCTACCACCTGCACGGCCGTCGGCTTCGGACCCGCAACCACCTGGAGCACGCGCGCCCCCTCGCGCCAGGCTGGTGGACCGCGCAGACCGGGCTCGCCCCCGTGGACCACGTGGTGGGGCAGGTGCTGGAGAGCGGCTACGCCCACCACATCGAGCGGCTGATGGTCCTGGGCAACGCGATGTGTCTGCTGCGCACCGACCCCGAGGCGGTGCACGAGTGGTTCATGGAGCTCTTCGTCGATGCCTACGACTGGGTGATGGTGCCGAACGTCCATGCGATGAGCCAGTTCGCCGCGGGCGGCGCGATCACCACGAAGCCCTACGTCTCGGGCAGCAACTACCTGCGCACGATGAGCGACTACGCCTCCGCCGGGTGGGGTGAGGACTGGCAGGCCGACTGGGACGCGCTCTACTGGACCTTCGTGCGCGACCACCACGACGTCTTCGCCGGCAACCCGCGCTCGCAGATGATCGCCTCGCTCTACGACAGGATGGAGCCGGCCACCAAGGCCGCCCACACCCGACGCGCCGAAGGGTGGCTCACCTGATGCCCCAGCTGCACTCGCTCGAGCTGCTGCCCGACGACGCCGGGGCGCACGCCGTACGGCGCCGAGGCCGAGGAAGTACGACCCCTCACGGGTGAGGTCCCGCCCGCGGATCGCTCCTAGCGTCGGGACATGCCCACCGTGAGCCGCACCTTCTCCGTCCAGCCCAGCCCCGCCGTCGTCATCGACTACCTCAAGGACTTCACCCACGCCGAGGAGTGGGACCCGGGCACGGTGACGTGTACCCGTGAGGACAGCGGCCCGATCGAGGTCGGCGCCCGCTTCCACAACACCTCGAAGATCGCCGGCGTCGAGACCGAGCTGACCTACGAGCTGACCAAGCTCACCGCGGGCAGCATCGTGTTCGAGGGCGAGAACGACTCAGCCACGTCCGTGGACACGATCACCGTCATCGCCCAGGGCACCGGCAGCGAGGTCACCTACGAGGCCGTGATCGAGGCCAAGGGCGTCGGCAAGCTGGCCGAGCCCCTGATGAAGCTCGTCTTCGAGCGCATCGGCACCAAGACCGAGGAGGACCTGACCGAGGTGCTCAACGGGCTGGTGTAGCCGCGCCCCGGCCGGTAGAACGGGCCGGGTGGAGGACCACCGAGCCAACGCGAACCCGGATCATCCCGACCTGCGCGACTACGTGCACTGGCACACGGCCTACGACGACCCGGAATCCAGCCTGTCGATCCGGCTGCGCCACGTGCAGCGCGCGATCTCGACCTGGCTCGCCGGCACTGCGGGGCCGGTGCGGATCCTCAGCGTCTGCGCCGGTCAGGGGCACGACATCCTGGGCGTCCTCTCCCAGTGCGACGCGGTGGATCGCTCCAGGGTCTCCGGTGCGCTGGTCGAGATCGAGGCCGCCGACAACGACGTGGCGCGTCATCGGATCGAGGAGCTGGACGTCAACCTCCAGGTCGTGCGGGCCGATGCCGGGCTGACGAGCACGTACGCCGGCCTGGTGCCTGCCGATCTCGTGCTGTTGAGCGGGATCATGGGCAACGTCTCCGCCGAGGACATCGAGCGGCTCGTGCACACCTCGCGCCAGCTCTGCGCCCCGGGTGCGACGGTCATCTGGACGCGCGGGGCTCAGGGCCCCGATCTCGGCCCGGACATCCGCCGGTGGTTCCTCGAGGCCGGCTTCGAGGAGGTGTCGTGCGAGGAGTGGATCGAGGGGACCGGGATGCGGGTCGGGGTCAACCGGCTGGTGGCAGCACCGGAGCCGTTGGTCGCGGGGGAGACCGTGTTCACGTTCTACCGGTGAGCTGGATCACCGGATCATCCGCGCCGCCGCCCTCCGGCGCGTGCGCCGTCGGCGAGTGCCGTGAGCACCGGCTCCAGGGCGATCGCTGCGTCGTGTCGTGCCATGCCGACTAGCCTGCCGGTGTGAGCCAACCGGCAGACCTTGTGGACCTGACCGCCGAAGAGCAACGCGTGCTGGGCGCGCTCCTGGAGAAGGAGGTGACCGTCCCCGGCAGCTATCCGATGTCGGTCAACGCCGTCACCACCGCGTGCAACCAGACCAGCAGCCGCGAGCCGCAGACGTCGTACGACGAGGCCGACGTGCACCGGGTGCTGCGAGCCCTCAAGGAGCGGGACCTCGTCGCGGTCACGTGGCAGGACTCCGGTCGCCGCACCCTCAAGTACGTCCAGACCATCGCCGCCCGCCAGGACTGGGCACCGGACGAGCGTGCGCTGCTCACGGTGCTGCTGCTGCGCGGGGCGCAGGCTCCTGGTGCGCTCAAGACACGTACCGAGCGGCTCCACCCGTTCTTGGACCGCAGCGAGGTCGAGGCGTGCCTGGCCCGGATGGCGACCGCCGAGCCCCCGCTGGTCATCCAGCAGCCCAAGCGGCCCCGCGAGCAGGACCACCGGTGGATCCACCTGCTGGGTCCGGTCGAGCAGGCTGGTGGCGCGCCCGCATCGTCGGCACGACTCGATCCGGCCGTCGACCGGGAGTCCGTCCTCGCAGCCGGGGCCGAGGCCCGCGACGCCAAGGTCCGCACGTCGTACGGCGCGGTCGCCGCGTCGTACGCCGAGGCGCTCAGCGACGAGCTCCTGGACGACCGCCAGCCGTTCGAGACCTGGCTGCTCGACCGGGTGGCCGCCCACGCTGCCCACCCGGTCGTCGGGGGGCCGGTGGTCGAGGTCGGGTGCGGACCCGGACACACGACCGCCTACCTCGCTTCCGCGGGGGCCGAGGCGACCGGCATCGACCTTGCGCCGGAGATGGTCGACCAGGCGCGTCGGCGCTTCCCCGACGGTCACTACGAGGTCGGCGACCTGCGCCGCCTGATGCGACCCGTCGGCGCCGCGGGCTGGGCGGCCGTCCTGGCCTGGTACTCGCTGATCCACCTGGCGCCCTCGGAGCTGCCGGAGGCCGTCGCGTCCCTGGTGCGTCCGCTGGCCGCCGGCGGCTGGCTGGTGCTCGGCATGCACTGCGGCAGCACCGTGCGCAACAACCCGACGTGGTTCGAGCACGAGATCGACCTCGACTTCGTCTTCAACGAGCCCGCCGAGGTCGTCGCCCTGGTCCAGGGCGCGGGACTCGTGGACGTCGAGTGGTATCGCCGCGGCCCGATCACCGCGCGGGGCGAGACCACCGAGCGGCTCTACGTCGTGGCGCGCAAGGCCTGACCCGAGCCGCCCAGACTCAGCGAAACCCAGACTCAGCGGATCGACGTCGCTACTCCACGACGTTGATCTGCGCGGCCGCCTCGCGCGCGGTGGCGCGTGCCTCGTCCACGTCGAGACCCAGCGCGAGCGTGACCGCCATCCGGCGGCGACCGACGACCTCGGGCTTGCCGAAGAGGCGCAGCTGGGTGTCCGGCACCGCGAGCGCGCGCTCGATGCCCGCGAAGCTCGGCGCGACCCGGTCGCCCTCGACCAGCACGGCGCACGACGCTGCGGCTCCGCGGGCCCGGATCGAGGGGATGGGCAGGCCCAGGATGGCGCGCGCGTGCA
>NZZG01000193.1 GCA_002698575.1 Pimelobacter sp. | reverse complement strand
CTCGGCGGCGTCCGCGTCGAGGGCCGCGGCGATGGTGGCGCCGCCGGTGTGCTCCAGGTCCGCCCACACCTCGCGCATGGAGGCCACCTGCGCGAGCAGCGCCGCGGCGCCCTTCTCCCCGATGCCCGTGACGCCCGGCAGGTTGTCGCTGGCGTCGCCGCGCAGTGCGGCGTACTCGAGGTAGTGCTCGGCGGCGACGCCGTAGAGGGCCAGCAGCCGCGCGGGGTTGAGCAGAGGCGAGCCGTGGATGCCGCCGTCGATCAGGCGCAGCACCTCGGTGGTGTCGCTGATGTGGGCGAAGGCGTCCCGGTCGGAGGTGATGATCACGCAGCGCCAGCCCGACCTCCTCGCCCAGGCCGCCGCCGAGGCACTGACGTCGTCGGCCTCGAGCCCCGGTGGGGTGAGGGTCAGGAGCCCGAGGGCGTCGAGCAGGGCTCCGGCCCGGCCCAGCTGCTCGACCAGCGCGGGGTCCTTCTCGGCCCGTCCGGCCTTGTAGGCGGGGTAGGCCTGGGCCCGCACCGATGAGGTCTTGTCGTCGAGGCCGAGGACGACAGCGTCCGGTGCGAAGGCCTCGATCGCCTCGACGACCTGGCGCACCATCCCGTGCAGGGCCCAGGCGGGCCGACCGCCGAGGTCACGCAGGTCGGTGCCGGCGCGGGCGTGGTGGTTGCGGTGCAGCAGCGAGGGGGCATCGATGCACAGCAGCAGGCGTGGCTCCGCGGACGGGGCGTGGTCGGACACAGACATGACGGTGGTGGCAGCGTACCCGCGAGTCGAGCGCGGCAGCCCGGGCACCAGGGCTGCGGACGTCGCGGCGTTGCGGAGAATGCGGGCGATGTCCGGCATGGTGACGGGGTGACGTCCTCTGATCCCCGTCCTTCGCTCCCGCCCGGCGCCGTGTCCCATGACCCGGCCGACCGGTTCGTGCACGTGCGCGGCGCCGGCGAGCACAACCTCAAGGACGTCGACGTCGACCTCCCGCGCGACGCGATGGTCGCGTTCACCGGCGTCTCGGGCTCGGGCAAGTCGTCGTTGGCCTTCGGGACCCTGTACGCCGAGGCGCAGCGCCGCTACTTCGAGTCCGTCGCGCCGTACGCCCGCAGACTGCTGCAGCAGGTGGGGGCACCTCAGGTCCAGGAGATCACCGGGCTGCCGCCCGCGGTGGCGCTCCAGCAGCGGCGTGGGGCGGCCAGCTCGCGCTCGACGGTGGGGACGCTCACCACGCTGTCCAACCTGCTCCGCATCCTGTACTCGCGTGCCGGTCACTACCCGCAGGGTGCCGGGCACCTGGCAGCCGAGGCGTTCTCCCCGAACACCGCCGCCGGTGCCTGCCCGCGCTGCCACGGGCTCGGGGTGGTGCACGAGGTGAGCGAGTCGCTGCTGGTCCCGGACCCGTCCCTCAGCATCCGCGACGGTGCCGTGGCCTCGTGGCCAGGAGCGTGGCAGGGCCACAACCTGCGTCGGATCGTGCGCAGCCTCGGCATCGACGTGGATCGGCCGTGGCAGGAGCTGGACCGGGACGACCGGGACTGGATCCTCTACACCGACGAGCAGCCCTCGGTGCTGATCGAGACCCAGCACCGGGACGACGGAGGGTCCGGACGGCCGTACCACGGCACGTTCTGGAGCGCCCGCAAGCACGTGCTCCACGTGCTCTCGGACTCCAAGAGCGAGGCGATGCGCGACAAGGCGATGCGCTTCATGGCGAGCAGCGCCTGCCCCGACTGCGGGGGCAGCGGACTCACCGTCGAGGCGCTGGCGGTGACCTTCGCCGGGCAGTCCATCGCCGAGGTCAACGCCTCGAGCTTCCAGGACCTGGTCGCGGTGCTGCGGCCCTTCGCGTCCGCGAGCGAGAGCAACGAGGTCGCCCGGCGGATCTGCGCGGACCTGGTGGCCCGGATCGAGGTGCTGCTCGACCTGGGACTGGGCTACCTCGCCCTGGGCCGCAGCTCCACGACGCTCTCGCCCGGGGAGGCCCAGCGGCTGAGGATCGCCACCCAGCTGCGCTCGGGGCTCTTCGGGGTGGTCTACGTGCTCGACGAGCCGTCGGCGGGGCTGCATCCCGCCGACACGGAGCCGTTGCTCGACGTCCTGGACCGGCTCAAGGCGTCGGGCAACTCGTTGTTCGTGGTCGAGCACGACCTGGACGTCGTCCGCCGCGCCGACTGGGTGGTCGACATCGGCCCCGGCGCCGGGGATGCCGGCGGGCGCGTGCTCTACAGCGGACCGGTCGCGGGACTGGAGCAGGTCGTGGAGTCGGCCACGAGCGACCACCTGTTCGGCCGGGCCGAGCGGCTGGTGCACGCGCCCCGTGTGCCGCACGGCTGGCTGCACCTGCGCGGCATCTCGCGGCACAACCTCGACGACGTCTCGGTCGACGTCCCGCTCTGTGTGCTGACCGCGGTGACGGGCGTGTCCGGCTCGGGCAAGTCGACGCTGGTGACCCAGGTGCTCGCCGAGCTGGTGGGCGCCCACCTGGGTCTCGCCCCGGACCCCGACGCCGGTCCCGACCACGCGGGCGGACTCGAGGTGGACGTGGACAGCGCGTCGGGGCTGGAGGCCTTCGACCGCCTGGTGCTCGTCGACCAGCGACCCATCGGCCGCACCCCCCGGTCCAACCTGGCGACCTATACCGGGCTCTTCGACGCCGTCCGCAAGCTCTTCGCCGCCACCCGCGAGTCCCGTGCGCGGGGCTACGGGGTCGGGCGCTTCTCGTTCAACGTCGCCGAGGGACGCTGCGCCTCGTGCCAGGGCGAGGGCTTCGTCTCGGTCGAGCTGCTCTTCCTGCCCGGCACCTACGCGCCGTGTCCCACGTGCCACGGCGCGCGCTACAACGCCGAGACGCTCGAGGTGACCTACCAGGGCAGGAACGTCGCCGAGGTGCTGGGACTGACCGTCGACGACGCGGCCGAGTTCCTCGCCGACGTACCGTCTGCCTCCCGCAGCCTCGAGACCCTGCGCGAGGTCGGCCTGGGCTACCTGCGCCTCGGACAGCCCGCCACCGAGCTCAGTGGGGGAGAGGCGCAGCGGATCAAGCTCGCCACTGAGCTGCAGCGTGCGCGCCGCGGCCACGCGCTCTACCTGCTCGACGAGCCCACGGCGGGCCTGCATCCCGCGGACGTCGCGCTCCTGCTGCGTCAGCTCCACCGCCTCGTGGACGCCGGCAACACCGTGGTCCTCGTCGAGCACGACCTCACCACGATCGCGTCGGCCGACTGGGTGATCGACCTGGGACCCGGTGGCGGTGACACCGGTGGTCGGGTGGTCGCGACCGGGACGCCGTACGACGTGGCGGCGTCGCCCGACAGCGTCACGGCGCCCTATCTGGTTCGCCGGCTCCGATGACCGGCCGAGAGGGCCGGATGTCGCTACGCTGACCTCCCAGAGTTGATCGGGAGGCGCCATGGCTCCGGTCCGGCACGAGGTGGATCTCTTCCGGCCGATGTACCAGATCATCCGTCGGATCAATCTGGGCGTCGACGTTCACACGGTGCTGAGCGTCCTCACCCAGGGCGTGGTCGACGTCGTGGGCTTCCAGGTGGCCGCCATCAGCTGGCTCACCGATGCCCTGGACTTCGAGATCGTGTCGGTGGCCGGTCGCGACGACGCCCGGGAGCAGCTCATGGGAACGCGGGTCAGCCTGGCCGAGATGGAGGCGGAGCTCAGGGCCTCGGACCAGTCCGGCTGCCTCTTCTTCCTTCCTGCCGGTCGTCTGGGAGAGGCCGCCGGCGGGTGGATCCCGGACGTCTCGGACGTGGCCCCGCAGCCGGGGAAGTGGCTGGGGGAGGACACGCTGCGCTGTCTCCTCCGCTCGCCCGAGGGCGAGCTGCTCGGGGTGCTGTCCGTGGACCTCCCGGACGACGGGCTCCGGCCAACGGCCGCTCGTCGCGAGCTGCTGGAGATGTATGCCGACCTGGCCGGGTTGGCGCTCAACCAGGCCCGCCGGGCGACCGCACTCGAGGAGCGGGTCCGGCTCTCCGGTGCCGTCCAGGCGGCCCTGCTCAGCACCGACGCCGACCACGACCCTGCGCGCCTGGTCGCCACCAGCGCGTCGGCCTTCTCCTCGGTGCTGCGGGCCAGCACTCTGTGGGTGCGGGTCATCGATCCGCAGAACCCCGGTCACCCCGGTGAGGTGGCGGCGGTTCCGGCGGGCACGGTACCGCTCGCGTCGCCAGAAGTCCTGGCTCACGCCGCCGCGGATGCCCGCGCAGCCTGGGACGCGGGGGTGGTGGCCACGGCGTTCCTGCGCGACGGACGTTGGGCGTCCAGCACATCGGCCTGGTCCGAGACTCCGGAACGCATCAGGGTCGTCGAGGGCCGCGCGGGCTGGGTTCGTCGCTCCACCAGCGAGCCGATCCCGATCTCGGAGGATCAGGCGGGGCTGATGCAGTTCTTGGAGGCCGTCGGCGCGAGCAGCCTGCTGATGTGCCCGGTCGGGGTGGGCTCGGACTGCTTCGGCTACTTCGTGGCGTGCCGCGACGACGAGTCGGTGTGGTCCGACGAGGAGATCGAGGCCTCGGCCCGACTGGGGCGGCATCTTGGGCAGGCCGTGCTCTCGGTGCGGCTCCTCGAGCGAGAGCGGGTCCTGGTCCAGCAGCTGGAGGCGCTCGACGGGTACAAGAACGACCTCGTCTCCACGGTCTCGCACGAGCTGCGCACGCCGTTGACCTCCGTGGTCGGCCACTTGGAGCTGATCGAGGATGCGGTGACCGCCGGGGTCCAGGTCGGCGACAACGCCTTCGAGGTGGTGCAGCGCAACCTACGCCGCGTCTTGAGGCTCACCGACGAGCTGCTGACCCTCAAGAGGATCGATGCGGCGGCGGGCACGGACCCGGGGATCCTCGACCTACGGCTCGTCGCGCGCGACGTCGTGGCCTCTCTGCAGCCGCAGGCCGACGCGCAACGCGTCTCGCTGCGTCTCGCGCCCCACGGAGGTCCCGTCCTCATCACGGGCAACGGTGCCGAGCTGGAGCGCGTCGTGCTCAACCTCGTCGACAACGCCATCAAGTACACGCCGGCGGGAGGAGTCGTCGAGGTGTCCATCGAACGCACCGCTCGCTTCGTGCGACTGGTGGTCGCTGACTCGGGCATCGGGATCAGTCCCGGCGACCAGGAGGAGCTCTTCGCCGAGTTCTTCCGCTCCACGAACCCGACTGCTCTCGCCGTCACGGGCACCGGTCTCGGCCTCAGCATCGTGCGACGCATCGTCCAACGACACGGGGGCTCGATCCGGGTGACCTCGGCGCCCGGCGAGGGCAGCACATTCACCGTGCGGCTCCCGCTGAGTCACACGCGAGACGCCTGAGACGGCCGAGTGTCGCCCGGAGGCGTTCGCCGACGGGGCGTCGTCTAGTGTCCGATCGTGAGTGCTCAAGCCCCCTCTGCCGTCGTCCTGGTCCGCGCGGAGCGGTTCGTGCCCAACCAGGCCACTGCCGCCGACAACGCCTTCCAGGCAGCACCTCCCGCAGACCGGTCCAGTGCGCAGATCTCGTCCCAGGCGTTGGCCGAGATGGATGCCGTGGCGCGCATGCTGCGGGAGGCCGGCGTACGGGTGCACGTCTTCGCCGACTCCGACCACACCCGGCCGGACAGCGTCTTCCCCAACAACTGGCTCTCCACCCACGCGGGCGGCAGTGTCGCGGTCTACCCGATGTATGCGTCCAACCGGCGTCACGAGCGTCGCGCCGACGTGCTGGAGATGCTCAAGTCGTCCTACCGGGTGCAGACGATCATCGACTACTCCGGGCTCGAGCCGGACGGCATCTTCCTCGAGGGCACCGGTGCGATGGTGTTGGACCACGTCTCGCGGGTGGCCTACGCGGCGGTGAGCCACCGCGCCGACACCCACGTGCTCGAGCGCTTCTGCACCGACTTCGGCTACGAGCCGATGGCTTTCGACGCGGTCGACTCCGCCGGGGTGCCGGTGTACCACACCAACGTGATGGCCTGCATCGGCACCGACGTGGCCCTGGTCGCCCTGGAGATGATCCCCGACGAGGCGCGTCGGGCAGCGGTGCGTGAACGGCTCACCGTCAACGGCCGGCAGGTCGTCGAGCTGACCGAGGCGCAGGTGCGGGAGTTCGCGGGCAACGCGGTCGAGCTCTGCGGCCGCACGGCGCAGGGCCGGCGTCGCTACCTGATGGCCATGTCCTCGCGAGCCCGGCGCAGCCTGCGCGACGACCAGGTCGCGGTGATCGAGGAGTCCTGCGAGATCCTCGACGTGGACATCCCCACCATCGAGCTGGCGGGCGGATCGGTGCGCTGCATGATCGCCGGGGTCCACCTGGATCGTCGCCGCGACGACGGTCACCGGCCGGCGTCAGCCGCGGTCGCCGCCATCGACGAGGAGCGCGGCCTCGGTGCGTGAGGTGACGCCGAGCTGNCGNANGTGNTTGAGCTGCGGCACCAACGAGGAGCGAGCTATCGCGGGTTGCGGTCTCGGCGCTGCTCATCCGTCGTGAACGAGGTCATCGCCCAGTCGGAGAGCCCTACCTGGTTGCGGGCGCGAACTCGGACCTGATAGCTGCGCGCGGCCTTCAGCCCTGTCAGCCGGACCGCCCTTGTGCGGCTCTGCGGCTTCTTGAGGCGGACCCAGGTCCTGCCGTTGTTCACCGAGACATCCACGACGTAGTCGACGATGAGTGCGCCGCCACTGTCGTGCGGAGCCAGCCACTGGATGGTCGCCGAGGTCGACGTGATCGAGCTGGGCTTTGCTCGAGCTCCTCGCGGAGCGCTGGCAACAGTGCGTGGAGACAGCACGTTCGCCTCGTTGCTGGGCGAGCTCGCGCCGGCGCCGTTCAAGGCCAGGACACGGAAGGCGTATGTCGTCCCACGGGCCAGCCCGTCGACATGAAAGGAACGTGCCGAGAAGGGCTCGATCTCGAGCGGCACCCACGTAGCGCCTGCGTCACGAGAGCTCTCCACGACGTACGTCACCGATGTCGCCCCGCCGAGGTCGCTCGGCGCCAGCCACGAGAGCTGCCCCTCTCGAGGGCCGGTCAGGCGAGCGGTCAACTGCCGAGGGGGAGTGGCGGGGACCAGGTCGGTCGCGAACGAGGCTGCGGGAGACCAACCCCCGACGCCGATGATGTTGAGCGACGCAACCCTGGCGAGGTACGTCGTGCCGCCGACCAGTCCTGTGAGTGCCAAGGACGTGGAGGTCGTCGCTGCGTGTGGGACTGGCACCCAGGTCGCACCGGCGTCGGTGGACAGCTCCACCACCACGTCGAGCACCGCAGCACCGCCGTCGTAGGCCGGCCGCATCCAGCCGAGCGTCGCTGAGGTCGTGGAGATCTCGGAGACGGTGACGCCGCCTGTCGAGTCCGGGACGGTAGCCGCCGGCATCGTGATAGATGCGACATCGGACCACGGGGCACCTCCCCCACCGTTTTCGCCGCGGACGCGGAACTCATAGCCCTCTCCGGGCCTCAGGTTGTCCAGTGGAAGGCTCGGCGTAGTGCTGAAGCCGTCCTCGATCGTCGTCCACGGAGACGATTCCTGCCGCACCTGGACCTGGTAGTCGCTCCTGGTCAAACGTCGAGGCAGGTCCGTCGGACGGCGGTGTCGCCGAAGCTGATGTCCCAGTGGGTGCCGCGGCAGTCGGACACTGCGAACACGGCGGCTGCATGTCCGCGTGGGCGGGCACAGCGGCCATTGATTGCGGTCTTTCGCTGTCACTGAACGACCGCAGGCTGCGGCTCCGGGCTGTCAAATCTCGTCCGGAAGTGGCCCGACGCCGTCAACGCCGGTCGGAACGCGACAACGATAGGTGTCGCGGATAGAGCTCCAGACGACCTCGCGGTCGTGCGGTGTGGTGGCTCGACGCGTGCTGCCGGCAGTCCGGAGCTCAACGGCAGGGGAACGAGCGACTCCTCGGGCTTGAAGCCGAGCAGGTGCGGGATGACCGCGATCAGCTCGTCGGGGGATCGGACGGAGAGTGTCATACAAGCCAGGTGTGACACCCCGACCGGTGCCGTGCGGTCCGAGTCTGGGGCCGCTGAACAACGAAGACGGCCCCTGACTCTGGAAGACGCCGAAAGACGTTTTCCAGGTCAGAGGCCGCTTTCGACCACTACTGACAGGGGGTGAAAGCCCTCAAATCAGATGTCGTAGTTCTGACTGACTGACCCATGCTGACCTGCGCAAACGTCGAGGATGGCCAGCTGTTTGTACCGGATTTGTAGCAGGCTACCCCGTGTGCTGGGCGCCCTAAGTCGGAGCAGCGTGCCTAGATTGGTCTAGAAATCGGCCGTCTTCTGATCGGCCACGTTTGACGGATAACTTCGCTTAGGCGAACATGTATGTCATGTCGTTGCTTGCCGTCTCCGAGGCCGCTGAGCGGCTCGGTGTCTCGACGCGACAGGTCCAGCACCTGGTCGCGCGCGGTGAGCTGCGGTCGTTGGCCAGGGGTGTTGTCGATGAGACCTCGGTTGAGCGACTGCTGGCCGTCCGCCGCAGTTCGCATACGAGGGCGTGGGCCGAGTCGACGGCATGGGCTGCCGTGGCTTTGCTCTCGGGACAGGAGGCGGGGTGGCTGGGGGAGAGTCAGCGGTCGCGGCTCAGAGGGCGACTCCGTGGTCTCGGCGCCGAGGAAGTAGTCGAGCGCGCGCGTGGCCGGGCCATCGTGAGCCGGTTTGTCGCGCATCGGAGCGCGGGGGAGCGGCTGCTCGCGGAGCTGGTCGACACATCATCGGCGGCAGAGCGATTGGGGTTGGCGGCGACGAACGCGATCGATGGCTATCTGGCCACGACCGAAGTGAACGCAGTCGTGTCGCGTCATGGCTTGATTCGCGATGACACCGGGAGCGTGACTCTGCGCGCGACCACAATGGATCTCGACGTGGTCCGGGACCTGGTCAGCGCCGGCGATGTTCTGGCCGCGCTGGACCTGGCCGAGTCCCTCGACGTCCGTGAGCGCCGAGCCGGGGTCGACGCGCTTGACCGAGCGCTGGGGGAGTTCCGTGGCTGACAGGCCGACCATCGATGTCGCCACACCCGCCGGTGGCTGGGGCGTGCCGTGGCCGAATGTCGCCGAGATCGAAGCCGTGTTGTCCCACGACAAGTGGACGCTTGTCGGCGGTCTGATGGCTCAGCTCCACGGCATCCATGCAGGCATCGATGCCGTGCGCCCTACCAACGATGTTGACATCGTCCTCCACGTCGAGACCACCCGCGGTATCGCGTCCGTGACCGCACGGACGCTGGAGTCGCTCGGTTACGAGCTGGCGCCGTCGATCGACGAAATGAACAACACCGCCCATCGGTTCAAGCGAGGGGAGGCGACGATCGACGTCGTGACGAGCGGTACCGACGTCGTCGACCTCCTCGTCGCTGACCATGCCGCACCGCGAGTGGTCGAGACGCTCCGTGGTCGCACGATGATCGCCATCGAGGGCGGAACCCAGGCCCTACGTCGAACCATCAACGCACGACTCCAGATCGCCGCCGGCCGCACCACCACGGTGAGCGTCCCGTCGCCGTTCGGCGCGCTGATCCTCAAGGCCGCTGCGTACCAGACCGACTCCCGTGACCGCGCACGCCACCTCCAAGATGCGGCGCTGCTGCTGGCGGTCATCGAGGACCCGTACGCCGAGCGCGAGCAGTTCGCCGGCTCGGATCGTTCGCGGCTCCAGACGTTGGCGCGTGCCCTACCGGACTCCGCCACGCAATGGCGAACGCTGCCGACCGACGCCCGAGCCAACGGCCAGACCGCGCTGCGGATCCTCAACGCCTCATGATGAAAGCGGCGCCGTCTCCCAGTCGGCGTCCGGGTCGGTGCGCCACGCCTCGACGTCGAGACCGAGGTCGCTGATCTGCCGAAGGCTTGGTGAAGAGCGCACGAGGTGGGCCAGGTGCACGATGCGCATGTCGTCGGTCGCGTGACCAGTCGCGCCGCAGTGGATGCTCCAGTCCTCGCCGCGCTCGGCATCCCGTTCGCGAGCGGCCCAGAGAACAGCTTCACCGTCGTCAACCACGTGGGTGCACGAGAAGACGCGCTGCTCCGGTGGGATTGGGAAGTCCCAGGTCGGGTCGGTCGCAAGCCCGCCTGTGTGCTCGATGGGCACGCGCCATCCGTGTGGTTGAACGACGTCGAGAACCTCAGGCGCGCCCGGTTGCCACGCGAACACGCCGCGCCGATCTGGCCAGACGATGGCCAAGGCTTCTGGCTTGCGCCGTTGGAACCATCCTGCCCAAGTGACCGTTTCCGGGAGCGCGGCGTCACTGACCTGCTTGACGGCGACCGGTACGCCAGCGAGAACGTCCTCGAGCTCGTCTCCCGGCGCCAGACGCAGCCCGTCGATGACTCGTCGCGCGATGCCGTTGAGAGCGCGATGCATGACGGCATGGTCAAGACCAGACATCAGCAGTTCCGGATGTCCAGCACGATGACCTAGTCCGATCGTGTAGGCGAAGGCCGGCCCGGACTCGCCGTGACCGGTCGCGTGATCATCGTGGTCCGGGTCGCTGCACCCCGCGTGCTCGGCGACCAGGATGACCTGCCATCCGTGCTTGAGGACGGTGTCGATCACGCGACGATCCTGCTCGTCGTACGACTCGTCGGGTCGGCAGATGTGACAGTCGCAGCCCGGCGCTGCTGGTAGCGGGCCCATCCACGACGCATCCTCGTCAACCATTGCTCCTCCTCGACCTGGAACAGTTGTATCGCGACGCGAGCGCGATCTGACGGGCTATCCACAGCCCAGCGCGTCGTTCTCGGGCCACCCGAGCAGGTGGGCCTTGGCTTGGTCCCGGGCCCCGAGAATGCCGATGGCCCCGGGGAGTCCCCGGGGCCATCGGTGATCGAATATAAGTAATTCGATCGGTTTACGACCTAGATGTCGTAGTACTGACTGACTGACCCATGCTGACCTGCGCAAACGTAGAGATTTCCCGGCCGTTTGTACCGAGCTTGTAGCAGGCTAGCCTCCTTTCAGAGCGTGCTGGCGATTTGCGGTCGTTCAAAATTGGTCTTGAGAAGGGCCACTTTCTAGGTTGCGGGTGTCCGTGAACGGTCAAGTCCGGTGACGTGGTGTACGAGGTCTGATCCCTCGTGGTTGTTGTTCAGGCCGTGAGGGCCGCGATGGTGGTGGGCTCGGTGGTCACCTCCTCGTTGGTGTTGACTGTTTGGGATCGGGTGAGGACGTCGAGTCCGAGGTAGCGGCGGCCTTCGGCCCATTCGTCGTGTTGCTCGGCCAGTACGGCGCCGATGAGGCGGATCAGGCTGGGTCGGTCGGGGAAGGTCCCGACTACGTCGGTGCGGCGGCGGATCTCGCGGTTGAGGCGCTCGTTGGGGTTGTTGGACCAGATCTGACGCCAGATCTCCTTCGGGAACGCGGTGAACGCCAGGATGTCGGCGCGAGCGGTCTCGAGGTGCTCGGCCACAGCCGGGAGCTTGTCGGCCAGGGCGTCGACGACGCGGTCGAACTGGGCGTGCACTGCCTCGGTGTCGGGCTGGTCGTAGACCGAGTGCAGCAGCGCCTTGACCCACCCCCAGCTGGTCTTCGGGGTCGCGGACATCAGGTTCGCGGCGTAGTGCGTGCGGCAGCGCTGCCAGCTGGCGCCGGGTAGCGTCGCGGTGATCGCGTGGACGAGTCCGCGGTGGGCATCTGAGGTGACGAGCTTGACCCCGGACAGGCCGCGGGCTGTGAGGTCGCGGAAGAACGCAAGCCAGCCGGCACCGTCCTCGCTGGTGGTGACCTGCACGCCGAGGACCTCGCGGTGCCCATCGGCGTTCACGCCGGTCGCGACCAGGGCGTGGACCGGCACCACGCGGCCGCCTTCGCGGACCTTCAGCACCAGCGCGTCAGCCGCGACGAACGTGAACGGACCAGCCTCAGCGAGGGATCGGGTGCGGAACTCCTCGACGTGGGCGTCGAGGTCCGTGGCCATCTCAGAGACCTGCGACTTCGACAGCGTCGTGATCCCGAGGGACTGCACGAGCTTGTCCATGCGCCGCGTGGAGACGCCGAGGAGGTAGCAGGTCGCGACCACCGAGGTCAGCGCCCGTTCGGCGCGCTTGCGGCGCTCAAGGAGCCACTCGGGGAAGTAGGTGCCCTCGCGGAGCTTGGGGACCGCGATGTCGAGGGTCCCAGCGCGGGTGTCGAAGTCGCGGTGGCGGTAGCCGTTGCGACGGTTGACCCGATCCGGGGAGCTGGTGCCGTAGGCGGCGCCGCAGACCGCGTCGGCCTCAGCCGAGAGCAGCGTGTTGATGAAGGTCTGCAACAGCTCGCGCAGCAGATCAGGTGAGGCCTGGGCGAGCTGTTCCTCGAGCAGGGTCGATACTTGCGTTGACGGTCACCGTGGACGGTCCTTTCGAGAGTGCCGTGAGAAGTTCACTCGAAGGATCACCCGGTGACCGTCGCCTACTTCGACAGCGACACGCTCACCAGGATCCGTACACCACTCTGCCGGACGTCACTCCGTGAACCGTCCGCCCGCTGGGACTTTGCCAGGTGGAACGGGACAGCTGTAGGGCAGGTCAAGGTGACAACCAACCCTCAGCAGTCCCGGGGAGGTCCGCCTCCGGGAAGGTGTCGGCCCCGATAAGCGGCTCTTCACAATCCAGGGTGTAGCTGCGGCCTGAACCCTCCGGACTCGAGGAGTGACCTGGCGATGTAGTTGGTGAGGTTGCGGAATCCGAGTGCGGAGCCGCGTAGGTGCTCGAGCCGTCCGTTGATGGCCTCGGTAGGCCCGTTGCTCGTGCCGGGCCTGTCGAAGTAGGCGAGCACGTCGTCTGCGCGCTTCTTCAGCGTCCTGCCCAGGGTGGTGATCTCGGTGAGAACCTTCGGGACGCCGTCGCTGAGGGTGTCGATGAGTTTCACCATCAGCTCGCGGCCCTTGGCCCGGTCTGGTTCACGGTAGGCGCCGACCATGCGCTGGTAGATCCCCCAGGTCGCCTCGACCTGGACGTGCTCATCGCCAGCGAACAGCACCCGCAACCGTTCGCATTGCTTGTCGGTGAGGAGGTCGGCACCGGTGTGCAGCATCCGTCGGGCCCGGTAGAGCGGGTCATCGGCGCGGCCGCGGTGGCCGTGGATGATCTGCTGAATCCGACGTCGGCATCGATCCAACGCGTCGCCGGCCAGGCGCACGACGTGGAAGGGGTCCATCACCGTGACCGCGTCGGGCAACTCTTCGGTGGTGGCGGTCTTGAAGCCGCTGAAGCCGTCCATCGCGACGACCTCGATACCGTCGCGCCAGGACTGCGGTCGCTCCGACAGCCAGGTCTTAAACGCGGCCTTCGACCTCCCTTCGACCATGTCGAGCAGCCGTGATGGGCCCGTACCGTCACGGATCGGGGTGAGGTCGATGATCACGGTGACGTACTTGTCACCACGCCGGGTGTGCCTCCAGTTGGGTCGGCCCGGGGCGCGGTGCTCGGATTGCTCCGAGCCCGTTTCCCCGGACCGCCCGCCGAACCCGGCGTGCGATTCTCACCGCACCGGGCTCTCCACGAGGTGGCTGCTGTTCAGGCGGCTTGACCTGTCGGTGTCCACGGCGTCGGGATGCGGTAGCCACGGTAGCGGTACCGAACGACAGGGACGCTGGCTGCGCCCGTGAACCTGACGCCATCGGCGACGAGCCTCCAGGTCCCGGGCAGGCAGAACCTGCGTCGGAGTTCTGGCCACCCGATCCGGTGCTTCTTCCGCAGCCAGTTGGTGATCCGCTCCCACGCGTAGGAGTCGATCCCAGCAAAGACGGCCTTGGACACACCGTGTCGGAAGTAGTTGGCCCACCCCCGCAGCACCCGACCCAAGTACTCCATGAGATACCCGGGCTCGCGGTGCAGGGTCGATCTGTAGGTCATCGCCTTCACCCGTCCCTTGACCGTGGCGATCGCCTTGGCCGAGGGCTTGGTGTACACGAACCACTTGTTGCTCCCACGTCTCCGCATCCGTCGGATGTTGAAGCCGAGGAAATCGAACCCGTGATCAATGTGGACCACACGAGTTTTCTCCGGTGCCAGTCGCAACCCCATCGGGGCGATCACGGCTGCCACCTCCTCGCGCAGACGCTCAGCATCCTTCCGCTCACCGGTCACGACGATGACGAAGTCATCGGCGTAACGGATGAGTCGGTAGTTCGCCTCACCGCGTCTACGACGACGCTGCCGTTGCCCGATCTCGGCCATGTCCTGGCGCCACTTCTCCATGAAGTGCTCATCCAGTACCGACAACGCGATGTTGGCCAACAGCGGGGACAAGATCCCGCCCTGCGGGGTACCGGTGTGCGTCGCCTCGCGGGTGCCGATGGCGGTCATCACCCCGGCCTTGAGGAACGCCTTGACCAGCCCCAGCACTCGCTTGTCGCCGATCCTGTGCCGGACCCTGTCCATCAACGCGACGTGATCGATCTTGTCGAAACACGCCTCGATGTCGGCTTCCAACACCCACTTGTACGACTTGCTCGCGAAGTGGTGGATCTCAGCGACCGCGTCCTGCGCGCGCCGGTTCGGTCGGAACCCATACGAGCACGGCTCGAAGTCCGCCTCGAAGATGGGTTCCAGCACCAATTTCAAAGCGGCCTGAACGACCCGGTCGGTCACAGTCGGGATGCCCAGGCTGCGCAACTTGCCGCTGGCCTTCGGGATCATCACCTGCCGTACTTCGACCGGGACGAAACTCCGTGACTTCAACTGCTCACGGACCTCGCCCAGGAACGCCTCTACCCCGATCCGTTGGCGGATCTGGGACACGGTGGCCCCATCCACCCCCGGTGTCCGCTTCCCCTTGTTCCCTGCGACGCGTTGCCACGCCACCATCAAGAACGCCGGGTCACAGACCAGGTTGTACAGATCATCAAACCGGCGACCGGAATCCTTATCGGACTCCCCGGCCGCCCAGCAGTGCAACTTGGTCTGCATCCTCCGTACCGCCCACCATGCCTGATCTTCATCAGGCCAGCAGACGGCGCCGGTGTTCACCGACGCATCTTCAGACATCACAGTCCCTCCTTGCTCATCAGTTGCTTCCTCTCGCTGCCGCCCTTCCCCATGTGACCGGCTTTCCCGGCCTCGGAGTACTACGGCGGCTCCGCCCCACCTACGCCCTTCGGCAGGCAACGCGCCTATCCAACGGCCCCTTGAAGGCGACCACGGGAACGGACGTAGGTGGTTCCCACGTTCACTGTTGTTCGGTCGACGGGTGAGGTGCTCGGCTTTGCCCCTGCGGCTTCGTCGTGGCCACGCCCGACCTCTCGGTCAGACGTCGTAGACCTTCACCACGACCTGCCGGGCCCGACACATAAACCGTCCCGACAGTTCCCCGCCCTGCACGGCGTCTGGCTGACGCCGCCCAGGACAGTTCTGCACCGCTCACCAGCCCAGATCTACCGGGTTCGAGCTGGTCGACGATGAAGAGGCTTTACGACACCGATTCCTCGCGTACACCTTCCCGTCTCGCTCACCAGGCACGGCCCGTCCGGAAGTACCGAACCGCCCTGACTTCACCGCGGCTGCTCCCACCCTCACCGGCGTTCCCCGGCTCAGGCTGCCGCCAGCTTCACTCAGCCGCTACGACGGCCAAGCGATGTAGGTCTCTCACCTCCATCCGAAACAACAGCGCCTCGTGGCGCACGACGTGCTCATCCACACCGACGACCTTGACGCCGTCGAACCGGGTCGCGTCGTCGATCGTGCCCGCTTACCCTCGGCCAGCACAGCGTCGTTGGCGGTGTTCCACCCGACCCCAAGACCCTCGGCGACCCGAGCGACGGTGAGGTGCTGCACCACGATGCCCTCCAGCGCCCACCGCAGGCCGCGGCGCGAGAGCTTCGCCCTCGGCTCTGCGGCGCGGGTGGTGTCCTGGCGCCACACATGGGTGCAGCCGGTGCAGGAGTAGCGGCGGATCGTCACGACCAGCGTCGTGGGTCGCCACCCGAAGGGTTCGTGGGCAAGACGCCTGGTCACGGTGTCGCGGGCGGCGCCCTCGCAGCCACAGCGTCGACACCAGCGGTCATCAGAATCAGGAGGTTCGACGACGCGGCAGGCGAGCACGGCCTGCTCGGGCTCGAGTCGTTGCCCGGTCACGACGAGGCCGAGCTCATCGAGGCGGCAGAAGGTGGTCAGATCGGCGGTGTCGAACCCTGCATCAGGGCACGCGACGCTACCCCGCCGGCCGGCTTCGGCCGCCCTGGCCTGACCGCCTTCGCGTCTCATCCCAATCGACCCTGATCGAGTCTGCTGACCCCCTCGACGAGAACGCAGCGACATCACAGCCACCCAACC
>NZZG01000192.1 GCA_002698575.1 Pimelobacter sp. | reverse complement strand
GATCCTTGACGGCGAGACCCGGTCGACTACGCGCGCGGGCGCCACACCAACCACGTAGAGGGGTCGACTGCGCGCGGACGCCCCACCCACCCCGAAGAGGGGACCCCGACGGAGCGCCTACTCCGCCGACCGCACCCGGATCCCCGAGATCGGGACCGTGACGGCGCCGGACGGGTCGGTGAAGAAGTCGTTGCCCTTGTCGTCGACCACGATGAAGGCGGGGAAGTCCTCGACCTCGATCTTCCAGACCGCCTCCATGCCGAGCTCGGGGTACTCCAGCACCTCGACCGACTTGATGCAGTCCTGCGCCAGGCGCGCGGCCGGGCCGCCGATGGAGCCGAGGTAGAAGCCGCCGTACTCGTCGCACGCCTCGGTAACCTGCTTGGACCGGTTGCCCTTGGCGAGCATCACCATCGAGCCCCCTGCCGCCTGGAAGGACTTCACGTAGGAGTCCATCCGGCCGGCGGTGGTCGGGCCGAACGAGCCCGACGCATAGCCCTCCGGGGTCTTGGCCGGCCCGGCGTAGTAGACGGCGTGGTCCCGGAGGTACTGCGGCATCTCGCCGCCCGAGTCGAGGACCTCCTGGATCTTGGCGTGCGCGATGTCGCGGGCCACGACCAGCGGCCCGGTCAGCGCCAGGCGGGTCTTCACGGGGTGCTTGGTCAGCTCGGCGAGGATGTCGGCCATCGGCTGGTTGAGGTCGATCCGGACCACGTCGGCGTCGGCTGCCAGCTGCTCGTCGGTGGTGTCGGGCAGGTACGTCGCGGGGTCGGTCTCCAGCTGCTCGAGGAAGACGCCCTCGGCGGTGATCTTGCCGAGTGCCTGGCGGTCGGCCGAGCAGGAGACGGCGATCGCGACCGGGCACGAGGCGCCGTGGCGGGGCAGGCGCACGACGCGGACGTCGTGGCAGAAGTACTTGCCGCCGAACTGTGCGCCGATCCCGAACGACTGGGTCAGCTTGAAGACCTCCTCCTCGAGCTCGACGTCCCGGAAGCCATGGGCATCCATCGAGCCCTCGGTCGGCAGGTTGTCGAGGTAGTGCGCGGAGGCGTACTTCGCCGTCTTGAGGGCGAACTCCGCGCTGGTCCCGCCGATCACGATCGCCAGGTGGTACGGCGGGCACGCGGCGGTGCCGAGGGAGCGGATCTTCTCGTCGAGGAAGCTCAGCATCCGCTTGGGGTTGAGGATCGCCTTGGTCTCCTGGAACAGGAACGACTTGTTGGCAGAGCCACCGCCCTTGGCCATGAAGAGGAACTTGTACTCCGGCCCGTTCGGACCCTGCGCCGTGGAGTAGAGCTCGATCTGGGCCGGCAGGTTGGAGCCGGTGTTCTTCTCCTCGTACGTCGTCAGCGGCGCCAGCTGCGAGTAGCGCAGGTTGAGCTGGGTGTAGGCGTCGAAGACCCCGCGGCTGATCGCCTCGGCGTCGTCGGCCCCGGTCAGCACCCCCTCCGCCTTCTTGCCCATCACGATCGCCGTCCCGGTGTCCTGGCACATCGGGAGCACGCCGCCGGCGGAGATGTTGACGTTCTTGAGCAGGTCGGTGGCCACGAACCGGTCGTTGCCCGACGCCTCGGGGTCGTCGATGATCTTGCGCAGCTGAGCCAGGTGGGCAGGGCGCAGGTAGTGGCTGATGTCGTGCATCGCCTCGGCCGTCAGCCGCTGGATCGCCTCGGGCGCGACCTTGAGGAAGGTCCGCCCGTCGACCTCCGTCGTCGAGACGCCCTCCGTGGTGATCAGGCGGTACGGCGTGTCGTCGGCGCCCGTGGGGAGGAGGTCGGAATAGCGGAACTCAGCACCAGTGCTCACCGGGCCAGGCTAAGGCACTGCATCACGGCGTTTCGCGCGGAGTCTCACCGGCCACGAGGCAGGATGGGCCGCGTCATGGGCAGAGCAGGTGGAGGACGCGGTCGGGCCGTGCTGGGTGCGGTCGGCACCCTCGCCGCGGGGACGGCGCTCGCGCTGCTGCCCCTGGCGATACCGGCACCGCCGGGTGACGCGGGGCAGCCCCGCGACCCGCTGCTGGGCGAGGCCGGCGGCCCACCACCGGCGGTGCGGGTGCCGCCCGAGCGGGGCCCCGCCGAGCCGACTCCCGGAGCCAGCCCCGAGCCACCTGCCCCAGCCGGACCGCCCAACATCGTGCTGGTGGTGATGGACGACTTCTCCACCGAGCTGTTGCGCACGATGCCCAACGCCTTGGCCATGAAGGAGCAGTCCGCCAGCTACGCCAACGCCTTCGTGGTCAACAGCCTGTGCTGTCCGTCGCGTGCGGCCACGTTCACCGGGTTGCCGCCGCACCTCAACGGCGTGCTGTCCAACACCTCGGGCGGGCCGCTGGGCGCGCTCGGGGGATACCCGGCGTTCGAGGACAACGACGGGGCTGCACGCTCCTACAACGTCTCCCTGCAGGAGGCGGGCTACCGCACCGGGTTCGTCGGCAAGTACCTCAACGAGTACGAGCCGCCGCTGACCTCGCTCGGCTCGAGGATCGCGCCGCCGCTGATCGAGGGATGGGACGACTTCGAGGCGGTCAGCGGCGGTGCCTACCAGGGCTGGGGGTTCTACCGGACGAGCATCGAGGGCGAGGGCGAGGGCGAGGGCGAGCAGGCCACGCTGACGCTCGAGGAGTACCCGCGCCCCGATCGCGACACCGAGTCGGCCGCCGAGGTCGACAAGACGTACGCCGGCACCGTGGTCGCCGATCGCGCGGTGCGGCTGCTGCGCCGCTACGAGAAGCGCTCCAAGCCCTACCTGCTCCACGTGGCGCCGTACGCCACCCACGGCCGCACCGGGCCGTCGTACCCGGGTGAACCGGTCTTCCCACCCGCCCTGCGCGACCGGCCGAGCGAGCGGAGCCCCGAGGGCAACTGTGGTGCCGTGTCGTGCTCCGAGCTGAGCGTGGCCGACCTGCCCGGCTACGCCGACCCGAGCGAGGACAACGTCCCCTACCGGATCGACGAGGCGGGCACGGTCAGTCTCGCGGAGTCCTGGCGCACCGAGCCGTTCCGGCTGACCGAGGAGCGGGGCTCGCGGTGGTACCAGGACCGGGCCCGGATGGCACAGTCGATCGACCGGATGATCGGTCGGATCGGAGCCACGGTCGGCGAGAACACCTACCTGATCCTCACCTCCGACAACGGCTTCCACCTGGGCCAGCACAGCCTGAACGGGGGCAAGGGCCTGCCCTACGACTCCGACTCACGGGTGCCGCTGCTGGTGGCCGGTCCCGGCGTCGTCCCGGGGGAGCGCGAGCAGGTCGTCAGCAACGTCGACCTCGCCCCCACGATCGAGGCGCTGGCCGGCGCCGGGGCGAGCGGGGAGCGGGCGGGGCGCAGCTTCGCCGAGACCCTCGGCACCCCGACCGCCCCGGGTGGGCGCTACGTGTTCATGGAGCACACCTACGGACCGGTGCTGCCCGGCGAGCCGGACGCCGACCTCGGCAGCGGCGGCAGGCTGGACATCATCCCCTCCTACGTCGCGGTCCGGGGCGAGGAGGGACTGCTCGTGCGGGTCGACCTGGACCCGACGTTCTACGGCGACGACTTCGCCTGGGAGCTCTACCGCTACGACCGGCCGTGGGAGGACGTCAACGTGTTCGACACCGACCACGACCTGCCCTACGCCCGCGAGCTGCGCCGTCGGCTCGAGGCGTGGGT
Organism: Pimelobacter sp.; assembly: GCA_002698575.1. Lineage (GTDB taxonomy): Bacteria > Actinomycetota > Actinomycetes > Propionibacteriales > Nocardioidaceae > Nocardioides. The sequence continues at coordinate 33,751 of NZZG01000192.1, read as the reverse complement.
GGACTGTGAGCCGAAACGCTGCGCGCGACTGAGTCGCTGACCTACCGTTCCTCCCATGGGGCGGGTGGCTGGTCGTGTGGTGCTGGCAGTCGTCGTGGCCGCCGTGCTCCTCGCCCCGCTCGGGACGGGCTCGGTGGGGCCCGCGGCCGCCTCCGCAGCGGCGGACGCCCGGTCCTCCGCCGCCGTCACGGCGCCGTCGCCGCGGCCCAGCTTCGTCGTGGTCGTGATGGACGATGCGTCGCTGGAGCTCGTGCGCTCCATGCGCACGCTGCGGGCCCTACAGCGCACGGGTGCGACGTACGACAACGCCTTCGTGGTCAACAGCCTGTGCTGCCCGTCGCGCGCGGCGACCTTCACCGGTCAGCCGCCGCACCTCAACGGCGTGCGGACCAACACCAGTGGCGGCCCCGGCCCGGACCTGGGCGGCTGGCCGGCGTTCCGCGCCCACCGCGGACCGCAGCGCTCCTACAACACGGCACTGCAGCGCTCGGGCTACCGCACGGCGTTCCTGGGCAAGTACCTCAACGAGTACGAGCCCGGACGCACCTCGACCGGCGCCCGCACGCCGCCGCCGGTCGTGCCGGGCTGGGACGAGTTCGAGTCGATCTCCGGTGAGGGCTACAACGGCTGGGGCTACTACCGCACGACCACCCGGGGCGTCGGTGGCCCGGGCCTGCGGCTGGTCCACCATCCGCGTCCGCCGGAGTCGGCCTCGCGCGCGGTCAAGGACAAGGCGTACGTCGGGACGGTCACCCAGCAGCGGGCCACCGCCCTGGCTCGTCGGCTCGAGAAGGGTGCGGCGTCCGGGACGCCGTACCTCCTGCACGTGGCGACCTACGCCTCGCACGCCCGGATCGTGCCCGCCTGGCGCAACGACCCGGTCTTCCCGGCCGCCTTTCGCGACCGGCCCTCGTCCGCCAACCCCGGGGGCAACTGCGGGCCGCGTCGTTGCTCGCGGCTCACGCTGCGCGACCTGGCCGGCTACGGCGACGACCCGTCCGACAACCGACCCTCCTACCTCGAGCGCGGCAAGGTCACGCGGGCCCCGGCGTGGCGACGGCCGATCGGTCGGCTCAGCCGGGAGGCCGCGCTCGTCCGCTACCGCGACCGGGCCCGGATGGTGCAGTCGGTCGACCGGACCCTGCGCGGCCTGCGTCGGGTGATCGGTCCGGACACCTACTTGATCGTCACCTCCGACAACGGCTTCCACCTCGGCCAGCACGGGCTCAACGGCGGCAAGGGCACGCCGTACGACTCCGACACCCGGGTGCCGCTCGTCGTCACCGGCCCCGGCGTCGTCGCCGGTCGGCGGTCGCAGCACGTGAGCAACATCGACCTGGCGCCCACGATCGAGTCGCTGGCCGGCAGGTCGCCGGCGCGCTTCCGTGCCGGAGCCAGCTTCGCCGCCAGCCTGGCGGACGTCGACGCGGACGGCGCTGCGCACACCTTCTTCGAGCACACCCAAGGGCCGGTCCGGCCGGGGGAGCCGGACGCCGACCCCGGCAGCGGTGGGCGGCTGGATGCCATCCCGTCGTACGTCGCCGTGCGCAGCGACCGCGGGTTGCTGGTGCGCCTGGACCTGGACAAGGCGCCGGGGCGGACCGACTACGCGTGGGAGCTGTACCGCTACCGACGGCCCTGGGAGGACACCAACGTGTTCAAGCGCCAGCACGACAAGCCCTACGTCCGCCAGCTGAAGCGCCGGCTCCTGGCGTGGGTCGACTGCCGCCCGACGCAGTGCCGCCGCCTCACCCGGTAGTCGGGCGCGACGGCGACGCAGCGTGCCCGGGGCTGCCCGGGGGTCGTAGCCGGCGCTGCTAGACGGTCGTCAGGGCTCGTTCCTCGAGACGACCGGCGTGCTCGCGGTCGACGGTGAGGTTCTCCCCGGTCGCCGGGTCGAAGAGGTGCAGCTTGTCGGTGTTCATCCAGATCTCGGCCTCGTCGCCGGCGGCGACGCGGCTGGAACCGTCGAGCCCCACGACGAGCTGGGTGCGCAGGGAGTCGCCGTCGAGGTCCTTCTCGAGCTGGGTCAACTGGTCCCGGACCTCGTCGGGGGCCTCGAACGGGACGTAGGCGTAGGCCTCGTTGCCCAGCCACTCCACCCGGTCGACGGTGGCGTGGAAGGTGGAGCCGCCCTGCTTGTCGGCGACCGCGGCGTCCTCGAAGTCGCCCGGGCGCACACCGGCGATCAGCAGTCCGCGGCCCTCGACCTTGGCTGCCTTGTCGGCAGGGATCTCGACCGACCCGAACGGCAGCTGCACCGACGTGCCCTCCACAGTGGCGGGCAGGAAGTTCATCGGCGGCGAGCCGATGAAGCCGGCCACGAAGAGGTTGCCCGGGTTCTCGTAGAGCTCACGCGGGGTGGCGAGCTGCTGCAGGACGCCGCGCTTGAGGACGGCGACCCGGTCGCCCAGGGTCATCGCCTCGGTCTGGTCGTGGGTGACGTAGACCGTGGTGATGCCCAGACGCTTCTGCAGCCGGGCGATCTCGCTGCGCATCTGGCCCCGCAGCTTGGCGTCCAGGTTGGACAGCGGCTCGTCGAAGAGGAACGCGTCCGCGTCCCGGACGATCGCGCGGCCCATCGCCACCCGCTGACGCTGGCCTCCCGAGAGGTTGCCGGGCTTGCGCTCGAGGTGCTCGTCGAGCTCGAGGGTCGCCGACGCGGCGCGCACCTTCTCGTCGACCTCGGAGTCGGGGGCCTTGGCGAGGCGCAGGGGGAAGGCGATGTTCTCGTAGACGGTCAGGTGCGGGTAGAGCGCGTAGTTCTGGAAGACCATGGCGAGGTTGCGGTCGCGCGGCGCGAGGTCGTTGACCCGCTTGTCGCCGATCATCATGTCGCCGTCGGTGATGTCCTCCAGCCCGACGATCATCCGCAGCAGCGTGGACTTCCCGCACCCGGAGGGTCCGACGAGGATCATGAACTCGCCGTCCTGCACGTCGATGCTGACGTCGTTGACGGCGGGGAACCCGTCGCCGTACTTCTTGACGATGTTCTTCATGTCGATGGCAGCCATGGGGGTCAACCTTTCACTGCGCCGGAGGTGAGGCCGGCGACGATCTTGCGCTGGAAGAGCAGGATGATGATGACGATCGGGATCGTGGAGATGACCGCCCCGGCGGCCAGCAGGGAGGCCGGCCGGTTGAACGGGTCGGAGCCCACGAAGAACGACAACGACGCCGGGATCGGACGGGCGGCCTCGGTCGAGGTCAGCGAGATGCCGAAGACGAAGTCGTTCCAGGCGAAGAAGAACGTCAGGATCGCCGCGGTGAACACCCCGGGTGCGGCGAGCGGGACGATGACGCGCCGGAAGGCCTGCCAGGAGGTGGCGCCGTCGACCTGGGCGGCCTGCTCCATCTCCCAGGGGATCTCGCGGAAGAAGGCTGACAGGGTCCAGATCGCCAACGGCAGGGTGAAGGACAGGTAGGGGATGATCAACCCGGGCCAGGTGTCGTAGAGCCCGACGGCGCGCCACAGGTCGAAGAGCGGTCCGACGAGCGAGACCACCGGGAACATCGCGATCACCAGCGCCATGGTCAGCACCAGCTTCTTGCCCCGGAACTCGAGGCGGGCGATGGCGTAGGCCGCGAGGGTCGCGATCAGCACCGACAGGGTGGTGGCGATCAGGCTGATCCCGATCGAGTTGATGATCGCCCGCCGGAACTGGTCGTTGGCCAGGACGTCGGCGTAGTTCTGCCACCCGGCGCCGTCGCCGGAGGCGGGGAAGAAGCCGGGGCTCCCGTTGGTGATGGCGGTCTGCGACTTGAAGGAGAGCGAGATGATCCAGGCCACGGGAAGCAGGCACCAGGCGAGGATCAGCAGGACGCCGACCGGCAGTCCGATCTTGTTCTTCATCTCACTTCTCCTGTCGTGCGTCGGCGAGGTCGACCCGGAAGATCTTGACGATCAGGAACGCGATCAGGATCACCGAGGCGAACAGCAGCACCGAGAGCGCGGAGCCGATCCCGATCTGGAACTGCTCGATGGTCTGGCGGTAGGTCAGGAAGCTGATCGACTCGGTGTTCACCGCCCCGGCCGTCATCACGAAGATGTTGTCGAAGATCCGGTAGGCGTCCAGGGCGCGGAAGAGGACGGCGACCATGATCGCCGCACGCATGTTGGGCAGGATCACCTTGACCAGACGCTGGGTCCACGTCGCACCGTCGACCTTGGCGGCCTCGATCATGTCCTCCGAGACCTGGGCGAGGCCGGCCAGCAGCAGCAGCGACATGAACGGCGTCGTCTTCCAGATCTCCGAGACCATGATCGCGATCACGGCCGGGGTGGTCTCGCCGAACCAGTTGAAGTTCTCGGAGATGCCCGGCAGCCAGTTGTTGACGAAGCCGTTCTGGAAGCTGAACGCGAACTGCCACGCGAAGCCGGAGACGACCGTGATGATGCCGTAGGGGATCAGGATGGAGGTGCGGATGATGCCGCGGGCGAAGATCACCCGGTGCATCACCATGGCGAAGGCGAAGCCGATGACGAGCTCGAAGCCGACGGTCACCACCATGTAGAGCACGGTGACCCCGGTGGTCGTCCAGAAGAGCGGGTCGCTCAGGGCGACGCCGTAGTTGCCGAGTCCGATGAACTCGCGGTCGTCGGGTGCGGTCAGCGAGTAGTTGAAGAGCGAGAGGTAGAGCGCCCGCAGCATCGGGAACGCGGTCACCAGCAGCATCAGCACGATCGCCGGGGCCACCAGTCGCTGCCCGAGCCGGGCCTCGGCGCGCATCCTGTCGCTGGCGACCGGCTTGCCGGAGCGGGGCTTCTCCCGGTGGGCGGGTCGTTCGGCCTGGATGGTCACAGCAGTGCCTTCCCGTCGAGGACCTCGCGCAGGAACTCGGCAGAGTCCGCAGGGGTCGAGTCCGGACTGACGCTGGTCGGGGAGTGCCACACGCTCTGCACAGCGCCGGAGATCAGGGCGTAGTAGGCGCTCTTGGGCCTGGCGCCGCCCTCGTCGAGGCTGGTCTGCCAGAGGTCGAGCAGCCCCTCGGGGTACTCGCTCAGCTCGGGTGAGTCGTAGACCTCGCCGCGCGCCGGCATCAGGCCCTCGTCGCGCGCGAGCGCCTCCTGCGCCTTCGAGGTGGTGACGCACTGAGCCGCCTCGAGGGCGAAGTCGGGATTCTCGGTGAAGGCGCCGACGGCGATGTCGATGCCTCCCACCGGTGGGGCCGACGGCTGGTCGGCCACCGTGCGCGGGTAGCGGGCCCAGCCGAGGTCCTCGAGGTCGTCCTTCGTCAGGTCGCCGCTCTCGACGAGGTCCTGGTAGTTCTTGTAGACGAAGGTCCAGTTGGTCATGAACTCGCCGGCCCCGCTGTCGGGGTACATCTGTCCGAGGCTGGTGCCCTCGTTGGAGACGGTGAGGTCGCTCTGCGCGGCATCGGAGTCGGCGAGCTTCTCGATGATCGCGGCGGCCTTGCGCCCCGCCTCGGAGTCGATGTCGACCTGGGCGTCCTTGCCGGCCTCGGTGTCGGAGACGATGTCGCCGCCCGCGCCCAGGATCATGGCGTTGATCAGCACGACGTACGCCTCGTAGCGGTTGGCCTGGATCCCGACCGTGCCGTCGTTGTCCGCGGCGGCCTCGATGACCTGGTCCCAGGTGACGGTGTCGTCCATCGTCAGGCCGGCCGCCTGCGCCAGCGACTTGCGGAACCACACCACCTGCGTGTTGGCCCACTGCGGGGCGGCGAAGACCTTGTCCTCCCACATGACGGTGTCGAGCGGGCCGGCCAGGATGCCGTTGGTGACCGCGTCGGCGGCCTCGCCCTCGAAGGGGAGCAACCACCCGGCGTTGGCGAACTCCGGGACGAAGACCGGGTCCAGGCTCATCAGGTCGGTCGAGGAGTCCTCGGCCGCCAGGCGCCTGGCCAGCTGGGTGCGCTGGTCGGTCGCCCCGCTGGGCAGCAGCTGGATGTCGATGTCGTAGTCGGCGGTGCTGCACTGCTCCGCCAACGAGGTCAGCGTGTCGACCCCGTCGGGGTTGACGTACCAGTTCAACGTCGGCGGTCCCGAGCTCCCGCACGCCGTCAGCATGGAGCACACCACCGCCCCGGCACCCAGTGCTACGACTGCTCTGACCCGATTCCGTGGCGCTCTGCTCGTCGCGCCATCGTGCGTCGCCATGACGGCTCCTCCCGTTGTGCTCCTCGCCACACCTTGGCCCTATCGGGCGTGGGTGTCTAGCCCACCCAGGGGTGTGCCCGGGGGTGTACCCGGGGGCGGCCGGGTCGAGCCGTCAGGCGGAGGCCCGGTCGGCGTTGCGGCGGATCGCGCGGGGGAAGGTCTCGTCGAGGGCCGCGGGGAGGTCGTGACCCATCTGGTCGATCAGCAGCAGGTCGGCCCCGGGGATCGCCGCGGCCGTGGCGCGCCCGCCCGAGACGTGCACCATCTTGTCGGCCAGCCCGTGGATCACGACCGTGGGCACGGCCAGCCCCCGCAGCGACGGCTCCCGGTTGGGCTGCGTCACGATCGCGGCCATCTGACGGGTGAGTCCCGCGAGGCTCACGCCGCGGTCGTAGGTCTCGGCGGCGCGCTTCTCGGTCGCCTCCTGTGGCTGCCGGTAGCCGGGGGAGCCGATGATCCGCCACGTGGTGACGCTCGAGCGGATGTATCCTTCGCGACCCGACGAGCGCCCCAGCAGGTTGCGGAAGAGGCTGGGGTGCTGCCAGCCGACGCTGCGCCTGCCCGTGGTCGACATGATGCTCGCCAAGGACCGGACCCGCCGCGGCTCGGCCAGGGCCATGGTCTGCGCGATCATCCCGCCCATCGACACGCCGGCGACGTGGGCGGAGTCCAGACCGAGGTGGTCGAGCAGGCCGAACGCGTCGCCGGCCATGTCGGCCAGGGTGTACGGCGGTCGCGTGCGGACCCCGGCGAACCCACGGACCAGCATCGACCGCGTGACCCTGCCCGAGCCCCGGCTCGAGCGACCGGCATCGCGGTTGTCGAAGCGGACGACGTAGAAGCCGGCCTCGGCCAGCCGCGTGCACAGCGCTGGCTCCCACCACGTCATCGGACCGCCCAGCCCCATCACCAGCAGCAGCGGCTCGTCGTCGGGGTCGCCGAAGGTCTGGTAGCACAGCTCGATCTCCGCCGAGATCGGAGCGAGCAGCTCCTCGGAGACGAGGACGGGCGGCGTGCGAGGCATGGCGCCCAGTCAACCCCAGGTGTGAAGAAGATGTGCAACGACCCCGATTTCCTGTGACGCGATGTAACACGTGCGTAATGTGGGTCACATGAGCGACAGCCCGCTGGCCTCCTTCCTGCTCCCGCAGGGCTATGCCCGCCCCCACCTGGTGTCCCTGCTCCACGAGGCCCGCATCGTCGGCGAGGTCGGTCGGTACGCCGTCCGCCGGGGCGAGGAGCGTCGCTCACGTCACGGGCGCCCCGCCCCGCAGCGTGCGGCCGCAGGCGCCGACCCGGTGCTGCTGGTCCCCGGCTTCCTGGCCGGCGACGCCACCTTGTCGGCCATGTCCACCAGCCTGCGCCAGCGCGGCTTCCGCACCTACCGCAGCCACATCCTCGCCAACGTGGGCTGCACCCTCGAGTCGGTCGACGCCCTGGAGGGTCGCCTGGAGAGCCTCGCCGAGCGTCGCGGGTCGCGGGTCCAGATCGTCGGGCACAGCCTCGGCGGCATGATCGCCCGAGGTCTCGCCGCGCGCCGACCGGATCTGGTCTCGGGCATCGTCACGATGGGCAGCCCGATGATGGCGCCGGCGGCGCACCACCGCGTGCTGTCGTGGGGCGTCGACGTGCTGGTGCAGCTCAGCCGCGTCGGCCTGCCCGGGCTCATGTCGGCCGAGTGCGTCGCCGGCACCTGCGCCCGACGGAGCTTCGACGAGAGCCGTGAGCCACTGGCTGCCGGCGTGGGGTTCACCGCCATCTACTCGCGTCACGACGGCATCGTCGACTGGCGCGCCTGCATCGACCCGATCGCCGTACCGGTGGAGGTCACGGCCTCGCACTGCGGCATGGCCGTGGACCCTCGGGTCATCGACGCGGTGAGCGAGGCGCTGTTCGCCAACAGCGCCGGAGCCGAGCGCCTGAGCCGGATCGCCTGAGCCGGATCGCCTGAGCAGGACCACCCGAGCCGGATCACCTGGGCGCAGCCTGCGCCGCGCTGTCGTTCAGACGTCTTCTAGACGCCGCCGAAGTCGATCGCCGAGAACGGGCGCAGCTTCTCCAGCCGGTGCTCGGAGGTGATGGAGCGGATCGTGCCGCTGCGCGAGCGCATCACCAGCGAGTGCGTGCTGGCGCCGCCGGCGGTGTAGCGCACCCCCTTCATCAGCTCGCCGTCGGTGATCCCGGTGGCGACGAAGAAGCAGTCGTCGCCGGTGACCAGCTCGTCGGTGGTCAGGATGGTCTCGGGGCTGAGGTCGTGGCCGGCGTCGAGGGCCCGCTGGCGCTCGTCGTCGTCGGAAGGCCACAGCCGGCCCTGGATGACGCCGTCGAGGCACTTGAGTGCGCAGGCGGCGATGATGCCCTCCGGCGTGCCGCCGATGCCGAGCATCAGGTCGATGCCCGTCTCGGGGCGCGCCGCCATGATGGCGCCGGCGACGTCGCCGTCGGAGATGAACTTGATCATCGCGCCGGTGGCGCGGATCTCCTCGACGAGCTTGGCGTGGCGCGGGCGGTCCAGGAGCACGACGGTGACGTCGGTGGCGCTCTTGCCCTTGGCCTTGGCGACCTGGTGGATGTTCTCCGCGACCGGGAAGCGCAGGTCGACGACGTCGGCCGCCTCGGGTCCGGTGACCAGCTTGTCCATGTAGAACACGGCCGAGGGGTCGTACATCGAGCCGCGCGGTGAGACCGCGAGCACCGAGACGGCGTTGGTCATCCCCTTGGCGGTCAGCGTGGTGCCGTCGATCGGGTCGACGGCCACGTCGCACTCCGGCCCGGTGCCGTCGCCGACCTTCTCGCCGTTGTAGAGCATGGGGGCGTTGTCCTTCTCGCCCTCACCGATCACGACGGTGCCGGCCATGCCGATGGAGGAGATCATCACCCGCATCGCGTTGACCGCGACGTCGTCGGCGCCGTTCTTGTCGCCGCGACCGACCCAGCGACCCGCTGCCATCGCGGCGGCCTCGGTGACGCGGACCAGCTCGAGGGCCAGGTTGCGATCGGGAGACTCGGGGGCGACTTCGAACTCGGGCACAACCGCGTCGGGGCTCATGGCCCGCATGGTATCGGCTGCGCGGCCGAGGGCGGGGTGTACCCCGAAGGGCGGTACCGACCTGCGAGGATCGCGTGGTGAGTGAGCAGGGGACCGGCGGCGAGCAGGGCAGCCCGGGGCGCTACAACCGCAGCTTCGGCGGGTTGACCGCCTCCGTGGTGGTGATCGTGGTCCTGGTGGTGGGCATCTTCGTGCTGCGCGACCTGGTCTTCGGCACTCCGCCCGAGCAGCAGCCGGAGTCTGTCGAGTACCTCGACTCCGTGCAGGGCCTGCAGCAGAACGGCTTCGACGTCGTCTACCCGGTCAGCCTGCCCGAGGGCTGGATCGTCACCGAGGTGGGCGCCGAGCTCGGTGAGCGGCCGTCGTACCGGTTCAACCTCTACACCGCCGACGAGGAGTTCGTCGGGATCCGCCAGGAGAGCCTGGAGAGCGCGCGACTCGAGGAGCTGCTGGAGCAGTACGTCGACGAGAGCACCCGCAGCGAGGACCCGCTGACCGACGTCGGCGACCTTGCGCCCACGTGGGAGGGGTGGTCCGACGACGGGGGCGACCTCGCGTACTCGGCCGAGATCGCCGGTACCACCGTGCTGGTCTTCGGGGACGTGCCCGTCGACGAGCTGTCGGACCTGGTCTCCCGGCTCGGGACGGACGAGATCGCGACCCCCGACCCGGTCACTCCGCCGAGCTGACGCCCTTCTCGACGACCGCGTCGAGCCGGGCACGGGCCCCGTCGAGCCACTCCTGGCACGTGGTGGCCAGGGCCTCGCCCCGCTCCCACAGGGCCAGGCTGTCCTCGAGGGTGGTGCCGCCGGTCTCGAGCCGACGCACGACCTCGATGAGCTCCTCGCGGGCCTCTTCGTAGGACGGCTTCTCGTCGGTGGGCTCAGCTGTCATCGGTGGCCTCCTGGCCGTCGGAGCGACCAGGGGGCCGCTGGGTGGGCTGGTCTGCGGACGAGGTCCCGGTGACGGCGGCGTGCACCCGACCGTCGGCGACCCGGACGCTGACGTTGTCGCCGGCCGAGGCTCCCTCGACGGAGATCAGGACCGTGCCGTCGGCCGCCTGCAGGACGGCGTACCCGCGCTCCAGCGTCGCCAGCGGCGAGAGCGCGCGAGCACGAGCGCGGTGGTGGCCGATGTCGTCGGCGGCGCGGTCGAGGGAGTGTCCGATCGTGCGTCGGGCTCGCGCGAGGAGCGTGGCGAGCTCGGCGGTCCTGTCGTCGACCAGCGTGCGGGGGTCGGCCAGGGCCGGTCGCGAGCGCAGCGCGTCGAGCGCGGCCTGCTCGCGCGCCACGATGGCGTGGCTGAGCGAGCGCAGACGCTCTCGCGCGGACGCCACGGCGTTGGCCTCCGCGGCCACGTCCGGCACGACCAGCTTGGCGGCGTCGGTCGGCGTGGCGGCCCGGACGTCGGCGACCAGGTCGAGGAGCGGCTGGTCGGGCTCGTGGCCGATCGCCGAGACCACGGGGGTGCGCGCCGCCGAGACCGCGCGGAGCAGGCCCTCGTCGGAGAACGGCAGGAGGTCCTCCACCGAGCCCCCGCCGCGGGCGATCACGATCACGTCGACCCCGGGGTCGGCATCGAGTCGGGCCAGCGCCGTCATCACCTCGCTCGCGCAGCGGTGCCCCTGCATGGTCGCGTGGGCGACGTCGAACCGCACCGCCGGCCAGCGCCGGTGTGCGATGTCGAGGACGTCGCGCTCGGCCGCTGACCGTGGCGCGGTGACGAGGCCGACCGTGCCCGGCAGGAAGGGCAGCGGGCGTTTGCGCGCGGCGTCGAAGAGCCCTTCGGCAGCCAGCAGCTGGCGGCGCCGCTCGAGCTGGGCGAGGAGCTCGCCGAGCCCGACCATCCGGATCTCGCGCGCCTGCAGGGACAGCGATCCGCGCGTGGCGTAGTAGGAGGGCTTGGCATGGATCAGCACGCTGGCGCCCTCGACCAGGGGTGGGTTCATCGAGTCGACCAGGGTGCGGGAGCAGGTCACCGGCACCGAGATGTCGGCCACCGAGTCGCGCAGGGTCACGAAGACGGTGTTGAGGCCGGGACGCTTGCTGAGCTGGGCGACCTGACCCTCCACCCAGACGGAGCCCAGGCGGTCGATCCAGCCCGAGATCGCGTTGGCGATCTGCCGGACCGGTGCCGGCTGCTCGGGGGAGGTGTCCAGGGCCATGCCGGGGAGGCTATCGGGGCCCGCCGACGGTGCCGCCACCCCAACGCTGCTCCAGCACGCGGGTGGCCTCGGCGAGGGTGAGTCCGAGGCGGCGCGCGGTGCCGGCGTACTCGTCGGCGGCCTCGACGGCGTCGACCGTCGCACCGGTGGCGGTGGGGGAGGCGACGAACGTCCCGCGCCGTCCCTCGGTGACCACGATGCCGTCGGCCTCGAGCTCGGAGTAGACACGCTGGACCGTGCGCACCCCGATGCCGAGGTCGACGGCGAGCTGACGCACCGTCGGCAGGCGCGTGCCGGCGGGCAGCTCGCCCGAGGTCGCGCGCGCCGCGATCTGCGAGCGCAGCTGCTCGTAGAGCGGGTCGGTGGACGCGGGATCGAGAGGGAGCACGGTCACGACCCCGACCGTAGTGCCCGGCCCGACGCGGGACTGGTAGGCAGGAGCCATGCAGCCCTACGCACTCGTGGTCGGCGAGTCCCTGATCGACGTCGTCACCACCTCCGACGGCCAGGTCGTCGAGCGTCCCGGCGGGAGCGCCGCCAACGTCGCGGTGGCCCTGTCGCGGCTGGGCCGTCCGGTGCGGTTCGCCACGGCGTACGCCGCCGACGCGCGCGGCCGGACGATCGCCGAGCACCTCGTCGCCTCGGGCGTGCTACCGGCCGGCGACCCGCACGTGCTGGCGAGGACCTCGAGCGCGGTGGCCACGATCGGCGCGGACGGGGCGGCGTCGTACGACTTCGACTTCGACTGGCGGCTGGGGCCGGTCGACCTGTCGACCGCACCGACCTTCGTGCACGTGTGCTCGCTGGGCGCGGTCGTCGAGCCGGGCTGCGACGACGTGCTCGTGCTGCTCGACCGGCTGCCTGAGGCGCGCATCACCTACGACGTCAACGCCAGGCCGGCGATCACCGGAACGGGACCGGAGGTCGTCGCTCGCGTCGAGGCGGTGGTCCGACGTGCCGAGCTGGTCAAGGCCAGCGACGAGGACCTCGCCGCGCTCTACCCGGACCTGGACCCGACCGGCGCCGCCGGTCACCTGCTCGCGCTGGGCCCGTCGGCGGTGGTGGTGACGCGCGGCGGAGAGGGGTCGACCTGGTACGACGCGGACGGCGCCGTCTCGGCGCCGGTGCAGGCCGCGACGGTGATCGACACGATCGGAGCCGGTGACACCTTCTCGGCCGCGATGATCGATGCCCTGTGGGACGGCGCGGACCCTGCCTCGACCCTGGCGCACGCGGCGCGCGCCGCCGCCATCACGGTGTCGCGTCCCGGCGCCGACCCGCCGACGCGGGCCGAGCTGGTCTCTGCGCGGTGAGGGTCGTCCTGCTGGGAGACAGCCATCTCGCTCGCCTTCGACGCGAGCTCCCTCGGCTCGGTGAGAGCGTGGTGAACGCAGCCGTCGGCGGTGCCACCGTCCTCGACCTGGAAGCTCAGGCTGATCGCGTGGGCCTGGCACCCGACGATGCCGTTGTCGTCTCCATCGGCACGAATGACGCCGCAACCGGGAACGAGGTGCCGGTACTCGACTTTCGCCAGACACTGGCACGCCTGGTGACCACTCGCCGGGTGGCCCGGTGGATTCTGATGGCTCCGCCTGGCGTGGACGAGTCGCAGCTCGGCGGCGTCGAGCGAACGAACGCCGCAGTGGATGTCTACGCTGCTGCGACCGTCGCTGTGGCTGAGGCGACCTCCGCGCGGCTGGTCGACTCCCACGGCCTACTCGCGCCCCTCGGCTCTCGAGCGTTCGCCACGGACGGACTTCACCTCAGCGGCGAGGGCTATCGGGCGTTGCTGCCGGTGCTCGCGCGGGCCGTTGGTGTGTGATGACGCTCGCAGGAGAGCGAGGTCTTGATGGTGCGCGCGGATCGCGGCAGATGCGGACGGCTCAGGTGCGCGCGGTGGGGTCGACCCCACGTCATTGGTCCCCCTCCGGATCGCCCTGGGCCTCGCCAAGAGCCGACTCCCAATCCTGGCCGCCGTGAAAGACTCCGAGGACGTTGACCACGAGAGCACCCGAAGACTCGTCGATCTCGTAGGCGATGAGCGTCCGCCTCTTGAAGTTGGTCGTCCGAACGCCGGTACGGACATCTTCGCGAGCTCGACCGGCGAGCGGGAAGATGAGGATGCTGTCGATGTGGTCGAGGATCTCAGCCACGAACCGTCGAGCGGTATCAGCCGTCGCCTTCTCAGCGATCCAATCGTCGAGGTGATGAAAGATGCTGCAGTGCCTCAGGGGTGAAGTTGATCCGGCCCGTCATGAACGGGCGGCCCACTTCGCTTCGAACTTGGCACGAACGTCTTCGGCAGGAATCGCGCGGGACGAGTCGGCCTTTAGGGCGTCGTACGCGGCGGCTGCCTCCGTGCGCAGCCATGCCTCTGCAGCTTGGTCGAAGGCCTCGTCGGGATCCACCGAGTTGAGTAGCCGCAGCGCCAAACGCCTTCGCGCCTCTTCAGGCAGGGACATCCCCGCCTCATAGGCTTTCGACTCGCTTACGGACATGCATGGAGTCTACGCCGGAACACTGACACCGAGGGCGCTGCAGCCTGGAAGGCACGGGCACGCCATCAGCGGCATGGTCGGGCGGATACGGCAGTTGTGCGAGCGTCCGTCACGGGCGCTCAAGGTCGCTCCGCGATCGAAGGAGAAGCATGGTGGCGATTGCTGACTGGAACATTCACTGGGCGCGGGCTGAGAACCCGCAGGGCACCGGGGTTCTGGTCCTGGCGGGGTCCAGTGGCCGTCTGGACGTGGGACGAGCCGAAATGCTCGCGTCGCGAGGTGTGACGGCGCTGGCGTTGCGTTGGTTCGGTGGTGAGGCTCAGCCGGCGGTGCCGTGCGAGATCCCGTTGGAGACGTTCACCGAGGCGATCGACATGCTTGCGGGTGAGTGCGAACGGATCGTGGTGATGGGCTTGTCGTACGGGGCGGAGGCCGCCCTGCTGACCGCAAGTGTGGATGACCGCGTCGATGCCGTTGTTGCGATTGCGCCTACTGACGTCGCTTGGGAAGGGCAGCACGAGCACGACGGCGACCCCCGGCGCAGCAAGTGGACGCTGAATGGCCAGCCCGTCGCCTTCGTGCCGCTTGATCGGGCGTGGGAAACGCTGTCGGCCATGCCCGCGTTCGTCGAGCTGTATGAGCACAGTCGGGAGTTGGCTGGCAGTGACGCCGTCGAGGCTGCAACCATCCCCGTCGAGAAGTTCGGTGGAGAACTGGTTCTCGTCGCGGGCGGTGACGACAAGGTATGGCCGAGCAGCCAGGCCGCCAAGAACATTGCCGCACGCCGTGCTCGCTCCGGTCTGGCCACGGTCGTCATCGAAGACCCGACAGCGGGCCATCCCATCGTGCTGCCGGGCGAGACTCCGCCCAACATGAGTCGCCGGTACCAGGTCGGCGGTGACAAGGATGCGCCCCAGCGGCTGGGAGCACTTGGCTGGACAGCCATCCGACCGTCCTTCGACTCGAAGGCGATGACTGAGACAACCCGGTCGCCCGTACCAACGACCCGCGCAGTCATCCGCTCATCGGCATGAGCGTGCGCGTCAGACCGGCAGCGGATTCCTGTCGCGCGATCAGCACCATGGACCAGCACGAGGCGGACACTTCGGCTTGCAGCACTGTCGGACAGGTCCCGCGGTGGTGAGGACGTGCCGATGACCCCGCCGGGGTGGGCGGGGTGGCGGGGCTCGGTGTTCAGGGCTCGGAGTCGGCTGGTGCCTGGTCGATCTGGGTGGTGATGGGGAGGCGTCCGTCGCGTCGGCTGCGGGTGACGCGGAAGTGGGTGCCGGTGGGGCTGGTCCAGTCGTAGACGCCGGGTTGTGGGGTGTCGTAGGTCCAGGGGGAGAAGGTTTTGGTGCGGTGGTGGCGGCGGCAGAGCAGGGCAAGGTTGGACGTGGTGGTCTTCCCGCCCGCTGTCGGGTTCTGCTGGTCGAAGGGGTGCCGGTGGTCGAGGTCGCAGTGGCGGGCGGGTCGGGTGCAGTGCGGGAAGATGCAGCACTGGTCGCGCAGCCGGACTTGTTCGGTGAGCTTGACGGTGGGGGTGTAGGCGTCGGTGGTGATCTCTTGGTTGAGGTCGATGACGGGTCGGATCGTGACGGTGTTGCCGACGGTCTCGCACCACGCCTGGATCTGGCTGATCAGGACGTCGCTGGCGCCGGGGTTGTCGATGCTGGCGTGGGGGCTGTCGGGGTCGAGGTGGGCGTAGATGGTGACCCCACGTCCGCTGGGCCGGCCGGCTTCGAGGTGGTCGTCGGTCTCGAGGTCGAGGGCGAGTTGGGTGCGGGCCATGTCGCCGACGGCCATCGCCCTTCGTGCGTCGAGTGACTCCTCGCATCCGAGGTCGCTGAGGGTCTGGGCGCCGTGTTGGACGGCTTGTTCGAGGTCGAGNGCGTCCTCGAGGGCGAGACTCCCGTCGACCTGGACGACACCGTCGGTGGTGGCGCCGTCGAGGTGGACGTCGAAGGACCGGTCCTCGGNNGCNTNCTTNGCGCGGCGTTCGGCTTCNTCGGGGTCGTGGAGGTCGATGCCCATGGTCACGGTGCGTTCGATCTGGGCGTAGGTGCACGAGTGCAGGACGGGGGCGAGCATCTGGTCGATGTAGGAGGCTGCCTCGAAGGTGAGGTTCATGGTGAGCTCGGCGAGACGGAAGGCCTTCCATTTCGGCACCTGCAGGGCGACCACGCGTTCCCAGGTCTTGGGGAGTCGGTAGCGGACCTCGAGGGTCTTGCCGACGAAGTGGCAGCCCGCGTCCGATGACATGGACAGAGACGCGGCGAGGTCGTAGACGTCGAACTCGGACACCAGCGGGCACCCGATGCCACCGAGGAGGACACCGTTGTCACCGAACGACGAGGAGGTGACGACGTCCTGCTCGACGCGGTGCCCGGCGGCCCACTCCACCACGGCCTGCAGCTCGGCCACCTCGGCCGCAGCACGCGCGCCTTGGGCGTCGCGGACCGCGTCGATCGCGGGGTCGGTTGTGGGCTGCGGCATGCCGCGATTCTACTCTGGACCGCCGACAATCGCTAGGATGTTCGAATCGTCTGTGGAGAGACTTCCTGACCTGTGAGTGCCCCGGCCTATAACCCCAACCCCACCAGCACGCCCCGCACCTCGGTCGGCGCAACGTCGTACGGGATGAAGGCCGACGGGTGCTCGCGTGCCGCGTCGACGACGAGCTGGTGGGGGACCTGGACGGTGGGGGACCGGTCGTCGCCGAGCTCGATCACCCGCACCCCCGCCGGGGCGAACGCGGACAGGTGCAGCGCGGTGCCTGCGGAGCCGGCCAGCACCGACGCTCCGGCGGCGAGCCGGATCTGCTCGGTGATCGGCAGGGTCTCCGGCGAGACGAGCTCGAAGCCTGCGTCGACGAAGGCGGTGTCCAGTGCGCGGTCGCGCTCCACGGAAGTCCGCACGGCCTTGTCCGCAGCCCGCTTGCCGGCGTTGAACGCCGTGCGCGAGAAGAAGACGCACGGGCCGGTGGGGTCGAGGACCGAGGCGCCTCCGGCAGCCGCCGCCATCTGCTGCCAGACCCCGACGGCCTCGGGCTCGGCCCAGCCGTTGACGACCACCGACCTGGTCGGCACCAGCAGACGGTCGACCCAGAGCGGGTCGTCCTCGATGATCTCGACGGGCAGGTCGCCGTACGGCGTCAGCGACATCAGCTCGGTCTGCCACGGTGCGACACCCCGGAAGCGGCTCATGTAGCTGTGGAAGACGATGCCCTCGACCCGGTCGCGGACGTCGGCTCCGGGCCACAGGGTCGTGACGGTCTCGGTGAAGAAGTGGCCGAAGTGCTGGATCCAATGCCCGCCGTACAGCCAGGTGCCGGTGAGCCGCCGAGCGCGGGGACGGGTGGGGACGCGGGTCGGGTCGGCCATCACCGCCTGGTTGCCACCGAGTCCGCCGATCTTCTGCGACGCGACCACGAGCTTGCCGTCGGCGTCGTGGACCGCGCCGCGCAGCCAGCGGTCGGGACGTGCCAGGGTGCGCAGGTCGCCGCGCTTGACGCTGGTCAGGAACGCATCGGGGACGTCGTGCACCGCCATCTCGCCGACCCGGTCGTGCGGGGCCGTCGGAATCGTCCAGCCCGTCACTCGTCACCGCCGCCGACCCGGGGGTCGACGACCTCCGGGTCGATGCCGAGCAGCTCGGCGACCTGCTCGACGACGACGGTCAGCACCATCGCCTCCAGGTCGCTCCTGGAGTCGCTGCGGTGCTCGATGGGACGGCGGAAGACGACCAGCCGGGTCGGCCGACTGCCCGAGCCGCGCACCAACGACGAGAGCGGCACCGTGCCGGAGTCCCAGTCGTCGGGGACCTGCGGTGCGTCCTCGACGGCGTACTCGACCAGTCCGAGGTGACGCTCCCACCGGCTCTCGATGTCGGTGACCACGGCGAGGACCAGGTCGTCGAAGCGGTCCCGGCTGGTGCGCTGCCTGGGGGCACCGTGGGGTCCGGCCAGCACGGCCGGGCCGCGCATGCCGCGGCCGTGGCGGTCACGCAGGGCGCCGGGGCGTCGAGGAGGGGAGAGGGCCACGTCCGCGAGCCTAGTGAACGAGGGGCTCGGTGCGAGGTAGGTTCTGGCGCGTGAGTCTCGCCCGGCGCTGTTCGCGCACCCCGTGTGGCCGTCCCGCGGTCCAGACGCTCACCTACGTCTACGCCGACCAGACCGCGGTCCTCGGACCGCTGGCCACGTTCGCCGAGCCGCACGCCTACGACCTGTGCGCGACGCACGGCGAGCGACTCTCCGCGCCGCGCGGCTGGGAGGTGCTGCGCCTGGCCACCGACCTCACCGATCGTGGACCGTCCGAGGACGACCTCCTCGCCCTTGCCGATGCCGTGCGCGAGGCGGCCCGACCGCTGACGCCCGAGCGCCCGGCTCCGCACGAGGAGAGCGGCCACGAGACCGCGCGCCGTGGCCACCTGCGCGTGCTCAGCCCGGACTAGCCACTAGGGTCGTCGCATGGCCTCCTTGGACCCCGCCAACATCAACGCCATCTTCAAGGCATACGACGTGCGCGGCACCGTGCCCGACCAGCTCGACGAGGACCTGGCCCGGGCCACCGGCAAGGCCTACGTCCAGGTCACCGGAGCCACCGAGGTCGTCGTCGGCTACGACATGCGGCCCAGCTCGCCGGGGATGGCCGGAGCCTTCGCCGACGGCGCCACCTGGGCCGGTGCCGACGTGACGATGATCGGCCTGGCCTCGACCGATCAGCTGTACTTCGCCTCGGGGCACCTGAACATGGCCGGCGCGATGTTCACCGCCAGCCACAACCCCGCGCAGTACAACGGGATCAAGATGTGCCGCGCCCTGGCGCAGCCGATCGGCCTCGAGACCGGACTGGCCGAGATCCGCGACCTGGTGATCTCCGGTGACTTCGCGACCCCGACCCGGACCGGGTCGCTGACCGAGCACGACGTGCTCGCGGCGTACGCCGCCCACCTGCTCTCGCTCGCCCCGGTCTCGGGCCGCAAGCTCAAGGTCGTGGCCGACGCGGGCAACGGGATGGCCGGCTACACCGCCCCCGCCGTCTTCGGCCGGTTGGCCGACCAGGTGGAGCTGGTCCCGCTCTACTTCGAGCTCGACGGCACCTTCCCCCACCACGAGGCCAACCCGATCGAGGCCGCCAACCTCGTCGACCTCCAGGCCAAGGTGCTCGAGGAGCGGGCCGACATCGGGCTCGCCTTCGACGGCGATGCCGACCGCTGCTTCCTCGTCGACGAGACCGGGCGCGCCGTCTCGCCCTCGACCCTCACCGCGCTGATCGCCGAGCGGGAGCTGGCCAAGGACCCCGGCGCGGCCGTCATCCACAACCTGATCACCAGCCGGGCCGTGCCCGAGCTGGTCTCCGAGCTCGGCGGCACGCCGGTCCGCACGCGGGTCGGTCACTCCTTCATCAAGGCGACGATGGCCGAGACCAACGCGATCTTCGGTGGGGAGCACAGCGGGCACTTCTACTTCCGCGACTTCTGGCGTGCCGACTCCGGGATGTTGGCGGCCCTGCACGCGCTCGCCGCGCTGGCGGGCACCGACCAGACGCTCTCGCAGCTGCTCGCGACCTACGAGCGCTACCCGCTCTCGGGGGAGATCAACTCCACCGTCGCCGACCAGCAGGCCGCCCTGAGCGCGATCGAGGAGACCTTCGGGTCCCGCGACGGCGTCACCCTGGACCGCCTGGACGGGCTCACGGTCAGCCACGCCGACTGGCAGTTCAACGTGCGCGCCTCCAACACCGAGCCGTTGCTACGGCTCAACGCCGAGGGCAAGGACGAGGAGACGATGGCAGCGATCCGCGACGAGGCGCTCGCCCTGATCCGGACGGGAGCCGGCGCATGAGTGGCACGGACGAGACCCCGACGGTGAGCGCCGCCCTGCTCGAGATCATCGTCTGTCCCGACTGTCACGGGTCGCTCGACCTCACCGGTGCCGAGCTGGTGTGCCAGGCGTGCGGACTGGCCTACCCCGTCCGCGACGACATCCCGGTCCTGCTCGTCGACGAAGCCCGCCGTCCGGGCTGATCGGCCGAGCTGATGGCCTGGTTCGACGAGTCGCGCCTCGACGACGCGACCGCGCTCGGTGCGGCCGACCTGCGGTTGCGCACCCTCGCCGAGTCCGGCGCCCGGGTACGTCGTGAGGCCGGCGGCGCCGCCGAGGCGACCGCCCTCGGTGTCGCCGGCAGCCAGGACGCCCGGCCACGCGCGGTGATCGCCGCCGGGCCCGACTCGCGCCTGCTCCGCGCCGTCCTCGAGCCGTCCTGCCCGGTGCCGTTCGTGGCCTGGCCCGGACCCGCCCTGCCCGGCTGGGCCGGGAGCCTGGACCTCGTCGTGGTGCTGGCGCCCAACGGCTCCGACTCCGGCACCGCCTCGGCGGTCGCCGAGGCCAACCGACGCGGCTGCCAGGTCGTGGTGGCCTGCCCGCCCGCCTCGATGGTGGCCGAGCACGCGGCCGGCCGCTACTCCTCGATCCTGCCCACCGTGACCGACGACCAGCTCGCCACCGCGGTGGTGATGCTGTCCTTCCTCGACCAGCTGGGCCTGGGCCCGGAGGCCGATCCCGACCGGGTCGCCGATGCGCTGGACGACGTCGCCGAGGCCTGCTCGCCCCACCGGGACCTGTCCATCAACCCGGCGAAGATGCTGGCGATCGCCCTGGCCGACGCGACCCCGATCGTGTGGGGCGGTTCGGTGCTCGCCGCCCGGGCCGCGCGGCGCATCGCCGAGTCGATCCGCCGCACCAGCGGGCGGACCGCGCTGGCCGGCGATGCCGAGCACCTGTTGCCGGTGATCGAGGCGGCGAAGGCCCACAGCGTCTTCGACGACCCCTTCGCCGACGGCGGCGGAGACCTGCGCCCGGTGCTGGTGGTCCTCGCCGACGAGACCGACGCGGACGCGGGCGACCAGGCGGGTGGCGACCCCGTCGTGCGCGAGCACCGCGGCCGTCTGCTGGCCGCAGCCGCCGAGCGCGGCGTACGGGTCGAGACCGTGAGCACCGACGCGACCACCGACGTGGCCCGGTACGCCTCGTTGCTGCTCACCGGCACGTACGCGGCCGAGTACCTGCGGCTCGGACTCGTCGACGACTGATCTCCGCGGGCCCGGTCCGGTCGGACCCCGATAGCCTGTGCGCATGAGCGCAGGACTGTTCGGGCTGCTGGACGACATCGCCGTGCTGGCCAGGCTGGCCGCGGCCTCGATCGATGACGTCGGTGCAGCGGCCGGCCGGGCGAGCCTGAAGGCGGCCGGGGTCGTGGTCGACGACACGGCCGTCACCCCGCAGTACGTCCAGGGTGTCGCCGCCCAGCGGGAGCTGCCGATCATCAAGCAGATCGCCGTCGGCTCGGTGCGCAACAAGCTGCTCTTCATCCTCCCCGCCGCGCTGCTGCTCAGCCAGTTCGCACCGGAGTGGGTGCTGCCGCTGATCCTCGTCGGCGGCGGGACGTTCCTGGCCTACGAAGGCGCCCACAAGGTGTGGGAGAAGCTCTCGCACCACGAGGCACCGCAGAAGGCCGAGGGCAAGGTCGCTGCGGAGATCGGGCCCGAGCAGGAGAAGGAGATGGTCGGCGGGGCGATCCGCACCGACTTCATCCTCTCCGCCGAGATCATGGTGATCTCCCTCAACGAGGTCCTGGAGGAGCCCTTCCTCAGTCGTGCCGTGGTGCTCGTCGTGGTCGCCGTCGCCATCACCGCGGTGGTGTACGGCGTCGTCGCGGCCATCGTGAAGATGGACGACGTCGGTCTCGCGCTCGCCCAGCGGTCCTCCGCCCTGTCCCAGCGAGTCGGCCTCTCCCTGGTGCGCGCGATGCCGCGACTGCTCGACGTGATCGCCCTGGTCGGTACCGCCGCGATGCTCTGGGTCGGCGGTCACATCCTGCTCGCGCAGTTCCACGAGCTCGCCGAGCTCGACTTCTTCCTGGGGTGGAACGGTCCCTACGAGGCGGTGCACCACCTCGAGGAGGCCGTGCACGACGCCACCGGTGCCGCTGGCGGGGTGCTCGGGTGGGTGGTCAACACGGCACTCTCGGCGGTCGTGGGCCTGGTGGTGGGCGCCGTGGTGCTCGCGATCGTGCTGGCCGTGCCCTCCCGTGGCAAGGCCGCGACGACCCACTGACCCTCCCCACCGGTCCCGGCCGAGTCGAGCCGTGAGGTGGGCGACGGCGCGGCGCCGAGAATTCCCGGATACACCACAGGCTGACCTAGGCTGCGATGGTCGCGTGGGAGATCCCAAGAACGCGCAGATGCGCGGCGCGACCGCCACAGCAGCCTCCTGAAGGAGACCACCCGATGGACTACAAGGTCGCAGACCTTTCCCTGGCCGACTACGGCCGCACCGAGATCAAGCTCGCCGAGCACGAGATGCCCGGCCTGATGGCGATGCGTGAGCGCTACGGCGACTCCAAGCCCCTCGCGGGTGCCCGCATCGTCGGATCGCTGCACATGACGATCCAGACCGCGGTCCTCATCGAGACGCTCACCGCGCTGGGCGCGGAGGTTCGCTGGGCCTCGTGCAACATCTTCTCCACCCAGGACCACGCCGCCGCCGCCGTGGTCGTCGGCCCCGAAGGGACCCCCGAGGCGCCCGCCGGTGTCCCGGTCTTCGCCTGGAAGGGCGAGACGCTGGAGGAGTACTGGTGGTGCACCCAGCAGATCCTCGACTGGGGCGACGAGCTGCCCAACATGATCCTCGACGACGGCGGAGACGCCACGCTGCTGGTTCACCAGGGTGTCCAGGCGGAGAAGTCCGGCGTCGCGCCCGACCCCGCCTCGGCGGCCAGCACAGAGCAGCGGATCGTCTTCGGCGTGCTGACCGACGTGCTCGCGGCCAAGCCCAACCACTGGACTCCGATCGCCAACGCCATCAAGGGCGTGACCGAGGAGACCACCACCGGCGTGCACCGTCTGTACGAGATGATGAAGGAGGGCACGCTGCTCTTCCCGGCCATCAACGTCAACGACTCGGTGACCAAGTCGAAGTTCGACAACAAGTACGGCTGCCGCCACTCCCTGATCGACGGCATCAACCGCGCCACCGACGTCCTGATCGGCGGCAAGGTCGCCGTCGTGTGCGGCTACGGCGACGTGGGCAAGGGCTCGGCCGAGTCGCTGCGCGGCCAGGGCGCTCGGGTCATCGTGACCGAGATCGACCCGATCTGCGCCCTGCAGGCCTCGATGGACGGCTACCAGGTCACCACGCTCGAGGACGCCCTGCCGTACGCCGACATCATCATCACCACCACGGGCAACCGCGACGTCGTCACGCTCGAGCACATGCAGGCGATGAAGCACAACGCGATCGTCGGCAACATCGGGCACTTCGACAACGAGATCGACATGGCCGGCCTCGAGGCGCCGGGCGTCGCCGAGCGGACCAACGTCAAGCCGCAGGTCGACGTGTGGACGTTCCCCACCGGCAAGGCGATCATCGTGCTGTCCGAGGGTCGCCTGATGAACCTCGGCAACGCCACCGGCCACCCGAGCTTCGTGATGTCGAACTCCTTCACCAACCAGGTCCTGGCGCAGATCGAGATCTTCACCAAGACCGAGGAGTACCCGACCGGCGTCTACGTGCTGCCCAAGCACCTCGACGAGGAGGTCGCGCGGCTCCACCTCGACGCCCTGGGCGTCAAGCTCACCACGCTGACCGAGGGCCAGTCGGCCTACCTGGGCCTGCCCGTCGAGGGGCCCTACAAGACGGACGCCTACCGCTACTGATCGCGGGGCGCGCGAGCTCGAGAGCGCGCCGGCACAGCACCACCGAGACGCCCGGGGTCACCACCCCGGGCGTCTCGCGCGTCACCCAGCCATCACCCAGCCATCACCCTGCACGCGTCACCCACACGCGTTCACCCGTTGTCCGACAACCCCCGGACTAGGATGGAAACCATGACTGAGCCGTCCCACGATCTCGCGACCAACGGTCGCGTGCTGGTCGTCGACGACGATGCCGCCCTGGCGGAGATGCTCTCCATCGTCCTGCGCCAGGAGGGCTTCGACTCCTTCACCGTCTCACGCGGCGACCTGGCCCTGGACGCGCTGCGCGACTACAAGCCCGACGTCGTCCTGCTGGACCTGATGCTGCCCGGTCGCGACGGCATCGACGTCTGCAAGGAGATCCGCGCCGAGTCCGGGATCCCGATCGTGATGCTGACCGCGAAGGGCGACACCGTCGACATCGTGGTCGGGCTCGAGTCGGGGGCCGACGACTACGTCGTCAAGCCCTTCAAGCCCAAGGAGCTCGTCGCGCGGATCCGCGCCCGGGTGCGCCGCAAGGAGACCTCGACGGTCGCCCACCCCGAGAGCATCGACATCGGTGACCTCCTCATCGATGTCGCCGGCCACTCGGTGAGCCGGCTCGGTGAGCCGATCGGGCTGACGCCGCTGGAGTTCGACCTGCTCCTGTGCCTGGCGCGCAAGCCATGGCAGGTCTTCACCCGCGAGATGCTCCTCGAGAACGTCTGGGGCTACCGGCACGCTGCCGACACCCGGCTGGTCAACGTGCACGTGCAGCGGCTGCGCTCGAAGGTCGAGCACGACCCCGAGCACCCCGAGATCGTGCTGACGGTGCGCGGGGTCGGCTACAAGGCCGGCAAGGTCTGAGCATCCTCCGATGACGGCCGGACGATGAGGCGACCGCGGGTCCCTGCCGGAGTACGGCGTGCGCTGACGTTCTGGAGGCGCTCGGTCCAGGCGCGGGTGGTGGCCAGCACCCTGGTGCTCTCCGCCGTGGTGATCACAGCCGTCGGCTGGTTCCTGCTCCAGCAGACCCGCGACGGCCTGCTCTCCAACCGCGTCGACGCCGTCGTCGCCGAGGCGAGCGGTGAGACCAGCGAGGCCGAGCTGCGCCTGGAGGCGACGCTGCGCACCGAGGTCGACATCACGCGCCAGATCCAGGACCTGGCCCGCCCGATCATCTCCCGGGGTGAGACCCGCGGGTTCCGCGTCGTGCTGGCCGGTCCGGTCGACGACGAGGTCCCGCTGGCGTCGGGCAACGCCGACTTCAGCACCGGCCTCGACCTCGAGGCCTCCATCCCCGCCTCGCTCGAGGAGCGACTGGCCACGGTCGGCTCCAACCCGGCCTGGACCTACACCTCCATCGTCACGAGGGGGGCAGGCGGCGAGGGGGCCCCGGTCAGCGTCCCGGGCATCGTGGTCGGCTCCCAGATCAGGCTGCCGGCCGACGGGAACACCTACGCCCTCTACCTGCTGTTCCCCCTGGACGAGCAGGCCGAGACCCTGGGCCTGGTCACCCAGGCGCTGCTGACGGCCGCCGTGCTGCTGCTGGTCCTGGTCGCCGGCATCACCTGGCTGGTGACACGTCAGGTGGTGACCCCGGTGAGGATGGCCCGCCAGGTCGCCGAGCGCCTGGCGGCAGGTCGTCTGCAGGAGCGGCTCCGCGTGACGGGTGAGGACGACCTGGCCCGCCTGGCGATGTCGTTCAACCAGATGGCGACGAACCTGCAGCGGCAGATCCGTCAGCTCGAGGAGCTGAGCCGGGTGCAGCGCCGCTTCGTCTCCGACGTCTCGCACGAGCTGCGCACCCCCCTGACGACGGTCCGCATGGCCGGAGACGTGCTGCACGACGCCCGGGGCGACTTCGACCCGGTCACGAGCCGGGCCGCCGAGCTGCTGCAGCACGAGCTGGACCGCTTCGAGACGTTGCTCAGCGACCTGCTCGAGATCAGTCGCTTCGACGCCGGTGCCGCCCAGCTCGACCTGGAGGACGTCAACCTGGGCGATGTCGTACGGCGCGTGGTCGACTCCACGCGACCTCTCGCCGAGCAGCGGGGCGTGAGCATCGCGATCGCCGACGGCCCGCAGCCCTGCCTGGCCGAGGCCGACGTACGACGGGTGGAGCGCATCGTGCGCAACCTGGTCACCAACGCGATCGACCACGCCGACCCCGACCACGACCCCGGCATCGTGATCAGCCTGGGCTCGTCGGCGACCGCGTCGGCGGTGGCCGTGCGTGACTACGGGGTCGGTCTGCAACCGGGGGAGTCGGCGATGGTGTTCAACCGCTTCTGGCGGGCCGACCCCGCCCGGGCCCGCACGAGCGGCGGCACCGGGCTCGGCCTGGCGATCGCGGTCGAGGACACCCACCTGCACGGCGGGTGGCTGCAGGCCTGGGGTCGCCCCGGCGAGGGGGCGCAGTTCCGGCTGACCCTGCCGCGCCGTACGTCGCTGGCCCTGCGCCGCAGCCCGCTGTCCCTGGAGCCGACCGACGCCGCCGCGGCACCCGGTCGCGAGGCGGTCCGATGACCCGGGTGATCCCCGCTCTGCTCGCCGTGGTGGCGCTGGGTCTGTGCGCGTGCACGGGTCTGCCCGAGTCGGGTCCGATCGTCGAGGCGGAGTCGACGACCCAGACCGACGGTGCCAACGCCCCCGACATCAACGCGGTCCCGCCCCTGGAGAACGCCACCGGGGTCGAGATCGCCAGCGGGTTCCTCGACGCGATGACGGCCTCGCCGACGCGCATCGACATCGCCAAGGAGTACCTCTCCTCCTCGGCCGCGGAGGAGTGGGACCCCGAGGCTGCCACGATCATCTACGCCGACAAGCTGCCGCCGAGCGACGAGGTCACCCGGGTCACGATCCCCCTGGTCGACGCCGACCGGATCGGTCGCTCGGGAGGCTGGGAAGGCGGACTGTCGACCTTCGAGCAGAGTCTGCGGCTGGACCTCACGATCGAGGACGGCGAGTACCGCATCACCAACCCGCCGGACGCCCTCATCGTGCCCGCCCCGTGGTTCAACCAACGTTTCCGCCCGGCCTCGTTGTACTACTTCGACCCCACGGGGCGGATCCTGGTGCCCGAGCCGGTCTACCTGCCGCGCGGCGAGCAGCTCGCGACCTCGCTCATCGCCGGGCTCCTCGCCGGCCCCGGACCGGAGCGCGCCGACGTCACCCGGTCGTTCCTGCCGAAGGGCCTGACCCTGCGGCTCTCGGTGCCGGTCTCGGCCGACGGGGTGGCCGACATCCAGCTGGACGGCAACCCGACGACCCAGACGGAGGCGGGTGTCGAGCGGATGCTGGCCCAGCTGGCGTGGAGCCTGCGCCAGGAGCCGGCCATCTCGTCGTTCCGGGTCACGATCGGGGACGAGGCGGTCCAGATGCCGGACGGGGGCACGGACTACTCCGTCGACGAGGCCGGGAGCTACGACCCGACCGTGCAGGGCGCCTCGACCGACATCTTCGGGCTCCTCGCCGGGGTCCTGTCCGTGCGCGACGGAAACCAGCTGCGTCCGGTCCCGGGTCCCTTCGGGGTCGCGGACCGGGACGTGCGGTCCGCCGCCGTCAACCTCGACGCCACGCGTGCTGCGGTGGTGACCGCGGACGGGACGACCGTCCTCGAGACCACGAGCGACGAGGGTGCCGAGCGGACCGCGGAGGTCACCGAGGTCTTCTCCGGGGGAGTCGACCTGCTGCCGCCGCACTGGGACTTCGCCCAACGACTCTGGCTGGTGGACCGCACCTCGCAGGGCGCCGTCGTCCGGGTGGTCGAGCGGGGACGAGCGCGGCGGATCGCCGTCCCGGCCGTGAGCGGGATGACCGTCAAGTCGTTCCTGGTCAGCCGGGACGGCACCCGGATCGCCGCCGTGGTGCGCGGCAAGCAGGGCGATCAGCTGAGGGTCGGCAGGATCGCGGTCAACGACCGCGGCGAGCCCAACGCCGTACGGGCGACCGTGCCGCTGGTGACCGACCCGGGGATCCCCCTGCGCATCACCGACATCGCCTGGAACTCGCCGACGTCGATCGCCCTGCTCACGCCGGTGGTACCGGGGGAGTCGTTCGAGGTGAGGACCGTCAGTGTCGACGGCTCACCGAGCAGCCCCGACGGCTTCTCCACCACGGTCTCGGGCCGCTTGCTGGGCCTGGTGGGCTCGCCCTCCACCGACGTCCCGACGTACGGGGCGACGGCGACCAGCCTGCTCGACCTGCTGGCCGACGAGTCCTACGGCTTCGCCCTGAACGACCCGTCGCCGACGGGCCTGCGCTACGCCGGCTGACCTCGTCTCCACAGGCCCCACCCCGACCGCTGGTGCCCGGCCGACGTTGTCTGGTGCCATGGGGCACATGGCGGGTCTCGACGGATTCCGCGACCTGATCCTCGGGACGTCGTGCGTGGGGTGCGCCGCGCCCGGGCGTCTGCTGTGCGGTGCGTGCCTGGCGACCCTGCCGGCCGGGGCGACCCCGCACTGGCCGACGCCCGTCCCGGAAGGACTCCGGGTGCCCTACGCCGCGGCGCCGTACGACGGCCTCGTGCGGGACCTCGTCATCGGGCACAAGGAGCGCAACCTCGTGGGGCTGCGCGAGGTCCTCGGCTCGCTGCTGGCCCTGGCCGTGCTGGCTGCCCTGGAGGCGAGCGAGGTCCGCGGCCCGGTCCTGCTGGTCCCGGTGCCGTCGCGCTCCGCCAGCGTGCGCAGTCGTGGTCGCGACGCGACCCGCGACCTCACCGAGCAGGCCCGGCGGATGGTCGCGGACCGAGGATCCGGACGCTACGAGGTGAGCCTCGCGCCACTGCTGCGCTCACGCCCCGGCGTCCGGGACCAGGCCGGGCTCGACCTCGACGAGCGGCGAGACAACCTGTCGGGCTCGATGGCGTGCTCGTCGGGCCGGCTGCGGCGCCTGGCGCGGCGCGTCGGAGGTGCTCACGTGGTCGTGTGCGACGACGTGCTGACCACCGGCAGCACCGTGCGCGAGGCCCAACGTGCGCTCGCGGCCGCCGGCGTACCGACCCTGGCGCACGCGACCGTGGCCGCCACGGTGCGGCGGCGAGGTGTGGGCGACCGCGGGGGTCCCCCGGGCGGGGCGGCAGCAGATTCGCGTGGTGTTCACGGGGAAAGTTCAGCGAGTTCACTTTCGCGCGCGCCGCGACACCACTAACGTCACGTCATGGAGTCCGTCCGGGTCCGTGGTTGCGTCGCCTCGTCCAGAGGCGGCAAGCCGATGCCAGTCGCAGGCGAAACGGTCCACGTAAGAACCGCCACGGGGGCTCTGTCCTCGTGCGTTCGATCACGGTGCGGCTTAGAGGTAAGTCCTGCCGTCCTCCGGTCGTCAGATGCGACCACACCTCCGGGGCCCTCCGGGGTGAGGACGAGAAGACCAGTAGTGGCGCCAGAGATGGCAGATGAGCTGCGAGAGTCTCAGCAGGCGGCTGTGGGGTCGAAGACCAGGTCGGCCGGGCGGGCTCCTGTTCGTCAACCGAGGTAACCAACTGCAAGCGGGAGGTTCACGATGGATGTTGTCGTCACCGGACGTCACTGTGAGATCAGCGAGTCGTTTCGAGGTCATGTCACCGAGAAGCTGACCAAGCTCGAGAAGCACGATCACCGGATCATCCGGGTCCACGTGGAGGTCGAGTGCGAGACCAACCCCCGCCAGCACGACAAGTCCGTCCACGTCGAGCTCACCGCCTTCTCCAAGGGGCCGGTCATCCGCGCTGAGGCGGCCGCCGACCACCAGATGGGCGCGCTGGACCTGGCCGTCGACAAGATGGCCGCCCAGATGCGGCGGGCGGCGGACCGTCGCCGCGTCCACCACGGCCGTCGTACGCCGGTCTCGGTCGGCCAGGCCCTGGACGGCACCGGTCCGGTCGACTCCCTCACCAGTCCTCCCGAGGAGACCGAGCGCGAGCGCTCGGTCGGACCCATCGAGGTCACCGGTGACGGACCGCTGGTGGTGCGCGAGAAGACGCACCCCGCGATCGCGATGACCCTCGACCAGGCGCTCTACGAGATGGAGCTGGTCGGTCACGACTTCTACCTCTTCGTCGACAAGGAGAGCGAGCGTCCCTCGGTCGTCTACCGCCGACGCGGCTACGACTACGGCGTCATCTCCCTCGATCTCGAGGACTGAACCGGACCACCCACGGCGCCGGGCCCGGGCCCTTCACCCCCGGGCTCGGCGGGGAGTGGGCGAACCCACACGTCAAACGTGACATGATCTGCCCGTGGCAGACCTAGGACAGATGCGCTCGACAGGCCGTGAGCCGATCCGTGTGCTCGTGGTGGACGACCAGGAGCTCTTCCGGCGCGGACTGACGATGCTGCTCGCCGTCGAGCCCGGGCTCGAGGTCGTCGGCGAGGCCGGCGACGGGGCCGAGGGCGTGACCCTGGCCGAGAGCGCGGCTCCTGACGTGATCCTGCTCGACGTGCGCATGCCCAAGAAGTCGGGCATCGAGGCGTGCTTGGCGATCAAGGAGTCCGTGCCGTCGGCCAAGATCATCATGCTCACCGTCTCCGACGAGGAGGCCGACCTCTACGAGGCCGTCAAGAGCGGGGCGTCGGGCTACCTGCTCAAGGACTCCTCGATCGAGGAGGTCGCGCAGGCGATCCGCGTGGTGGCCGACGGACAGTCACTGATCAGCCCGTCGATGGCGATCAAGCTGATCGACGAGTTCAAGCAGATGTCGCGCCCCGAGCGTGAGACGGGACCGGCGCTGCGCCTGACCGAGCGTGAGCTCGACGTCCTGCGCCTGGTTGCCCAGGGACACAGCAACAAGGAGATCGCAGCACGACTGTTCATCTCCGAGAACACCGTCAAGAACCACGTCCGCAACATGCTCGAGAAGCTCCAGCTGCACTCGCGGATGGAAGCCGTGATGTACGCCGTGCGGGAGAACCTGCTCGAGCTGCCCTGAGCTGTTCTTCGGGGCCGGTGTGGCGCCCGTGGACGTGGTCGACCGGCGTCCCTCGTGGTGGGGTGTGGCGCCCGCGCGGCCCCACCCACCGCAACCACCAGGACCAACCCCGAAGAACCTGCCCCTCCGGAATGCCGACGCGCGGCCCCACCACCGGTGACCACCAGGACCGAGCCGAGCAGTCCCGCGCCACTGTCCGAGCGGTCCGGTACAACAGTCCGGTGACCACCCAGTCCCTGACCCGCGCCCAGGCCCGGCGGATCGCCCTGGCTGCGCAGGGCTTCCTCGACAAGCCACATGCGCAGCCGACGATGCGGACCCTCGCCCGCACGGTCGAGCGGACGGGGGTGCTGCAGGTGGACTCGGTCAACGTGCTCCAGCGCGCCCACTACATGCCGCTGTACTCCCGGATGGGGCCCTACGACACCGACCTGCTGACCCGCGCCTCCAGCGGGAGGCAGCAGCGACGGATGGTGGAGTACTGGGCCCACGTGCAGGCCTTCATGCCGGTCGAGCTGTGGCCGGCGATGCAGTTCCGTCGCGACGACTACCGCGCGCTGCGCGGCAAGTGGTGGAACGAGGTCTCCGACGAGGCAGCGGCGTCCCTGGTGGCGCGCATCGCGGCGGCTGGTCGTCCGCAGACAGCGCGTGACCTGGACGACGGCGCCCCGCGCTCCACGGAGCACTGGGGGTGGAACTGGTCCGAGGCGCGCAAGGGCCTCGACATGCTCTACAGCATGGGCGAGCTGGCGATCGCGGGTCGCAACAGCCAGTTCGAGGTGCGCTACGACCTCCCGGAGCGCGTGCTGCCCGACTCCGTGCTTCGCCTGCCCGACCTGACGACGGCGGAGCAGCACCTGGCGTTGGTGCGACGGGCCGCGATGTCGCACGGGGTCGCGACGGCGCGTTGCCTCAAGGACTACTACCGGATGCACATCGACCAGGTGCGACCGGCGATCGCCACGCTCGTGGAGTCCGGCGAGCTCGAGCAGGTGACGATCGAGGGCTGGAAGCGCCCCGCGTACCTGCATCGCGACGCCCGGCGCCCACGTGCCGTGGACGCGCGCGCCCTGCTGAGCCCGTTCGACCCGGTGGTCTGGGAGCGGGAGCGTGCCGAGCACCTCTTCGACTTCCACTACCGAATCGAGATCTACACGCCCCAGGAGAAGCGGATCCACGGCTACTACGTGCTTCCGTTCCTGCTGCGCGACGAGATCGTCGCGCGCGTCGACCTCAAGGCGGACCGCGCCACCGGGCTGCTCCGGGTCAAGGGAGCGTTCGCGGAGGACGGGGCGCCCGAGGACACCGCCGCCGCGCTGGCCGGCGAGCTGGGTCGGCTGGCGCAGTGGCTCGACCTGGGCGCCGTCGTGGTCGAGCCCCACGGCGATCTGGCGGCTCAGCTCGCCGTGGAGGCGGCCCGGAACGCCTCGTGAGGCTGGCTCGTTAGGATGAGCAAGGCCCGCACCCGGGCCGGACGTTCCACCCGACCCAGGAGTCACCACTCGTGCCCGTCATCATCGACAAGCTCCTCCGCCTCGGCGAGGGCAAGATCCTCCGACAGCTGGAGACCATCGCCAAGGCGGTCAACGCCATCGAGGACGACTTCGTCAAGATGAGCGACGAGGAGCTCCAGGCGATGACCGGCGAGCTCAAGGAGCGCTACGCCGCGGGCGCGTCGTTGGACGACCTGATGCCGGAGGCCTTCGCCACGGTGCGTGAGGCCTCCAAGCGGGTCACGGGCATGCGCCCGTTCGACGTCCAGGTCATGGGCGGTGCCGCCCTGCACCTGGGCAACATCGCCGAGATGAAGACCGGTGAGGGCAAGACCCTCGTGGCGGTGCTGCCGTCGTACCTCAACGCCATCTCCGGCAAGGGCGTGCACGTCGTCACCGTGAACGACTACCTGGCCAAGTTCCAGTCGGAGCAGATGGGTCGCATCCACCACTTCCTGGGGCTGACGGTCGGGGTGATCCTGCCGGAGATGCGTCCCTCGGAGCGTCGCGAGGCCTACAACTGCGACATCACCTACGCGACCAACAACGAGCTCGGCTTCGACTACCTGCGCGACAACATGGCCTCGTCCATCGACGACTGCGTGCAGCGTGGCCACAACTTCGCCGTCGTCGACGAGGTCGACTCGATCCTGATCGACGAGGCCCGGACCCCGCTCATCATCAGCGGCCCGACCCAGGACGAGGTCAAGTGGTACGGCGAGTTCGCCAAGATCGCCAACACCCTCGTGCTCGACGAGGACTACGAGGTCGACGAGAAGAAGCGCACCATCTCGGTGCTGGAGAACGGCATCACCAAGGTGGAGGACCACCTCGGCATCGAGAACCTCTACGAGTCGGCCAACACGCCACTCATCTCGTTCCTGCACAACTCGATCAAGGCCAAGGCGCTGTTCCGCAACGACAAGGAGTACGTCGTCATGAACGGCGAGGTGCTCATCGTCGACGAGCACACCGGCCGGATGCTGTCGGGGCGTCGCTACAACGACGGACTGCACCAGGCCATCGAGGCGAAGGAGGGTGTGGAGGTCCGCGAGGAGTACCAGACCCTGGCCACGGTCACCTTGCAGAACTACTTCCGCCTCTACGACACGCTCTCGGGCATGACCGGTACGGCCATGACCGAGGCGAGCGAGTTCGACAAGATCTACAAGCTCGGTGTCGTGCCGATCCCGACCAACCGTCCGATGGTCCGGATGGACCAGGCCGACCTCGTCTACCGCACCGAGGAGGCCAAGTACGACGCCGTGGTGGAGGACATCGCCGAGCGCAACGAGAAGGGCCAGCCCGTCCTGGTGGGCACCGTCTCGGTCGAGAAGTCGCAGTACCTCTCGGACAAGCTGAAGGCCA
Source organism: Pimelobacter sp. (assembly GCA_002698575.1). Classification (GTDB taxonomy): domain Bacteria; phylum Actinomycetota; class Actinomycetes; order Propionibacteriales; family Nocardioidaceae; genus Nocardioides. The sequence goes on along the minus strand of NZZG01000192.1, from coordinate 416 downwards.
AGGGCATCCCGCACAGCGTCCTGAACGCGAAGGTCCACGCCGACGAGGCCAAGATCGTCGCGCTCGCCGGTCACAAGGGTGCGGTCACCGTCGCCACCAACATGGCCGGCCGAGGCACCGACATCATGCTCGGTGGATCGGTGGAGTTCCTCGCCGACGCCGAGCTGCGCAAGAAGGGCCTCGAGCCCGCCGGCGAGACGGCGGAGGAGTACGACGCCGCCTGGCCCGACATGCTCGACCAGATCAAGACCCAGGTGGGCAACGAGCACGACGAGGTGCGCGAGCTCGGCGGACTGTACGTCGTCGGCACCGAGCGCCACGAGTCGCGACGCATCGACAACCAGCTGCGCGGTCGCTCCGGTCGTCAGGGTGACCCGGGGGAGTCCCGCTTCTACCTCTCGCTGCAGGACGAGCTG
>NZZG01000191.1 GCA_002698575.1 Pimelobacter sp. | reverse complement strand
TCGCGCTCTTCGAGACCGCCGCGGTCTTCCTGCCGAGCGCGGACCCGCAGGGCGCGCCGCTGCTCGCTCCCGCCCAGCAGCCGACCGACGAGCAGTGGGCGCAGCTCAACGCGGCGCTGCCTGCCCAGCCGCTGCACGCGGCCGGTGTGCTGACCGGCCGGCGCACGGGCTCCGGCTGGTGGGGCACCGGCGAGCCGGTCACCGCCGTCAGGCTCGTCGGCGCCGACCTCGCCCGGGCGCACCCGGGGCGCCGCGCCGTGCCCGTCCGGCTGCCCGATCCGGGCATGGTGACGCTCCTGGAGGTGGGCGACCTCATCGACCTCCTCGCCACGGACCCCGAGCAGGGGAACGTGTCCACCGTGGCGCACGCCGTGCCGGTCCTGGCCCTGCCGCGCGACGACGAGGCCGGCTCGGGCGTCACCGCCTCGGGGCTGTCGGGGCGCCTGGTGATCGTGGCCCTCGCCCCCGCGGAGGTGGCACCCGTCACGGCGGCCGCGCTCCGTGCGTTCGTGACCTACACCTGGTCCGAGCGATAGCGTGCTGCCCGGTCACCCCGCCCGGGGACCTCTCCCCACACCTGGAACGAGCAACTAGGAGTACGTACTCGTGGACGGATTCAAGAACTTCCTCTTCCGCGGCAACCTGGTCGACCTGGCTGTCGCGGTCATCATCGGTACGGCGTTCGGCGCCGTGGTCACCGCGTTCACCGAGTGGCTGACCAGCCTGCTGCCCGACGCGGCCGACGAGGTCTTCAGCGCCAACACCTACGGCGGGCGCTTCATGAACGCGGTCATCGCCTTCGTGATCCTCGCCGCCGTCGTCTACTTCCTCGTGGTCACGCCGTACGTGAAGGCGAAGGAGAAGTTCTTCCCCAGCCCCGCGCCCGGCACCCCGGAGGACATCGTGCTGCTCAAGGAGATCCGCGACCTGCTCTCGGCCCAGGCGCCCCGCTGAGGTGAGCTGACCAGGACACCACCGGTGCCGTCTCACCCACCGTGGTGAGGCGGCACCTGTGCTTTCAGCCACGTGTCCGACGCCGAATCCCCGCTCGACGGGCCGACGTCGTCCCGCTCGTCACTGGTCGTGTCGGGCAGCGTCTCCCCGAAGATGGCCGCGAGGCGCCTGCGCCGCTTCCACTCGGGCTCCCGCTCCGGCTCCTCAGGCACAGAGCCCCGCCGCCTCGCGCTGACTGGCGGCGGCCTGCGCCCGCTCGGTCGTCGGCTCCTTGTCGGCGCCGCCGACCTTGTCGCTGGCCTTGATCACGCCGTCGCGCAGGTTCTTGGTGAGCGTCTGGTCGTCGACGACGCGCTTCCAGAGATCATCGGCCTCGGGCAGCCACTCGACCCGGTTGGGGTCGGCCGGGGAGTACTGCCACGGCACGGTGACGAACTTGATGTTGTCCAGCCCGATGCCCTTGAAGCCCGCTCCGACCCGCCCGATCTCGGTGACCGAGGTGAAGTCGGTGGTCAGGGACTTGGTGGCGGCGTCGAGGAAGCCGAGGACCCGGTCGACCCGGGTCAGGGTTCCGGCCGAGACCACCTTGTTGGCCATCGCGGCGATGAAGGCCTGCTGGCGCTTGATCCGGCCGAGGTCGGAGCCGTCGCCCAGGGTGTAGCGGGCGCGCACGTAGTTGAGCGCCTGACGCCCCACGACCTCCTGCGTGCCGGCGGGGATGTTGATCCCGTGGGCAGGGTCCTCGATCGGCTCGGGCAGGCAGACCTCGACGCCGTCGATGGCGTTGACCATGTCCTCGAAGCCGTTGAAGTCCAGGACCACGTAGTTGTCGATCCGCACGTCGGTGAGCTGCTCGAACTGCTGGATCGTGCAGGCCGGGCCACCCACCGAGAAGGCCTCGTTCCACATGACGTCGGTGGCGCCGGGGATCGTCTCGCCGTTCTCGTCCTTGCAGTCGGGACGGTCGACCAGGCTGTCGCGCGGGATGCTCACGCCGTAGGCGAAGGTGCGGTCCGCCGAGAGGTGGAACATGATGGTGGTGTCCGAGCGCTCCCCGTCGCCGGTGAGCCCGTCGATGTTGTTGCCCTCGCCGTCGCGGGCGTCCGAGCCCATCACGAGCAGGTTGATCGGCTCCTGCGGCCCGGTGTCCACCGCGACCTTGTCGGGACGGTCGGTCAGCTGCGCCTCGACGTTGACCACGTCGAGGTTGTCGTTGAGGTGGCGGTAGAAGTACACCCCACCCAGTCCGAGGACCAGGCTGAGCGCGGCGAACCCCGCGACCGCGACGGTGGCCGCACGGCGGCGTGGGTTCTTGCGGCCGCGGCGCTTGGGGCCGCTCGGCGCCAGGGGCGCCGGCGTCATCAGGTCCTGGGTCATGTCACCTTGACGTGCTCGTCGGGCAGATGTGGGTCGGGTCATGCAGCAAGAAGCAGCCGCGGTGCGCGTCGATGGGCACTCGCGGCGGTGTGGTACGTCGGGCCCATTGTGCGGACCGATCCTGAGAGTCACCAAAATTGCCCGCCCCTGAGCCGCCCGACGACGAGTCGTGTGCCTCACACCGGTCTCCCGACCACGCCCGGGCCGACGACCCCGCCGGCCCGGGACGTGGCAGACTGCTCCGCGGCGTCCCGGACGCCTCGCCCCAGTAGCTCAGTGGATAGAGCAGCCGCCTCCTAAGCGAAAGGTCGCAAGTTCGACTCTTGCCTGGGGCACCGCACGAAGGGCACCCACGCGTGGATCCGCTGCCCTGGCGCCTCGGACCCACGCGTTGCCGGACCCACTCAGCCGACGACCTCGAACACGATCCCCGCGGCGCGCAGCCGACCGAGCAGGTTGTCGCCCATCGCCTGCGCGGTGGTGACCGACCCGGCGGTCGTGGGGTTGTCGTCGAAGGCCAGGCTCAGTGCGGCCTCGCTGAGCATCTTGGCGGTCTCCCCGTAGCCGGGATCTCCCCCGGAGACGCGGGTGTGCAGGGTGCGGCCGTCGCCCTCGGCGACGAAGTCGACGCTGAACGACGACCTCGCCCGCTTGGCCTCGTCCGGGCCCTCACCCTGCTTGACCTTGCCGAGCAGGAAGTTGCGGGCCGGCTTGACCTGGGCGGCCAACCCGATCAGGGACACCCCGACCGCGCCGCCCACGGCGTAGCGCAGCGTCTTGGTGCCGGCGAAGTGGGAGTAGCGGAACTCCGGCCCGTACGACGTCAGCGCGGCGCCGCTGCGCGCGACCACCTGCGGGTCGATCGTCGGCAGCGGGAGCAGGTAGTAGCCCAGGACCGGGTCCTTGCCGGGCTTGCCGGAGACCGCGCGGGAGGAGCGGCCCTCGGGCCGCGCCTCCGCCGTGCGGCGCTTCTTGGCCGTCGCGGCCATCTCCTTGGCCCGGGAGAAGGCGCCCATCGCCGAGTGGAAGGTGCCGCCGGAGAAGGTGCCGTCGCCGCGGACGACACCGCGCATCGTGACGGGTCCGGCCGCCTTGAGCTGCAGCACGGTGTAGTAGGCACCGAGGTCGTGCGGGATCGAGTCGAACCCGCACGCGTGCACGATCCGGGCTCCGCTGGCCACGGCGGTCTCGTGGTGCTCGAGCCACGTGCGGTCGACGAACTCCGGCTCCCCGGTGAGGTCCACGTAGTCGGTGCCGGCTGCTGCGCACGCGCCGACCAACGGCCCGCCGAGCTGCAGGTAGGGCCCGACCGTCGTGGCGACGACCTTCGTGCGGGCGACCGTGGTGGCCAGCGCGGCCTCGTCGGCGGCGTCGACGACCATCAGCTCGAGGTCCATGCTGCCCGGCTTGATCGTGTCCAGGCGGGCCCGGACCTTCTCCAGCTTGTCGAGGCTGCGGCCGGCCAGGGCCCACCGGAGCCCGGCCGGACCATGCTCGGCGAGGTACTCGGCGGTGAGGCCTCCGGTGAAGCCGGTGGCACCGAAGAGGATCAGGTCGAGGTCGCGGTCGGTGCTGGCGGTGTCGCTGGTCTCAGGCATGGGCCCATCCTGACAGCACCGAGAAACCGCCCGCCGGAGGGAACCGACCGGGCGCCGGGCCCCGTCATACCCACGACAACCCTCCCGCACGGTGCCCCACCCGGCACCACCCGGCAGACCCAGGAGCCCCATGACGCACGAGACGGTCGACGAGAGCGACTTCGCCGACTTCGCCCGCGAGGCGTGGGGCACGCTCGTGCGCTCCGCGGTCTTCCTCGGTTGCAGCCTGCACGAGGCCGAGGACCTCGCCCAGACCACGCTGGTGCGGTGCTACACCGCCTGGCCGAGTGTGGTGGCCGCCGACAACCGGGCCGCCTACGTCTACCGGATGCTGCTCAACTGCCTGCGCGACTCCAAGCGACGCCGATGGTGGGGTGAGCGGGCGACCGAGCACCTGCCCGAGCCGGGCCGCGGTGCCGGCGGCCGCGCTCGGGACGCCATGGCAGGTGTCGACACCGCCGATGCGGTCCACCGGGCGCTCGCCGGGCTGAGCAAGCCGAACCGCGACGTCGTGGTGCTGCGCTACTTCGCCGGCCTCACCGAGGCCGAGACCGCCGAGGCGCTCACGGTCCCCGCCGGCACCGTCAAGAGCCGACTCTCGCGCTCCCTGGCCCAGCTCTCGGCCAACGACCACCTGGCCGACTTCAGGACCGACTCCGCGACCGACCTCCCGACCGAGGAGACCACCTCATGACCGACCTCGAACACGCCTGGGACGACCTGCCCACCGGCCCCGCCCCCGTCGACGCGATCCTGCGCGAGGCCCGCCGCGACGCGGCCCGCAAACGACGCACGCCGGAGCAGCGGCTGCGTCGCTCGCTGGGCGGTGCCGCCGTGGCCGGTGGCATCGCCGCCGCCTTCGTGGCGGGCAGCCTGGTCTCCTCCCCCGCCCCCGAGCCGAACGGCCCCGGTGCAGCGCTCCCGCCCGGCTCCGGCGCCGTCGGGGACGACGTGGCGACGCCGGTCGCGTTCTTCGGCGAGCTCGAGGCACCCGAGTCGTGCGCGGACCTGCTGGCGCACTACGTCGAGCAGGGCGTCGACCTGGTCGGCCCGTTCGGGTGGCAACAGCCGTACCTGTCTCGGATGGCCTTGGCCTTCGACGCCGGCAACCGGGTCATGACGGGTGCCCTGCCGCAAGCGAGCATGCCGACGAGCGCACGAGCCCCACGGGAGCTGTCGGCCAAGACCGGTCGCGTCACGTCGTCGGAGACCGGCACCAACGTCCAGGAGGTCGGGGTCGACGAGCCCGACAGCGTCAAGACCGACGGTGAGCTGCTCGTGCGGCTGCGCGGCGCGATCCTGACGACGTACGACGTCTCCGGCGACGAGGTGGAGCCGCTCGGCGACCTCGACCTGGGCGACTTCTCCGACGGCGAGATCCTGCTCGCCGGAGACACGGTCGTCGCGGTCGGCAACGACGGCACCCGGCGCAACGGTGGCTACGGGTACGGCTACGACTCCACCTCGCCGCAGACCCGGGTGCTCTCGATCGACGTCACCGACCCGGGCGAGCCGCGCCTGCTGCGTACCGTCGACTACGACAGCGCGCTGGTCACCGCTCGCCAGCACGGCGACGACGTACGGCTCGTCGTCTCGGCCGGCCTGCCCGACCTCGACTTCGTCCGTCCCGGTCGCAGCGGCCGCAAGGGCGGCGGCCAGGAGACGGCACTGCGCGCCAACCGCGCGATCGTCGAGGAGACGGCCGTCGGCGACTGGCTGCCGACCGTCAGGATCGACGGGGGCGACCCGCAGCAGCTGCTGGAGTGCGACCAGGTCGCGGTCCCCCGCGCCGACGTCGGGCTCGGCACCATGGCCGTGGTCGGGTTCGCCGCCGGCGCCGACGTCGCGGGGGTCGACGACCTGGACGCGTTCGGCCTCGCCGGGAACGCCTCCCTGGCCTACGAGTCCAACGACCACCTCTACCTGGCCGGCGGGGACGGCGGCGCGGGTGGCGGCTTCAACGGGTGCGGCTTCACCGACTTCTGCGTCCTGCCTCGCGTCGCCGGCGGCGGTGGGGGCACGACGTACGTCTACGACTTCGCCCTCGACGGCACCACCGCGACCTACGTCGGCGCCGGCGAGGTCGAGGGCACGATCCGCGACCGCTGGGCGATGGACGAGTACGACGGGGTGCTGCGGCTCGCGGTCGGGCCGTCGAGCGAAACCGGCAACTTCAACTCGGTCGTCACGATGCGGGCCGAGGACGACGCCCTGGTCGAGATCGGGCGCGTCGACCGGCTCGGCGTGGGTGAGGACATCAAGTCCGTGCGGTGGTTCGACGGACTGGCGATCCTGGTCACCTTCCGCCAGGTCGACCCGCTGTACACGATCGACCTCACCGACCAGGACGACCCCGAGCTGATCGGCACGCTCAAGATCCCCGGCTTCTCCTCCTACCTCCACCCGCTCGGCTCGATGCGGATGGTCGGCCTCGGTGAGGGGCCCCAGGCGGGCGGCCGGCGCTGGGGAGCCCAGGCCGGGCTCTTCGACGTCACCGACCTGACCGACCCCCGGCGGATCGACGTCCTGTCGTACGGCGCCGGCTCACGCGCGACGGCCGGCGGCGACCCGCGCCAGTTCACCTGGCTGCCGGCCGAGCGCACGATGCTGACCGTGATCCAGAAGGGTCGCAGCGGCTTCGTGTCGGCGATCGAGGTCGGCGGCGGCGAGCTGGCCAACACGATGACGCAGGTCGAGTTCGGCAGCGACGTCGACGAGGTCCGCACCGTGCCGCTGTACGGCGCGGGCCCCGGCGGCAGCGACAAGGTGGTGCTCGTAACCGGCGAGGACGTGGCGTTCTTCGACGTGCCGTGAGGCACCGTGGTGGAGCCCGGCCCGACGTACGCTGGACGGCATGTGCCGCAACATCCGCCCGCTCAACAACTTCGAGCCGCCGGCGACCGGCGACGAGGTGCATGCCGCCGCCCTGCAGTACGTCCGCAAGGTGGCGGGCACGACCAAGCCGTCGGCTGCCAACCAGGCCGCCTTCGACAGGGCCGTGGCCGAGATCGCCCACGTCACCGCGCACCTCCTGGAGGACCTGGTGACCACGGCTCCGCCCAAGAACCGCGAGGTCGAGGCGGAGAAGGCGCGGGCCCGGGCGCGCGTGCGCTACGGCACGTGACGACCCGCGCGCACCGGGCTCCCACCGACCAGCAGCGGACCCTCGACCTGCTCGGCGACCGGCCCCTGGTCGTCCTCGGCGGTGCGGGCATGTCGACCGACTCCGGCATCCCCGACTACCGCGGTCCGGGCCGCCCTGCGCGGGCGCCGATGACCTACCAGGAGTTCGTCGCGACGCCCCAGGCACAGCAGCGCTACTGGGCGCGCTCGCACCTGGGCTGGTCACGGATGCGGCACGCCGACCCCAACCCCGGGCACCGCGCGCTCGCCGCCCTCGACCCCGAGCTGCTCATCACCCAGAACGTCGACGGCCTGCACGAGGCGGCCGGCTCCCGACGACTGATCGCCCTGCACGGCCGGATCGCCGACGTGGTGTGCCTGGGTTGCCGCGAGGTCACCTCGCGCGCCGCCCTGCACGACCGGCTCGAGGCCGCCAACCCCGGCTTCGCCGACACCCACGCCGCCGCGGCCGTGCGGCCTGACGGCGACGTGGAGCTCGACGACACGGCCGCCTTCGTCGTCCCGGGCTGCGAGACCTGCGGCGGCGCCCTGAAGCCCGACGTGGTCTTCTTCGGTGAGAACGTCCCCAAGGACCGGGTCGAGCGGTGCTACGCCGCGGTCGACGCGCTCCCCGACGCCGGCGGCGCGTTGCTGGTGGTGGGCTCGAGCTTAACGGTGATGAGCGGCTTCCGGTTCGTGCGGCGAGCGGCCAAGGCGGGCACTCCCGTGGTGATCGTCAACCGCGGCACGACCCGCGGCGACGAGCTGGCGACGTACAAGCTGGACGTCGGGGTGGCGGAGTTCCTGGGCGACCTCGTCGAGGCGAGGTTCCTGGGCATTTCCTGACGTTCCTGGGGGTTGCAACCCCCAGGAACGTCAGGAATCCCCGGTGAACCGGGGATTCCTGCCGCTGCGGTGCCCGCCGCGGCCCGACACAAGCCCTCAGAGCCGCTTAACGAAGATGTGGTCGGCGGCCTCGAGGTCGATCTCGGCGGACTCGCCACCCGAGCCCACCAGCACGCCGGCCTCGGTCGCCACGATCGTCACCGTCTTGTCCGGCAGCGCGCCCACGCGACGCATCGCGCTCATCAGCGACTCGTCCTTCTGCATCTCCTCGGAGATCCGCCGCACGAGGACGCGACCCTCATCGGCGCCGGCCACCTTGGAGAGCGGCTCGACGTCCTCCATGAACGGTTCCAGCGGCGAGCTCTCGCCGAGCTCGGCCAGGCCCGGGATCGGGTTGCCGTACGGCGACTCGGTGGGGTGGTCGAGCAGCTCGAGCAGGCGACGCTCCACCGTCTCGGACATCACGTGCTCCCAGCGGCAGGCCTCCTCGTGCACCAGCTCCCAGTCGAGGCCGATCACGTCGGTCAGCAGCCGCTCGGCGAGCCGGTGCTTGCGCATGACCCGCGTGGCCAGGCGCTCGCCGTCCTCGGTCAGCTCGAGATGACGGTCGCCCTCGACGGTCAGCAGCCCGTCGCGCTCCATCCGCGCCACGGTCTGCGAGACGGTGGGCCCACTCTGGTGCAGACGCTCGGCGATCCGGGCCCGCAGCGGGACGATTCCCTCCTCGACGAGCTCGTAGATGGTCCGGAGATACATCTCGGTGGTGTCGATGAGGTCGCTCACGGGGTCATTCTTACCCATCCGCCCTCGGGGTGGTCCACTCGCAGTGCCCTGCTGGCAGAGTGCTGACGCGTGACGTCCGTGATGTGGTTCCGGCGCGACCTGCGCGCCGGCGACAACCCGGCCCTGCTGCGCGCTCTCGAGGACGGCCCCACGCTGCCCCTCTTCGTGCTCGACCCCGCCCTGTGGGGGCCGGCGGGGCGCCCGCGCCAGGCCTACCTCGCCGCCAGCCTGCGATCCCTGCGGCGCGACGTGCCGCTGAGCGTCGTGCACGGCGACCCCGTGCGCCGCGTGGTGGAGGCCGCCGGCGAGGTCGGCGCCGAGAGCGTCCACCTCGCCGCCGACTACGGCCCCTACGGCGCCCAGCGCGACCAGCAGGTCGCCGACGCCCTCGACGACGCGGGGATCTCCGTGGTGCGCACGGGCTCGCCGTACGCCGTGGCGCCGGGGCGGATCACCAACGGCAGCGGCTCGCCGTACAAGGTCTACACGCCCTTCTCCAAGGCGTGGGCCGAGCACGGGTGGCGCGACCCGGTCGGCCCGCCGAAGGACCCCGACTGGCGTCACCTCAAGGAGACCGTCGACCTCCCCGACCCCGACCTCCCCGACGGCCTCACCCTCCCCGAGGCCGGGGAGGCAGCCGCGCACCAGCGCTGGCAGGAGTTCCTCGACCGGATCGAGGACTACGACGACGACCGGGACAAGATGGGGGTCGACGGCACCTCGCGGATGTCGCCGCACCTCAAGTGGGGCGAGATCCACCCCCGCACGATGCTCGCCGACCTGGCCCCGCTGCGCTCCCAGGGCTCGCGGACCTACCGCAAGGAGCTGGCCTGGCGGGAGTTCTACGCCGACGTGCTGCACCACCGCCCCGAGAGCGCGCGCGAGTACCTGCGCGCCGAGTACGCCCGGATGCCGTACGCCGACCCCGACTCCCCCGACAGCCACCTGCAGGCCTGGCAGCGCGGCCGCACCGGCTTCCCGATCGTCGACGCGGGGATGCGTCAGCTGCGGGCCACCGGGTGGATGCACAACCGGGTGCGGATGATCGTGGCGAGCTTCCTCGTCAAGGACCTCCACCTCGAGTGGCAGCACGGAGCCCGGCACTTCATGCGCTGGCTGGTCGACGGCGACCTGGCCTCCAACCAGCACGGCTGGCAGTGGACGGCGGGCAGCGGCACCGACGCCGCGCCGTACTTCCGGGTCTTCAACCCGACCAGCCAGGGCCGCAGGTTCGACCCGCCGGGCGGCTACATCCGCCAGTGGGTCGAGGAGCTGGCCGACCCCGACCGGGTGCCGGACCCCCACGAGCCCGGGGACGACGAGCGGGACCTCGTCGGCTACCCCGCCGCCGTGGTCGACCACAAGGCCGAGCGCCAGGAGGCCCTGGACCGCTGGCAGTCCATCCGTGACTGACCACCAGCGACTGGCCCAGCAACTGGCCCAGCAACTGGCCCAACGACTGACCCGGGCGGAGTGTGGACCGGCGGGTCCCCGGCGTGACAGCGTTGGGCGCGTGCCCGACGTGACGCCGCCCCTGACCATCCCGCGCCGCTTCTGCCGACCGGCCACCTCGGGCAACGGAGGTTGGACCGCCGGGGCCCTGGCCGCCTACCTCGCCCCGGGGCCGGTGCGCGTCACCCTGCGCAAGCCCCCTCCCCTCGACACCGACCTGGCCGTCGCCCTCGACGGCGACAGCGCCACGGCGACCGACGGCGACATCGTCGTGGCGGCCGCGATGTCGGCCGACGAGTCGGTCACGGCGGTCGAGGCGATCACCGCCGGCCAGGCGCGGGCCGCGGAGTCGACCTTCGCCGGGCTGGACTTCCACCCCTTCCCGACCTGCTTCTCCTGCGGCACGGCGCGTGAGGCCCACGACGGCCTGCGGATCTTCCCCGGTCGCGTGGACGACGACTCCGAGGGTCGCGTCCGCGTCGCCTCCACCTGGACCCCGGACCCCAGCCTCGGCGACAGCACCGCGACGCTGGAGGTCACCTGGGCGGCGCTCGACTGCGTCGGTGGCTGGGCCGGCGACCTCACCCAGCGGCTGATGGTGCTCGGCTCGATGACCGCCGAGATCCGTGACCTGCCGAGCATCGGGGAGACCCACGTGCTCGTCGGAGGTGCCCGCGGCTCCGAGGGCCGGCGTACGTGGACGGCCTCGACGCTGTACGACGCCGCCGGCCGCGTGCTGGGTACGGCCGAGCACGTGTGGTTCGCGGTCGACCCTGCGGACTTCTCGTGACGGCCCGTGACGAGCCGCGCTCCGGCGAGGCCCCCTGGTGGCGCGACGCGGTCATCTACCAGATCTACGTCCGCAGCTTCGCCGACTCCGGCACCCGCGGCGTCGACGGCGTCGGCGACCTGCCCGGGATCACCTCGCGGCTGCCCTACCTGCGTGACCTCGGCGTGGACGCGGTGTGGATCACGCCGTTCTACACCTCACCGCAGCACGACCACGGCTACGACGTCGCGGACTACCGCGACATCGATCCGCTCTTCGGCACCCTCGCCGACGCCGACACCCTCGTGGCCACCGCGCACGACCTGGACCTGAGGGTGATCGTCGACCTGGTGCCCAACCACACCTCCGACGAGCACGCGTGGTTCCGGGCGGCCCTGGCCGCCGGCCCCGGGAGCCCCGAGCGGGCCCGCTACCTCTTCCGCGACGGCCGCGGACCCGCCGACGCCCCGGGGTCCGAGCCGCCCAACAACTGGCAGTCGGTCTTCGGCGGGCCGGCGTGGACCCGCGTCGCGGACGGCCAGTGGTACCTCCACCTCTTCGACACCACTCAGCCCGACCTCGACTGGCGCAACCCCGAGGTCGGCGACATGTTCGCCGACGTGCTGCGCTTCTGGCTCGACCGCGACGTCGACGGCTTCCGGGTCGACGTGGCCCACGGCCTCTACAAGGAGGCGAGCCTGCGCGACCAGGTCCTCGACGAGGACCCCGCGACCAGTGAGCCGAAGGAGTCGATGGTCGCGCGCACCCTGCGCGACGAGCCCATGTGGGACCAGCCCGAGGTCCACGACGTCTACCGGCGCTGGCACGAGGTGCTGGCCTCCTACCCGGGCGAGCGGATGAACGTCGCGGAGGCCTGGACCCAGACCCCGGCATCGATGGCCAAGTTCGTGCGCCCCGACGAGATGAGCCAGGCCTTCAACTTCTCCTGGCTGCTCGCCGACTGGTCGGCGCAGGCCTTCGCCGACGTCGTCACCGGGACCTTCGAGGCGCTCGCCGACGTCGGGGCCAGCCCCACGTGGGTGCTGAGCAACCACGACGTCATCCGTCACACCACGCGGTACGGCGGCGGCCCGGCCGGTCTCGCACGGGCCCGCGCCGCGACCCTGACGATGCTGGCGCTGCCGGGCTCGTCGTACCTCTACCAGGGCGAGGAGCTCGGGCTCGAACAGGTCGACGTCGCCCCCGAGGACCGCCAGGACCCCTCGTGGCTGCGTCACCGGGGGGCCACGGGCGAGGTGGGCCGCGACGGCTGCCGCGTCCCGATCCCGTGGTCGGGGACGGGCGCGCCGTACGGCTTCGGACCCGGCGAGGGCCAGCCGTGGATCCCGCAACCCGCCGACTGGGCCTCGCTCACCGCGCAGGCCCAGACCGGGGACGACGGCTCGACGCTGGAGTTCTACCGGCGTGCGCTCGCGGCCAGACGTGGGTTGCCCGCGACCACCGCCGAGTCGGTGCGCGTCGACGTGGACGGTGACCTGCTCACGATCACCCGGGCCGGGCTGCGGGTGCTGCTCAACTGCGGCGAGAGCGCCCTGCCGCTGCCGCCCGGGGACGTGGTGGTGGCCAGTGGTCCGGTGGACGGCGAGCTGCCCGCCTGCACCGCGGTGTGGCTGACCGGTCAGTGACCCCGCGTACGGGTCACTGGACCGAGAGGTCGTTGGCGGCGTTCAGCGCCTCGTTGTAACGACCCAGCTCCTCGACGAACGCCGCGAGCTTGGCGTCGTCCCACTCCACCAGGCCCTCGTCGAGCAGCCGCTGCCGCTGCTCGACGACGTCGGCCAGCCGTTGACGCGCCTGCGGCGTGACCGAGATCAACCAGGCACGGGCGTCGCCGGGGTCGGGCTCCTTGTCGAGCAGCCCGAGCTCCAGCAGGTGGCCGACCTGGCGGCTGATCGCCCCCTTGTCGGTGTCGAAGAGCTCGACCAGCGCCGAGGCGCGCACCGGACCGCTCTCGGCCACCGAGGACAGGATCAGGTAGGAGGCGGGCTGCAGGTCGGGGTGCACCATCTGGGCGCGGACGCCGATGACGCGACGGACCCGCCGCATCAGCACCCCCACCTCGTGCTCGAGCGTGCGCAAGGACTCGGCCCTGGTCACTCGGGGATCACCGGGCTCACGCGTTCCCCGCGGGCGACTGCCGGGCGGCGGGGACCGGGACGGTCGCGCCACCGGCGTGGGCCTCGATCGGCCCGGCTGCCGAGGCCTCGGGGCTCTTCGGTCCCAGCGGCTCGGCGGCGTCGGACAACGTCGTACGCAACGGGACCTCCTTGATGAAGAGCACACAGACAAGGGCAAGGATCGCAAAGGGTACGGCCACGAGGAAGATGTGTCCCACAGCGGTGCCGAAAGCGTGCTCGTAGAGGTCGCGGATCGGCGCCGGGAGGGCGGCCAGGTCCGGGATCGAGGAGCTCTCGTGGCCCGTGTCGGTCACGCCCATGTCGGCCAGGCCCGTCCGGACCGTGCCGGCGACCTGGGTGGAGAGCACCGCACCGAGCACCGAGACGCCGACCGAGCCGCCGAGCGAGCGGAAGAACGCCACGACGGAGCTGGCGGCGCCCATGTCCTGGGCGCTGGTGTTGTTCTGGACTGCCAGGACGAGGTTCTGCATCGTCGAGCCGAGACCGATGCCGACCAGGGCCATGAAGACGCCCACCAGCACCAGGGGGGTGTCCGCGTCGATCGTGCTGAGCAGCGACAGCCCGACCACGACGAGGACGAGCCCACCGACCAGCCACCGCTTCCAGATCCCGGTGCTGCTGATGACCCGGCCGCTGACGATGCTGGAGACGAGCAGCCCACCCACCATCGCGATGGACATCAGACCCGCCTCGGTGGGGCTCATCCCGCGGGCGAGCTGGAAGTACTGGCTGAGGTAGACCGTCGCACCGAACATCGCGACTCCGACCATCACCGAGGCCAGCGTGGCCAGGGCGGTGGTGCGGTCCTTGAAGAGGCGCAGCGGGATGACCGGGTCGAGCGCGACCCGGCTCTCGACGTACAGGGCGGCGGCGATGAGCGCCACGCCGAGGGTGAGGAGCACGGCGGTGGTGGCCGAGGCCCAGGCGAAGGACGAGCCCGCCAGGGAGACCCAGATCAGCAGGCTGCTGACGCCGCCGACGATCAGCGTGGCGCCCAGGTAGTCGATCGAGACCTCACGGCGCACGACGGGCAGGTGCAGCCGACGCTGCAGAACGTAGAAGGCGAGGACCGCGAAGGGGAGGCCGACGAAGAAGCAGCCACGCCAGCCGAGCGGGCTGTCGACGACCAGGCCACCGATCAGGGGGCCGCTCACCGTGGCGGTCGCGAAGACCGCGCCGATGTAGCCGGAGTAACGGCCTCGCTCGCGCGGGGAGACCATCGAGGCGATCACCACCTGGACGAGGGCGGTGAGACCACCGACGCCCAGGCCCTGGACGACGCGACCGCCGATGAGCACGCCCATGCTGGGCGCGAAGGCCGAGATCAGGGACCCGATCGTGTAGATCACCAGGGCCGACTGCACGAGCATCTTCTTGCTGAACAGGTCGGCGAGCTTGCCCCAGATCGGGGTGGTCGCGGTCATCGCCAGGAGAGTGGACACGACCACCCAGGTGTAGCCGGACTGGGAGCCGTTGAGGTCGGTGACGATGCGGGGCAGGGCGTTGGTGACCACGGTGCTCGACAGCATCGCGACGAACATCGCGAGCAGGAGGCCACTGAGGGCCTCGAGGATCTCCCGGTGGGTCATCGGGGTCGGGGCGGCGTCGGTCGGGGCGGGACTGCCTGCTGCGGTCGCGGGTGCCTGGGTGCTCACGGGTGCTTCTCTCATGCTGCCTAGAAGGTTGACGAGTGCAACCATATTCCCGACTGGTTGCCTTCTGCAACCATTCTGGCTGTGACGTGGGCCTCGGCCCCGGTCTTCTGCCCGCCCGGACACCCGGCGTCGGCACCGAAAAAGGGACAACCCGCAGGCGTGGCTCCTGATCCAGTGGGATCTAGAGCCGCCCCCGGGGACGTGAGTCCGGGGCGCCTGCGGGTCGGGTGACTGCGTGGGATTGACCAGCAGCCTCGGAGGGGATCCCCCCTCCGTGATGCCGGGCTGCTAGTGCGCAGCCACCTCACTCGTCCTGGAAGAATGCATTGTCAGGACCACCTCCTTTCCGTGTCCCACCAGCGTAGATCCGAGGTCCCAGCGCGACAAGGGATTTACCGTGAGGCCCATGAGCACCTCCTCTCCGCCCGCCCAGCCGCCCGCCCAGCCGCCGGTCAACACGTCGTACGTCGGTTCTGATCGAGCCGTGGCGGTGGTCACCATCGACCGGCCCGGACGACGCAACGCCGTGGACTCCGCGACTGCCGCGCTCCTGGCCGGGGAGATCGAGGCCGCCGATGCCGACGACGCCGTCGCGGTCATCGTGCTGACCGGCGCCGGAGGGGTGTTCTGCGCCGGAGCCGACCTGAAGGCCCTGGCCGAGGGCGACCGGCTCGACGCCCCGGACGAGCCCACCGACACCGGCCGCGGCCCGATGGGGCCGACCAGGCTGCGCACCTCCACGCCCGTGATCGCCGCGATCGAGGGCCCGGCGGTCGCCGGTGGGCTCGAGCTGGCCCTGTGGGCGGACCTCCGGGTCGTCGCCTCCGATGCCACCCTCGGGGTCTACTGCCGCCGCTTCGGCGTACCCCTGATCGACCTCGGCACGATCCGCCTCCCCCGCCTGATCGGGCACAGCCGAGCGATGGACCTGATCCTCACCGGGCGCGGCATCGATGGCGTCGAGGCCGAGCGGATCGGACTGGCCAACCGGGTCACCGCACCGGGCGAGGCGCTGGCCACCGCGGTGGCGCTGGCCTACGACCTGGCGGCGCTGCCACAGCAGTGCCTGCGCAACGACCGGCTCTCGGCGCTGGAACAGTGGGACCTGTCGGAGGACGAGGCGATGCGCAACGAGTTCNCNCGTGGNCTGGAGACGATCGGCTCGGGCGAGACCCTCGGCGGNGCGGCGCGGTTCGCCGGCGGCGCGGGGCGGCACGGGAGGTAGGTGGGACGTCGCTGCTCCACCACTGTGGAGATACGGCACGGCCAGGGCCGGAACCCTGCCGCGACCGCACGATGGTGCAGCTGCGACATCACACGACCGCACCGACGAACTGCGCCCGGTAGAGCCGCGAGTACGCCCCGCCGGAGGCCACCAGCTCGTCGTGGGTGCCCTGCTCCACGATCGAGCCGTCCTCCATGACCAGGATCAGGTCGGCGTCGCGGATCGTCGAGAGCCGGTGGGCGATGACGAACGACGTCCGGTCGGTGCGCAGGGCGGCCATGGCGTGCTGCACGAGCAGCTCGGTACGGGTGTCGACCGAGCTGGTCGCCTCGTCGAGGATCAGCAGCGCCGGGTCGGTGAGGAAGGCGCGTGCGATCGTGATGAGCTGGCGCTCGCCCGCCGACAGGTTGGAGCCCTCCTCGTCGACGATCGTGTCGTAGCCGTCCGGCAGCGAGTGCACGAAGCGGTCGACGAAGGTCGCCTGCGCGGCCTCGAGGACCTCCTCGTCGCTGGCCCCGGGTCGGCCGTAGGCGATGTTGTCGCGGATGGTGCCGGCGAAGAGCCAGGTGTCCTGCAGGACCATCCCGATCTGGCCGCGCAGCGCCGAGCGGGGCATCGTCTGGACGTCGACGCCGTCGAGGGTGATCCGACCGGCGTCGAGGTCGTAGAAGCGCATCACCAGGTTGACCAGGGTGGTCTTGCCGGCTCCGGTCGGCCCGACGATCGCGACCGTCTGACCCGGCCGAGCCACGAGCGAGAGATCGCTGATCAACGGGCGGTCCTCGTCGTAGGAGAAGGCGACGTGCTCGAAGGCCACCTCCCCGCGGGTCACCTCCGCGGCGGCGACGGCGCCCTCGACGGGCTCCTCGTCGGCGTCGAGCAGCTCGAAGACCCGCTCCGCCGAGGCCACCCCCGACTGCAGCAGGTTCGCCATCGACGCCACCGTGGTCAGGGGCTGGGTGAACTGGCGGGTGTACTGCACGAAGGCCTGCACCTCACCGATCGTCAGGGCGCCGCTGGTCACCCGCAGCGCCCCGACGACGGCGACCACGACGTAGTTGAGGTTCCCGATGAACATCATCGTCGGCATGATCAGGCCGGAGACGAACTGCGCCTTGAAGCTCACCTCGTAGAGCTCGTCGTTCTGCTCGGCGAAGACCCGCTCCACCTCGCCCTGGCGGCCGAACACCTTGACCAGCGAGTGCCCGGAGAAGGACTCCTCGATGTGCGCGTTGAGCTGGCCGGTGCGTCGCCACTGCTGGACGAACTGGCCCTGAGAGCGCTTCATGATCGCCCGGGTCGCAGCCAACGAGACCGGCACGCTGACCAGGGCCACGAGCGCCAGCAGCGGTGAGATCCACAGCATCATCGCGAGCACCGCGACCACCGTCATCAGCGACGTCAGCAGCTGGCTCATCGTCTGCTGCAGCGTCGTGCTGATGTTGTCGATGTCGTTGGTGACCCGGCTCAGCAGCTCGCCGCGTGGCGAGCGGTCGAAGTAGCCCAGCGGCAGACGGTTGATCTTGACCTCGACGTCCTGCCGCATCCGGTAGACGGTGCGCTGCACGACGCTGTTGAGGATGTACCCGGCGCCCCAGCTCAGCACGGAGGCGGCCACGTAGATCGCCAGCACCCACAGCAGGACCTCGCCGACGGCCCCGAAGTCGACGCCCTGCCCGGGGACGACGTCCTGTCCCTGTACGGCGTCCGGCAGGTCGCTGTCGGGGGTCCCGGCCGGGAACTGGCGACCGATGAACCCCGAGAAGACCAGGTCGGTGGCATGCCCGAGGATCCGGGGCCCGATCGACATCAGGAGCACCGACCCGACGGTGAGGGCGACGACCAGCAGCGCCGCGGCGCGGTCGGGGCGCATCCGGGCGACCATCCGCCTGGCCGACGGACCGAAGTCCATCGCCTTCTGCCCCACCATGCCGCCGCCCATCGGGCCGCGCCCCGGCCCGGCGACCGGAGCCTCGATGCGCTCGGTGGCCGCCAGCGCCTTCCCCTTCGACGCCGGCCCCGACGTCGGCGTCGAGGTCGGGGTCGGGGTCGGGGTCGGCGCCTGCATGCCCTGGTCGCCCTGATCGCCCTGGCCGCCCTGGCCGCCCTGGCGCGGCCGGTCGCTCTCGGGACTCATCGGGAGACCTCCTCGACGGTGTGCTGCGAGTCGACGATCTCGGCGTACGTCGTGCAGCCGGTCAGCAGCTCGTCGTGAGTGCCGCGCCCGACCACCCGCCCGTCCTCGAGCACGAGGATCTCGTCGGCGTCGCGGATCGTGGAGACCCGCTGGGCGACCACCACGACCGTCGCGTCGCGGGTCACGGGCTCGAGGGCGGCCCGCAGCCGTGCGTCGGTGGCGAGGTCGAGGGCGGAGAAGGAGTCGTCGAAGAGGTAGATCGCCGGCTCCCGGACCACCGCTCGTGCGATCGCCAGCCGCTGGCGCTGACCACCGGAGAAGTTCGTGCCGCCCTGCGCCACCGGCGCGTCGAGGCCCTCGGGCAGCGCCTCCACGAAGTCGCGCGCCTGCGCGACGTCCAGGGCTGCCCACATCTCGGCCTCGGTGGCGTCGCCCTTGCCGTGCTCGAGGTTGGAGCGGACCGTGCCGGAGAACAGGTAGGCCTTCTGGGGCACGAGCCCGATCTGGTCCCACAGCACCGACGGCTCGAGGTCGCGCACCGAAACCCCGGACACGCGCACCACGCCGGAGGAGGCGTCGAAGAGGCGCGGGACGAGGTTGACCAGGGTGGTCTTGCCCGCGCCGGTCGAGCCGATCACCGCCAGTGTCCGACCCGGCCGGGCGGACAGGTCGACGTCGCAGAGCACGGGCGCGTCGGCGCCGGGGTAGGTCACGGTGACCTGCTCGAGGTCGAGGTGGCCGCGCAGCGCCGGGTCGGGGGCGACCGGGTGGGAGGCGGGCACCACGGAGGAGTCGGTGTCGAGCACCTCGGCGATCCGGTCGGCGCACACCGCCGAGCGCGGCACCTGCATCAGCATGAAGGTCGCCATCATCACCGACATCAGGATCTGCATCAGGTAGGACAGGAACGCCGTCAGCGCCCCGACCTCCATCTGCCCGTCGTCGACGCGCTGCCCGCCGAACCAGATCACCCCGACGCTGGCGACGTTGACCACGATCATCACCAGCGGGAACATCAGTGCCATCCACCGTCCGGCGCGTACGGCGACGTCGGTGAGGTCGCCGTTGGCCCGGGCGAAGCGCTCCGCCTCGTGCGGCTCGCGGACGAACGCCCGCACCACGCGGATCCCGGTGATCTGCTCGCGCAGGACCCGGTTGACCTCGTCGATACGCCCCTGCATCAGGCGGAAGTTCGGGATCATCCTCGAGACCACGAAGCCGACCGAGACGAACAGGGCGGGCACCACCACGGCCAGGATCCAACCCAGCCCGACGTCCTCGCGCAGCGCCATGATCACGCCGCCGACCATCATGATCGGAGAGGAGGCCGCGATCAGGCAGGCCATCAGCACCAGCATCTGCACCTGGGTGACGTCGTTGGTGCCGCGGGTGATCAGCGACGGCGCCCCGAAGCGCTGCAGCTCGCGGGCCGAGAAGGTGCCGACCCGCTGGAAGATGTCGCGGCGCACGTCGCGACCGAACGACATCGCCGCACGCGCGCCGTACCAGGCTGCGGCCACGGAGGCGATGATCTGGGCGACGGAGACGACCAGCATGATCGCTCCCAGGCGCAGGATCGTGTCGGTGTCGCCCCGCGCGATGCCGTCGTCGATGATCCGGGCGTTGAGGCTGGGGAGGTAGAGCATCGCCAGGACGCTGACGAGCTGGAGCCCGACGACGGCGGCCAGGAGGTGGCGGTACGGCTGGAGCCGCTCGCGCAGGAGGCGCAGGAGCATGGGTCAGTCTCTTTCCGTCGCGAGCAGGTGACCGGTGAGCACCGTGTCGACGATCTGGTCGGGGGTCAGCAGGTGGCCGTCGGCGATGTGCTGGTGGCTGCCGGCGAAGCAGAGCAGCCGGAAGACGTGGACGAAGTGGGCGACAGGACAGGCGAGCCGCTCGGCGTCGGCCGCCACGACCCCGGTGACCAGCTGCTCCAGCCGGGCGCGCCACGCGACGGCGGCCTCACTGTCGTGCAGGTGGTCGGGCGGACGGACCAGGCCGACCCGTTGCATCAGGGAGAAGGTGGCCTGGAAGCGCTGCTGGAAGATCGAGGCGAGCAGCACCAGGCGGTCGCGCAGCGGCAGCGACGGGTCGATCTCCTCGATCCGCGCCACCAGGTCGCCGGGCTCGAAGGCGCGGGCGATCGCGGCGTCCACCAGCTCGTCCTTGGAGTCGACGACCCGGAAGATGGTGCCCTCCGCGACACCGGCCGCCTCGGCGATCTGACGCGTGGTGACGTCGCGGCCGTGGCGACGAAGCAGCTGCAGGGTCACGGTGACCAGCGCGTCGCGGCGATCGGTCGGCGACATGGCCGGGGCGCGGGGACTCACCGGCACAACCTACGTGAGTGAGCGCTCACTCACAAGCGGATTCGGGCCCTCACCCCAGCTCGGGTGGTGGTGCGACGGAGCGGTCCTTGAGCCGCACCCCGCTCTCCCCGAGCCGACGGGCGCCGACGACCAGGCCGAGCAGGATCTCGGCGGCCCGGTCGTAGTCCAGCCCGTGGGGCTCACGGATGTTGGAGACACAGTTGCGCTCGGAGTCCCGGCGACCGGGTCGGGGCAGGTGGGTGAGGTAGGCGCCGAGGCTGTCCGCGACGGAGAGCCCGGGCCTCTCCCCCACCACGACGATGACCGTGGTCGCCCCCAGGTGGGCCCCCACCGGGTCGCCCAGACCGACCCGGGCCTGGGTGGCCAGCACCACCGGCGCCAGGGAGAGGTCCGCCGCGCGGGTCCGCCCTACGACGGCCTGGACGAGGGGGACGGCGTGGTGGTCGTGGGCGGCCGCCGAGAGCCCATCGGCCAGGACGATCGCGACGTCGTAGGTGCCCTCGTCGGCTCCCGGGACGTCGGCCAGCGACGCGGGCTCCCGCCCGAGGTCGGGACGGCGCAGGTACGTCGCACGGTCGTCGGCCCGACTGCGGACGTGGGCCACGGCGAGGTCGAGGGCGGCGACCCCCCGCTCCAGCGCGTCGAGGTCCCACGGCAGGTGCACGGCATCGCGAGCCACGGCGTGGGCCGAGCGCAGCGCGAGCCGGTCACGGGTGGTCAGCGCGTCGCCTGCTCGGCCGAGCCCGATCCGGGCCTGGGTGGCCGAGCGCAAGGGCTCCCAGAAGTCGAGCGCGGGGGTGGCCGAGCCGCCGCTCATGGCGCCACCAGAGCGGCGAGGCGGGTCTCGCCCGCGGCGACGGCGGCGACCCTGCCGAGGTCGTCGAGGAGCCCGACCCGGTCGAGCCACTGCTCGAACTCGGGTGCGGCACGCAGACCGAGGATGTGGCGCAGGGAGAGGACGTCGTGGAAGGCCAGGCTCTGGTAGCCCAGCATGACGTCGTCGCTCCCGGGCACGGTGATCACGAACCCGAGGCCACCGGCGCCCAGCACGGTGAGCAGCGTCTCCATGTCGTCGGCATCGGCCTCGGCGTGGTTGGTGTAGCAGACGTCGACACCCATCGGCAGGCCGAGCAGCTTGCCGCAGGCGTGGTCCTCGAGACCGGCGCGGATGATCTGCTTGCCGTCGGCGAGGTACTCCGGGCCGATGAAGCCCACGACGGTGTTGACCAGCAGCGGGTCGAAGGCACGCGCCACGGCGTACCCCCGGGTCTCGAGGGTCTGCTGATCGACGGGTCGACCACCGACGCCGCGGTGCGCGTCGGCCGAGAGCGCCGAGCCCTGGCCGGTCTCGAAGTACATGACGTTGTCGCCGACCGTCCCGCGACCCAGGGAGAGCGCCGCCTCCCGGGCCTCGCCCAGGACGGCGAGGTCGATGCCGAAGCCGCGGTTGGCGGCCTCGGTGCCGGCGACGGACTGGAAGACGAGGTCGACCGGGGCGCCCTGCTCGATCAGCTCGATGGAGGAGGTGACGTGGTTGAGCACGCAGGACTGGGTCGGGATGTCGTAGCGCGTCCGGACGTCGTCGAGCAGCCGCAGCAGCTCACCGGCCGCGTGCGTGGAGTCGGTGGCGGGGTTGATGCCGATGACCGCGTCGCCGCAGCCGAGCAGGAGACCGTCGAGCACGGCGGCGGCCACGCCGCGGGCGTCGTCGGTGGGGTGGTTGGGCTGGAGGCGGGTGGCGAGCCGGCCCCGCTGGCCGATGGTCGAGCGGAACGCCGTGACGACCTCGGTCGCCCGGGCCACGGCGATCAGGTCGCCGTTGCCCATCAGCTTGCTCACCGCCGCCACCATCTCGGGCGTCAGCCCCGGCGCGAGCGCGGTCAGCCTCGCGGCCGAGTCCGGGGTGGAGGCGACGTCGAGGAGGTGGTCGCGCAGCCCGCCGACGCTCAGGTGGCTGATCGGCGCGAACGCGTCGGCGTCGTGACGGTCGAGGATCAGGCGGGTGACCTCGTCGTCCTCGTAGGCGATCACGGGGGTCTCGAGGATCTCGGTCAGCTCCACGTCGGCCAGCACCCACTGCGCGGCAGCGCGCTCGGCGTCGGTCTGGGCGGCACACCCGGCGAGCTCGTCACCGCTGCGCCTCGGCGAGGCCTTGGCCAGGACCTCGACCAGGTGGTCGAAGGCATAGGTGTGGCCCGCCACCGTCTGGGAGTACGCCGTCACGAGTCTCACGGTAGTGAACGAAGGTCACCTGGAGGTTTCGTACGGCGCTCCCACGCTAGGGTCGCGCCCTGTGAGCACTCCACACCCCACCTACGACCAGCTCGTCGACCTGCCGGCGTACGCCGTCCAGCCGGTCCCGGCACCGTTCGAGGACATCAACGGCCACCTGAACGTCCGGCACTACACCGGCATCGCCAGCGAGGGCCTCGACGAGTCGCTGGTCCCGCTCGGGATCCCGCACAACTGGCCGGCGCAGGGGCACAGCTGCTTCTCGGCCGAGCACCACCTCGTCTACCTCTCCGAGCTGCGCACCGGCGACATGATGTCGACCCGCGTGCGGTTGATCGGCCGGGCCGAGCGGGCGGCGCACGCGCTGGTCTACCTCCTCGACGACACGCACCGGCGCGTCAGCTTCGTGATGGAGGAGATCTTCCTCCACATCGACATGGGCTCCCGGCTGACCGCCCCGTGGCCCGCGGACGTGGCGGGGCTGCTGGACGAGCAGATCACCGCCGACGCCGGCCTGCCGTGGGAGCCCGACCTCTCGGGCTCGCTGCAGCTTCGCTGAGCCCTCACCCCCACCCGTGCCAGGAGGCACCGTGAAGCTCCTCCTCACCTCTGGCGGCGTCACCAACCTGTGCCACTGGATGCGGGAGTCCGGGCTGGCCGACCTGGTCCCGTCGTTGAGCCGGACGGTCTGGGTGGGGCTGAGCGCCGGCAGCAT
>NZZG01000190.1 GCA_002698575.1 Pimelobacter sp. | reverse complement strand
TTCCTGCAGCAGAACTACGTCGGCGTGGTGACGATCCTGATGATGGTCATGGAGATGGCCATCATGGCCGTCTACATGGTCATGTTCATGGGGATGAACCCCGCGCTGATGCCGATGAGCATGGTGCACAGCAACAAGACCGCCATCGCCGTCGCCCTGACCACGTTCCTGGCGCTCGCGACAGGCATCCTGATGGTCGACTGGCCCACCCGCCGGGGCAGCCCACCGCCGGACGTCACGATGGCGCTGGGGGAGGCGTTGATGGGCCCGAAGATGCTGGTGATGGCCGTGATCAGTCCGGTGATGGTCGCCACGATCGTGGCTGGCGTCGTGCTGGCCGCGCCCCGCACCCGCTACAACCGGTTCGGCGATGACCTGAAGCAGCGCCCCGCAGACGATCCTCAGCCGGGAGGTGTCGGTCGATGACCCTGGAGGCGACCCTGCTCATCGCCGCGGCGATCTTCAGCGTAGGGCTGTACGGCGCGATCTCCCAGCAGGTCGTGGTGATGGTGATGATGGGCCTGGAACTCATGATCAACGCTGTCATCCTCGCCGCTGCCGGCGTCTGGTGGTTCCTCGCGCCCGACCCGACCGGGCAGGTCCTCCTCATGGTGATCATCGCCGCGATGACGGTTGAGATGGCGATGGGCTTCGCGGTCGCCACGCTGCTGCATCGTGAGCGTGGTGCCGACATGACCGACATGGCCACGGACCTGTCGGGGTGACCGGGTCCATGGCCGAGACCGCACTCTGGCTGCTCGTACTGCTCCCCGCCGTGGTGGGCGGCGGGCTCGCCCTCACGCGACTCGAGCGGGCGGCGGCCGCCGTGTCGCTGGCCACGGCCTTCACCACAGCCGCACTGTCGGTGGTCGTCGCCCTCGAACGTCCGAGGGTGTCAGTGCCGTTCATGGCCGGCAGCGACCTCGCCCTCGGGGTGGACGCCCTGTCCGCGCTGGTCGCACCGACGGTCGCGGTCGTGAGCCTGCTCGTGCTGGTGTTCTCAGCCGGCGAGATCCGCGAGTCACAGGCCCGGTTCCACGGACTCATGCTGCTCTTCGCCTCCGCCGCGCTCCTGACCGCGACTGCCGAGACGCTGCCTGCGCTGCTGTTCGCCTGGGAGGTGATGGGCGCCACGTCCTTCGCGCTGATCGGATTCTGGTGGCGCGACGACCACCGGGTCTCCGCCGGCACCACGGCGTTCGTGACCACGCGCACGGCGGACGTCGGGCTGTACGTCGCGGCCGGGGCAGCGCTCGCCGGTGGAGCCGGCCTGTCACTGGCCGACCTGCCCGCAGCCAGCGAGGGGTGGCGCCACGTGGTCGCGGCGGGTGTCCTGGTCGCGGCTCTCGGCAAGGCGGCCCAGCTCCCGTTCTCGTTCTGGCTGTCGCGCGCGATGGAGGGACCGAGCCCGGTCAGTGCACTGTTGCACTCCGCCGCCATGGTCGCCATGGGTGGCTACCTGCTGCTGCGCCCCGAGCCACTGTTGGCCTCGACGAGCTGGGCCGCGCCGGCTGCTGCCTGGGTGGGCGCACTCACGGCGCTGCTGCTCGGCGCCGTCGCCGTGGCACAGCAGGACCTCAAACAGCTCCTCGCCGCCTCCACGTCCGCCCAGCTCGGGTTCGTGGTGATGGGCGCCGGGCTGGCCTCGGTGAGCGGGGGAGCGGCACACCTCGTCGCACACGCCTCGACCAAGGCGCTGCTCTTCCTCGCCGCCGGGGCCTGGCTCACCGCGCTCGGCACCAAGCAGCTCGCCGGCCTGCGCGGCGTGGCTCGGAGGTGGCGGCTGGTCGGCTGGGCCGCCACCGCGGGTGCGCTGTCCCTCGCGGGCGTCGCCCCGCTGGCGCTGTGGGCGACCAAGGACGCGGTCCTCGCCGCGGCCCTGGCAGAGTCACCGTGGCTCTACGCCGTCGGCCTCGCCGCGGCCGCGCTCTCGGCGGCCTACGCCGGCAAGATCCTGGTGATCCTGTGGCGACAGCTGCCCGAGCGGGAACACGCCCAGGTCGAGGCACACCTCGACGAGGAGCAGCGGGGCACCCGCCACGTCGGCATGCTGGAGCAGACGCCGCTGGTCGCCCTCGCTCTCGGCGCAGTGGTCCTCGGCGTGCTCGCGCTGCCGCCGTTCGGCGACACGGTCGCCCGCGCTCTCGGCGAGGAGCCGCTCCACCCGACGCCGCTGGAGATGGCCGCGTCGGTCGTGGTCGCACTGGGGGTGCTGGCGCTCGTGTGGTGGCGTCCGGTGCCGGAGCCGGGCTGGGCCCTGGCCTGGCTGGGCCTCGAGCGCGCAACACAGGCCCTCGTCGTACGCCCGACCCTCGCGCTGGCAGAGGCGCTGGCGCGTTTCGACGACCGCGTCCTGGACCGGGGCGTGGCCGGGTCCGCCGCGGCCGCGCTCGGTCTGGCGCGTCGGGCAGCGACCTTCGACGACCGGGTGCTCGACGGGGCGGTCGAGACAACGTCCCGGGCGTCGCTGTGGACCGCGGCTCGCGCGGCACGGGACGACGACCGGTGGTTCGATGGGGCGGTCGAGGGGCTCGCTGCGCAGCTGCGCCGCCTCGGCCGGCTCGCACGTCGTCCGCAGACCGGCCAGCTGCACCAGTACTACATCCAGGCCGTCGCGGTGCTCGCGATCGGCGTCCTGCTCCTTGTCACGGTGAGGTGAACGTGCTCAGTCTGATCGTCTTCCTGCCCCTGGCTGCCGCTCTGGCCCTGCTCGCGCTTCCGCGGCTCGGCGACACGGCCGCACGGTGGGGTTGGGTCGCGGTCGCAGCCGCCGACCTCGCCCTCGTGGTCGCGGCGTGGCTGTGCTACGAGACGCCCACGGCCGGACGACTCGCCTTTGAGGAGCAGGCCGAGTGGATCCCCGGCGTGAACAGCAGCTACCACCTCGGAGTCGACGGGTTGTCCCTGCCGCTGATCGCGATGACAGCGGTGATCTTCCTGGCCTGCGCGATCTTTGCGCTGCGCGAGACCGACCGGCCGCGTCTCCAGGCTGCGCTTTTCCTCTTCCTGCAGAGCGTCAGCATGGGCCTGTTCGTCGCCGCCGACCTGATCCTCTTCTTCGTCTTCTTCGACCTCTCGATCGTCGGCATGTACTTCGTGATAGCCGGCTGGGGGCACGGCAACGCCGCCCGGTCGGCGATGAAGTTCTTCCTCTACACCTTCCTGGGCTCCCTTGCCTTGCTCGTCGGGTTCATCGGCCTCTACATCGCCGCCGACCCGCACACCTTCGACATGGTCGAGCTGGCCGAGCAGACCCCGCTCGCCGGGTCGTCGCTNGCCGGTGGNCTGGTGCTGNCCGCNATCCTGNTCGGACTGGCGGTGAAGACCCCGACCGTGCCGTTCCACACCTGGCTGCCCCCGGCCCACACCGACGCGCCGGCGATCGGCTCGGCGGTCCTGGCGGGCGTGCTGCTGAAGATGGGCACCTACGGNTTCGTGCGGATCGCGATGCCGATGCTGCCCGAGGCGTGGCGGGACTGGGCGNGGGNGATCATCGTCGTCGGCATCGTCTCNGTCGTGTACGGCGCCCTGGTGGCCCTGGCCCAGACGAACTTCAAGCGGATGGTCGCCTACACGTCGGTGAACCACATGGGCTACATCGTCCTCGCCGTCGGCGCCGCAGGGCTCGTCGCCGACGACACCGCGCAGGCCCGGTCCGTCGCGGTCACCGGTGCCGTCACACAGATGGTCAGCCACGGCCTGATCACCGGTGCGCTGTTCCTCCTCGCCGGGGTTCTCCAGGACCGGGCACCGACCTATGACATGGACTCCTACGGCGGCCTGGCCGGACCGGCGCCCCGGTTCGCCGCGTTCTTCGCCGTCGGTGCCTTCGCCTCCCTGGGCCTTCCCGGGCTGTCCGGCTTCATCGCGGAGTTCCAGATCTTCACCGGCAGCATCGCCGCCGCCCCCGTCACGGCCNTCGCGCTCGTNGGNATCCTCCTCACCGCGGCGCTGTTCCTCCGAGCGCTGCANCGGATCTTCACCGGCGAGACCCGCGGCCGCTCGGTCGGCTTCACCGACCTGCGCGCCGCCGAGGTCTGGTCGGTCGGCCCGCTGCTNGTGNTCTCCCTGCTCATCGGAGTGTTCCCCCGNCCACTGCTCGCCGTGATCGAGCCCGCGGCCGAGGTCGCCGTCGAGCTCGTCGGAAGGTAGGCCCGTGGGCTCCGACATGGCCATGCGGCCGCTCCTGCTGCTGCCGGAGATCGTGCTGTTCCTCGGCGGGCTCGCGGTCCTGGTCAGCGGGTCCTTCCTCCCGCGGACCCGCCAGTGGGTCACCCGCGTCATCGCCGCGGTCGCGCTGGTCGCCGCCGGCATCCTGGCCGCGGTCGACCTCCCCGGCCCGGCCCAGCCGGCGATGGAGGGCACCTTCACCGTCGACACCGCCACCGGAGTGGCGCGGATCGTCGCCGCGCTCGGGACGCTGATCGTCCTCGCGCTGGCCTCCGACGAGATCGCTGGCTCGCCACGGGAGAGCGAGACCTACGCACTCTTCTTGTTCTCGACGACCGGCACGCTCGTCCTCGCCGGCGCCGACGACCTGCTCGTCGTAGTGGTCGGGTTCCTGCTCGCGAGCATCCCGCTCTACGGCTTGATCGGCATCGCGCGCACGCCCCGCGGAGCCGAGGCNGCGATGAAGACCTACCTGNTGGGTGCNCTGTTCGGCATCCTNCTGCTGNTCGGGGTCACGCTGCTCTACGGNGTCTCCGCGACCACGTCGTACGCNGANCTCACCGACCGACTTGCTGNGGCGCCGCNGGGCGTGGTCGCGGCGGGCGTCGTGGCGGTGCTGGGTGGACTGATGTTCAAGGCCGGCGGCGTCCCGGGGCACTTCTGGGTCCCCGATGCCGCCGAGGGTGCGGGCGGGGCGGTGGCGGCCTTCCTCACCACCGTGCCCAAGATCGGCGCGATGATCGCGGCCTACCGGCTCATCGCCATGCTCCCCGACACCCTCGCCTGGCCGCTGCTGGTCGCCGTCCTCGCGGTCGCCAGCATGACGCTCGGCAACCTCGCCGCCTACTGGCAGACCGATCCCCGGCGCCTGCTCGGCTGGTCCACGGTCAGCCAGGTCGGCTACCTGCTCGTGCCGGTCGCGGTCGCCGGGCGCAGCGACCTCGCCCTGCCCTCCCTGCTGCTCTACCTCGCCGGCTACACCGTCACTAACCTCGCGGCATTCGCGGTGACGACTGCCTTTCCTGACCGGCGCGACCTGGACTCCTACCGCGGCATGGGCCGAGCCCGGCCGTGGCTTGGCGCATCCCTCGTGGTGGCGCTGCTCGGCCTCGTCGGCACCCCGCCGACCGTCGTCTTCGCNGGNAAGCTCACCACCACCGCCGCCGCCTGGGACGGCGGGCTTGCCTGGCTGGCCGTGCTGGTGTTCGTCAACACCGTGGTCAGTCTCTTCTACTACCTTCGGTGGATCGCACCCGTCTACGGCCGAGGGGAACCCCCCGCGCGAACCCNGCCAGGAGCGTTCATCCCTGCGGCCTGGTCGGCGACGACGGCGGTGGTGACCGCNGGTCTCAGTCTCGCGCTCGGCATCGGAGCCGGCGNNCTCTGGAGNGTCNTCTCGGTCTGANNTNCATCTGGCACGTGGGCGCNNCGGCGGCCGACGCGCAGTGGTGGGAGGGTCNATCCCAGNCGCCGGCTGTCGAGTCCCCGCCGGAGCCCGCGCGGGAACGCCAGGTGNGGGATGATCCNTTCCCACGCNGCTTGCCNGGTCNCGACCGCGTGGGGNTNCTTCNTGNCCCAGACCGAGTCACGNAAGGTGTCGNACTCGGNNTGCGCGGCGGCCNCGTCCGNGGCGGNGTAGATAGGTCGGTCTGAGCGCTTTCGCGAAGCCCNTGCGGTCCNTGTNGTAGACNCCCGATGCGAACGTCGAGCAGGCNNCATCGCCCAGCCACGCGGGTNCCCNGACGTGGTNGATGAGCTGGCNCCGGGTGANNACGATCCTCGGCNGCTCNGACAGTGCGGCCAACACGTCGGACTCGGTACGCGTCGACGCCANGGGTTCANCNGCGAGCCAGACATCACGGCCGGGCCCGGTCGATGCTGAGCGCACCGAAGGACTCGGGCGGCCTGGATGCGTTTCCGTCGTGTGAAAGCGGGCGTGAACCCCCGGAATGGGTAGGCAGCGAGTCCTGCGGGCTTCTTCAAGGAACCCTCGCACAACCGCGACCAGGCCTCCACGAAACCCGGGGCGATTCAGTCATGGCCGCCACGCTGTTCGTGGTCGTGGGCAGCCAGGTGCCCAAGCTCAGGGGCCGATTCAACGACGTCGCGACGGCGGTGCCCGTCTACGCGGCCTTTTTGGTGGTGATGGCGGTAGTGGGAGTAGCGGCCGCGAGAGTCGCGCGCCTGGACGTGGGACGGGCGCGTGCCCTGGTCTTCACGGGGGCGACGCGCAACTCGCTCGTCGTGCTTCCTCTCGCGCTCGCTCTACCTGCGGCATACGCTGTGACACCGGCGATCGTGGTCACCCAGACCCTGGTCGAGTTGGTGGGGATGCTCGTCTACATCCGGCTGGTCCCCCGACTTATCCCAGCGAAGGAGGCGGCCGGGACGGACCTGCCGTCCGCGACATGATCGCCGTTGAGGATGCGGAGTTCTGGACATGCTGGGCTGCCGGTGCCTGGTCTGAGGCGGTCGACGTTCCTCTTCGGGAAAGCGACGTCGCGCACAGGGCCCGTGTGCTCAGAGGCCGAACGCGCCGCCTTCGATCAGGATGACGAGGCCGAGCAGGATGAGGACGAGCGGGAAGAGCACGTGCTCCCAGCGCTCCAGAACCTCGGCGATCGGCTTGCGGGTCGCGACGAACTTGGCGGCGAGGACGAGGACCAGTACGAGGGCGAGGAATACGACGCAGTAGGCCACGACGGCTGCCGTGCCGACCGTGAGGAACACCGGCACGTAGACCCCGATGTTGTCCCCGCCGTTGGCGAAGGTCACGGCGGCCACGGTCAGAGCGCTGATCGGTCTGTCGGCGACGCTGTCGTCATCGTCGTCCCCGTTGCGCCACACCTGCCAGGCGGCCCACAGCCCGAGCGCCAGGGGGATCAGACCGAAGTAGGGGATGGCGTCGTCGGGGAGGAACAGCCCGGCCCCGAACGTCACCGCGACCGAGGCCAGGAGGATGGCGCCGAACCCGAGGTACTGCCCGACCACGATCTTGGTGGTGGTGCCGCGTTGGCCTGCTCCGCGTGCGAAGAACAGGGACAGGACGATGATGTCGTCGATGTTGGTGACCAGGAACAGGCCGATCGCCTGCAACGCGGAAGTGATCAACGCGCATGTCTCCTTCGTCTCGGCGGTGTCGACTGTCGTCGGCGCCGCTGGCTACGGGTGCTTGGTGTCTGTGGTGGTGTCCGTGCTGGCAGCGGGTCGGACGTACGGCACCGCGTCCGTAGCCTGGTCGCCCTTGCTCTCGGGACGGGCCTGCAGCAGGGCGATCACCATGAAGCCGACAACAATGAAGGTGTCTGCGAGGTTGAAGGTGGGCCACCAGCCGGTGTGCAGGTAGTCGGTGACGACGCCGTCGCCGGCACGGTCGACCAGGTTGGCCACGGCTCCGCCGATGACGGCGCCTCCAGCGATCCGCTCCACCCACCCGGCGCGCGGCGCCCTGTGCCAGGCGTACGCGACCAACGCAAGGGCAAGCGTCCCGGTCACGGCCACGATCACCCACGAGGGAAGTCGGTTGCCGACGGAGAATGCCACGCCGCTGTTGTACGCAAGCCGGAGCTGGATCAGTCCGAGGTCGACCGTCGAGTCCGCGAGTCGCGATTCTGAGGCAGCTTTCGCTCCCAGGTCGATCGCGGCGGCCGTCACGGCCGTTGCAATCACTGAAGCGCGTCGGGTTCGGTTTCGAGTGGCGGCGCTGGCGGGACCGCGGCTCACCGTGCCCCGGCTTTCGCTGGAACAGCGGTGGCCGCAGACGCACCAGCAGGTGCCGCCGCAAGCGGGCGAACCCGACCCGCACGCACGCCGTTGCCGATCACGAAGATCTCAGCGACCTCGTGAACCAGGACCACGGCCGCGAGCCCGAGCACGCCGAACGCAGCCAGCGGGATGAGGATGGTGATCAGGCCGAGCGAGAGGCCAACGTTCTGCAGCATGATCGACCTGGCGCGGCGAGCGTGGTTCAGGCTGTGGGGGAGGTGGCGCAGGTCCTCGCCCATGAGGGCGACGTCGGCGGTCTCGATCGCCACGTCACTGCCCATGGCGCCCATCGCGATCCCGACGTCGGCGGTGGCCAGTGCGGGGGCGTCGTTGACGCCGTCGCCGACCATGGCGGTGGGTCGCTGCTCCCGGAGCCGGTGGATGATGGCCGCCTTGTCCTCGGGGCGGAGGTCGGCATGGACGTCGCTGATCCCAGCCTGGGCAGCCAGGGCGGTCGCGGTGCGCTCGTTGTCACCGGTGAGCATGGCGACCTGGTAGCCGTCGGCGCGGAGGCGGGCGACGACCTCGGCGGCTTCGGGTCGCAGGTCGTCGCGGACGGCGACGGCACCGATCACGACCCCGTCGTACTCCACGAGCACGGCGGTGGCGCCGGCCTCCTGCATGCCGCGCACCGGCTCGGCGAGCTCGCCGGCGGCGATCCAACCCGG
>NZZG01000189.1 GCA_002698575.1 Pimelobacter sp. | reverse complement strand
GGATTGGGCGGGAACGACACGAAAACCGGCCGCAACCATGTCGTTCGTGCCCACTCGACGAGGCGATGTGACTGAAGGTACGGGTGTGGCGCCCGCGCATGCGGCGGCGTGGGCGGAGCCCTCGCCGTTGAGCGCGCCGTCCGTCGACCGGGAGAGGCTCGCGGTCAAGGACGGCCGCAGGCCGCCGCGCAGCGGTCGAGCGCAGCGAGATCCTTGACGGCGAGACCCGGTCGACCAAGCGCGCGGGCGCCACACCAACCACGTAGAGGGGTCGACCGCCCGGTCACCAACAACACCCCGAGGAGCAGGTCAGTTCGCGTTGATCGGGATCTCGGCCACCTGCGTCTCCTCGTCGGACTCGAAGATCCGGATCGGGACCTGCTGCGTGATCGTGCGCTCGAGGTACTTCGAGCCGCCGGCCTCCGCCTGCACCGCGATCGACGCCTTGAAGGTGAGGATGACGCCCCGGGTGTCGAGCGACATCGCCTTGATGGGCTGGTTGCGCAGCTCGAAGGCACCCTTGGGCGAGGTGATCAGCATTCCGCGGGCCGTCTGCACTGGCTCGGGGTCGAAGGTGGCCTTGGCAGCCTCGACGTCGAGCTTGTACGGGTGCTTGGTCTTGCCGCCGTCGACGGTGACGGTGTCGGAGGTGACCTTCATCCGCTTGAGGTAGACCAGCCGCTTGGTCTCGAACGGGTCGCGGAGCTTCTGCGACAGGTCGTAGGCCTGGAAGGTGAAGGAGAAGTACTTCAGGCCCTTGGGGTACCACTCGTTGGTCCGCGGCGTGGACTTCGTCGGGTAGAGGGTGAGCACCATGTCGATGCCCTTGGCGCCCTTGACGTCGAGGTGCGACTGGAAGGTCCCGTCGCGGGTGAACTGGGAGTCCACCAGCGCCTCCTCGACCGCCGCGGAGGTCGGGGCCTCCACCGGGGTGTCCTCGGTGTCGGAGCCGAGCACCGAGCACGAGGACGCCGCCAGGACCACGGCCAGGACCCACGCCAGCCGGCGAGGGACACGGGGGCTGCTCATGCCTTGAACCCCCGGTAGCGCTTGCTGGCCTTGATGAACATCCAGGCGGTCTGGAGCACGGTCACGATGCCGAGGATAGGCCAGCCGACGGCCAGGACGTCCGAGCGGATGTCGACCGGCAGCTGCAACCAGATGGCGGCGCTGGCGGCGAGGAAGACGAGCAGTGTCAGGTAGGGGTAGAGCCACGAGGAGCCCTTGCCGCGCTCGGCCTTCGCCTGCGCCGCCCAGTTGTCGGTCTGCTGGTGGCTGAAGAACTTGAGCCAGGCGCGCACGAAGTGCCCCATCCGGGTCCACATGTAGATCTCGGCGGGCACCAGGGTCAGCGCGAACAGGTAGTCGCGACGATTGACGAACGCCATCGAGCGGGCGACGCGGAAGTTGAGCAGGATCGCGATGACCGGCGGGATCGCCCACCAGAGCTGGAAGACGAAGGCATCGATGGACAACGACCCCAGCAGCAGCATCAGGAACATCAGCCGGGTGACCATGTTGATGACCATCGACATGTGCTCGAACCAGCGCAGGCGCAGGTTCGGGTGGAACGGTTGCCCCCGGGTGTCGCCGCGCTGACCGGGCCACATCAGGTCGATCGCCCCGAAGTTCCACTTGACCTGCTGGGCGTCCAGGCTGCGCAGCGTCGTCATGCCGCCGACGTGGGCGCGGGCGGTCGCGCTGATCTTCGTGAGGTAGCCGGCACTCTTGATCTGCAGCGACAGCAGGGAGTCCTCGACCTCGCTGTCCTTGACCCACGGCGTGCGCTGGTGGCTGTCGCGCAGCACGTCGCGCAGGGCGCGCGTGGAGAAGATCGAGAACTGACCGCCGAGCACCGCCATGTTGCGGCCCTTGAGCAGGTTCTGCATGTTGAACGCCGAGAACTGGGCGCGCTGCCCGGCGATGAGGAACTTCGCCATCGGCCCGTCCAGGGCGCTGTCGTCGATCGAGTAGATGGCCGAGATGCCGCCGATGCGGTCGTCGCTGGAGATCTCGTCGACCAACGCCTCGACGGCGTCGGGCTCCGGGGTGGTGTCGCCGTCGACACCGAGCACGAAGTCCATGTGCTCGACCAGGGAGTAACCGTAGTTGAGGGCGCCGACCTTCTTGTCGGGGTTCTTGCCGATGTCGTGCACGTAGATGACGGTGTTCTCCACGCCGTTCGGCCCGCGGCGCTCGTGGGGTCCGGCGTAGTGCGAGGCCACCTCCACGGAGTCGTCGCTGGTGTTGTTGATGATGACGTGGATGACGTCGGGCAACCGGGTCTGCATCAGCAGGGAGTCCAGGACCCCGGCGATCGTCTCGGCCTCGTTGTAGGCCGGGATGACGCACCCGACGGTGGCCCGGTGCTCGGGGATCGCGGCGACCTCGTCGAGGTACTGGTCGGCGTACGAGCTCAAGGTGGCGTCGGGGAGCCGCACGTAGGGCCCCTCGAGGTCGGGGCGCGAGACGGTGGTGTCGTCGGTCATCGGGGGCCTCTCAGGGCACTACGTCAGTGACGGTCCAGCACTGCAGGCCGTCCTGCTGCTCGTTCGGGAGATGGGGCAGGGCGACGGTGCCCAAGGAGGTGCGCTTGCCGGTGGTGACCTTCACGTTGCGGACCTTCGTGGTGTCGTACTTGCAGTAGCTCAGGTCCTGGCCGAGGTACGGCGAGTTGGGTCCCGGCCCTGCCACGACGGTCATCCCCTTCTGGGTCAGCAGCTGCCCGTCCAGGGTGAACCGACCAGAGCTGTCGGCGGTGTCGGCGGCCACCTGGTTGCCGCCCGAGTCCAGCAGCCTCACCGCCGCGCCCGCCAAGGGCTCTGCGGGGTTGTTCTCGTCGACGACCGTGCCGGTCACCCAGGCACCCCGCTTGGTGAGCCGCGCACTGCCGAAGGCGACGCGACCGGGCTTCACCGTGGCCTTCACCGTGAGCCGGGCCGGCAGGTAGTTGCCCGACCCCGGGACCTGCAGGTCGTAGGCGCCGGGGTAGAGGCCCTCGAAGGTCACCGAGCCCCGTCGCGACTTGGCCGTCCAGAACTGTCCGGTCCTGCGGCTGACCGCGGTGACGAAGGCGGTGCCCGGCAGCGCCTTCTTGCCGGCGTACAGATCGACGAGCAGACCGCCGGCCTTCTGGGTGAGGGCGATCGAGACCGGCGTGAACTTCTTGCCCTTGACCTTCGGCAGGTAGACGGACTTGCCGACCCAGCTCGCCTTGCGGTCGTAGGTGAAGACCGAGTACTTGCCGGGCGGCAAGCCGCCGAGGGCGAAGTTGCCCTTCTTGTCGGCCGTCGTCTCGAAGGACTGCTCATCGGTGTTGGCTGCCACCACGCGCGCCTTGCGCGCCACCGTGCCGCCGGCCTTCACCGTGCCCCCGATGGAGGCGCCGCGGCGCATCTTGATGCTCTTGACGGTGGTCTTCCCGGAGCGGACGGTGACCTTGACGGTGCTGGGACGGTTCTTCGTGACGTCGTAGGCCGGCGCCTGGTCGACCGCCTGCAGGTAGTAGGTGCCGGGGGCCAGGGACAACGAGTAGGCGCCACCGCGGAACTTCCGTGCACCGAGGTAGCCCCACGTGTTGTCGAACCACAACAGCTTCACCGTGACGGTGCCACCCCCGGAGGCGATGATCTCGCCGCGCACTCGGCCCTTGTCAGCCGCGTGAGCGGCCGGCGCCGGTACGAGCGCGAGGAGCAGCAGCACCAGCGCCAGGGCGCTCGCCAGCCCTCGGCGGCTGCCGCGCGAGGTGCGCTGGGCGCCCGTGATCCCCACTGAAGTCCTCCCCCTGTCGTGTCGTCGTCGTCCGCGACGTCTGTCCTGTACCCGATGAGCCGCCGTCCAGACGGTCGAGATCAGAACTGCGTGCGCGTTCGCGGCCCTCCCGACCGCGCGACGTCGCGGGCGAGGCCCGCAACGCCCCCGAGCCTAGGAACGGCGTCTCCGCTGGGGTGCAAGCAGACCTCAAGCGTTGCTCAAGGCTTCGCGGACCGCCCAGCGGTGCTCCACAGGGGCCGGACGATCAGTGGGTCAGCTGCGCCTTGACCACGTCGGCCAGGCGGTGCGCGACGACCTCGGCCGTCTCCTGGGTCGGAGCCTCGACCATCACCCGCACCAGGTCCTCGGTGCCCGAGGGGCGCAGCAGGACGCGCCCGGTGTCGCTCAGCAGCGCCGCCTCGGCGGCGACCGCGTCGGCGAG
The DNA here is from genome assembly GCA_002698575.1 of Pimelobacter sp. Lineage (GTDB taxonomy): Bacteria > Actinomycetota > Actinomycetes > Propionibacteriales > Nocardioidaceae > Nocardioides. The sequence goes on along the minus strand of NZZG01000189.1, from coordinate 9,870 downwards.
GACCGGGTCGGACTCGGCNCGGGACTTGTCGACGTCGGGCACGTTGACGAGCACCTGTGGGAGCCGGGTCATCGCTCCGGCGAGGTCGGNCAGGCTNCGGCCCGACGACTTCATCCGCTGCAGCACGTGCAGNGCGGTCAGGACGCCGTCACCGGTCGTGGCGTGCTCGCGCATGATCACGTGACCGGACTGCTCACCACCGAGGGAGTACCCCCCCGAACGCATCGCCTCGAGGACGTAACGGTCACCGACGGCCGTCTGCAGCACCTCGACGCCGGCGCCGCTCAGCGCCTGCACGAGTCCGAGGTTGCTCATCACAGTCGCCACGAGGGTGTCGTGGGTCAGGTGGCCCGACTGGTGCAGCGCCAGCGCGAGGACCACCATGATCTGGTCGCCGTCGACGACCGTGCCCGTGTGGTCGACGGCCAGGCACCGGTCGGCGTCGCCGTCGACCGCGAAGCCGGCATCCGCCCCGTGGGCGAGCACCGCTGCCTGGAGCGGCTCGAGGTGCGTGGAGCCACACCCGTCGTTGATGTTGAGCCCGTCGGGCTCGGCACCGATGGTGATCACCTTGGCGCCGGCGTCGCGCAGGGCGCGAGGTCCGACCTCGCTCGCCGCGCCGTGGGCGCAGTCGAGGACCACGGTGAGACCCGTCAACGGTCGGTCCCGCGAGCCGTCGAGCGTGCTGACCAGGTAGGCGGCGTACTGGGCCACGGTGCCGTCGTGCGGCATCACCCGGCCCACGTCGGCGCCGACCGGGCGGTCCCACTCCTCACCGAGGCACGCCTCGATCTCGGCCTCCAGGGCATCGTCGAGCTTGACCCCGCCGTGGGCGAGGAACTTGATGCCGTTGTCGGGCATCGCGTTGTGCGAGGCGCTGATCACCACCCCGAGATCGGCACCGAGCAGGTCGGTGAAGTAGGCCACCCCCGGGGTGGGCAGGACCCGCAGTCGCAGCACGTCGACGCCGGCCGAGGTGAGTCCGGCGACGACGGCGTGCTCGAGGAACTGCCCCGAGATCCGGGTGTCGCGGCCCACCACGGCGAGCGGACGACGTCCGCTGAACTCGCCGTGGCCGACCAGCACCCGGGCAGCAGCAACGCCGAGGTCCAGGGCCAGCTCAGCGGTCAGACGACCGTTGGCCAGACCCCGGACCCCGTCGGTGCCGAAGACCTTCGGCATGAAGCGATTACCGCTTGGAGAACTGAGGCGCCTTACGGGCCTTCTTGAGACCGGCCTTCTTGCGCTCGATGACGCGGGCGTCGCGCGTCAGCAGCCCGGCCTTCTTCAGCGTGGGGCGGTTGGTCTCGAGGTCGATCTCGTTGAGGCAGCGGGCCACACCGAGACGCAGGGCGCCGGCCTGGCCGGTGATGCCACCGCCGTGGATGCGCGCGATGACGTCGAAGCGACCCTCGAGCTGCAGGGCAGCGAAGGGCTCGTTGACCACCTGCTGGTGCAGCTTGTTGGGGAAGTAGTTGTCGAGCTGGCGGCCGTTGACCGTCCAGACGCCGGTGCCGGGGACGATCCGGACGCGGGCGACGGCCTCCTTGCGGCGGCCGGTGGCCTGCGCCGGGGCGATCGTCGCGGGACGCTCGGGGGCGTCGGCCGACGGGGCGCTCTCGGAGCTGTAGGCGACGCCCTGCTCGTTGGTCTCGAAGGTCTCCTCGACCTCGGTGCTCTCGGTGGTGCCGGTGGTCTCAGCCACGGTGATTCCTCTTCTTCAAGTCTGGTGACGCTGTGCGGAACAAGTCGGGGGTCAGGCGCTTTCCGGGGACTACTGCGCGACCTGGGTGATCACGTAGGGCACGGCCTTCTGGGCCTCGTGCGGGTGGTTCGGGCCGGAGTAGACCTTGAGCTTCTTGATGATCTGACGTCCGAGCTTGTTCTTCGGCAGCATGCCCCAGACCGCGGTCTCGATCGCCTTGCGGGCGTCCTTCTCGAGGATCTCGCCGATGGGGGTGGCCGAGAGACCACCTGGGTAGCCGGAGTGGCGGTAGGACAGCTTGGTGGTGGCCTTGTTGCCCGACAGGGCGACCTTCTCGGCGTTGACGATCACCACGAAGTCACCGGTGTCGGTGTTCGGGGCGAAGATCGCCTTGTGCTTGCCGCGCAGGAGACCTGCGGTCGCGACGGCCAGACGGCCCAGGACGATGTCCTCGGCGTCGATGACGAGCCAGGAACGCTCGATGTCACCGGGCTTGGGTGCGTAAGTGCGCATGGAGATGCTCTTCTTCGTTCGTAGGTCCACGACGGAGGAGTCCGCACGTGGTCGTGCTGGTGGTGCAGCGTCCTTGACGAACACGGCCCGGCTTCACCGCTCCTCCCCGTCCCGGCGGAGGTGCGGCTGTCCGGATCTGCGGCTCGGTCGAGAAAGACGACCGGACCGCGGCAGGGACGCGACGTACCAAGGTACGGCGCCGTCGTGAGCAGGGTCAAAACGCGACGCAGCGCCCGCGCCGACCCTCCGGGTGCCTGATGGATGGGACACCGGGTTCACACGGCCGAGGAGCGCCGTCTAAGTTGGCAGTGTGACTGACTCTCTCACCGTCCGCGACAACCGCACCGGGCTGGAGTACGACGTCCCGATCCTCGACGGCACCATCAAGGCCGGCGACCTCGGGAAGATCCGGACCGACGACGACGAGCCAGGCCTGGCCGTCTATGACCCCGGTTTCACCAACACCGCCTCCTGCCGCTCCTCCGTCACCTACATCGACGGCGAGAAGGGCATCCTGGAGTACCGCGGCTACCCGATCGAGCAGCTCGCCGAGGGATCGACCTTCCTGGAGGTGGCCTATCTCCTCATCCACGGCGCGCTGCCCACCAAGGCGGAGTACGAGGCGTGGGTGCACGAGATCACCTACCACACGTTCGTGCACGAGAACGTGAAGAGCTTCATGCAGGGGTTCCGCTACGACGCGCACCCGATGGGCATCCTGATGGCCTCCGTCGGGGCGCTCTCGACGTTCTACCCCGACGCGGGGCGGATCTCCGACGCCGACAACCGTCACATCCAGGTCGTGCGGATGATCGCCAAGATGCCCACGCTCGGCGCCTGGGCCTTCCGCCACGCCCAGGGCAAGCCGTACGTCTACCCCGACAACGACCTCAGCTACACCGCCAACTTCCTGTCGATGCTCTTCAAGATGAGCGAGTCGAAGTTCGAGGCGGACCCGCGCCTGGTCAAGGCCCTCGACATCCTCTTCATCCTGCATGCCGACCACGAGCAGAACTGCTCCACCAACGCGGTGCGCTCGGTCGGCTCCTCGCAGGTCGATCCCTACTCCGCCGTCGCTGCCGGTGTCGGCGCCCTCTACGGCCCCCTGCACGGTGGCGCCAACGAGGCCGTGCTGAAGATGCTGCGCCGCATCGGGTCGAAGGAGAACATCCCGGCCTTCATCGAGGGTGTCAAGAACGGCAACGAGAAGCTCATGGGCTTCGGGCACCGGGTCTACAAGAACTTCGACCCGCGCGCGACGATCATCAAGAAGGCCTGCGACGACGTCTTCGAGGTCACCGGGGTCAACCCCCTCCTGGCGATCGCCAAGGAGCTGGAGAAGATCGCACTCGAGGACGAGTACTTCATCAAGCGCAAGCTCTACCCCAACGTCGACTTCTACTCCGGTCTCATCTACGAGGCCTTCCAGTTCCCGCCGGAGATGTTCACCGTGCTCTTCGCCATCGGCCGTACGCCGGGCTGGCTGGCGCAGTGGGTGGAGCTGGTGCAGGACAAGGAGCAGAAGATCGCCCGTCCGAAGCAGATCTACACCGGCGACCGCCGCCTCGACTTCGTACCGGCCAGCGAGCGTTGGGCCTAGCACCCCGGGGCGTCGTCTGGGACCTCGGCAACGTCCTCATCGACTGGGACCCGCTCGCGGCGATCGCGGCGGGGGTCGGTGAGGACGAGGCCCGGCAGTTCCTGGACGCCTTCGACTTCCGGGCCTGGAACCACGGGCCCGACAGCGGCGGCTCGTGGGAGGACGCCGAGGCCTGGCTGGATGCCGAGCACCCCCAGTGGTCGGCGCACGGCCGCTCCTACCGGCCGCACTTCGCGAGGTCGCTGCTGGGCGAGGTGCCCGGCAGCGTCGACCTCGTCCGGCGGTTGCACCGTGCCGGCGTTCCGCAGTGGGGGTTGACGAACTGGTCGGCCGAGCTGTACCCGCACGCCCCGGCGACGTTCGACTTCCTGACGTTGCTCGAGGACGTCGTGGTCTCGGGCGTCGAGGGTCTCGCCAAGCCCGACCCGGCCATCTACGAGCTGATGGCGACCCGGACCGGTCACCCGCTGACGGAGCTGGTCTTCGTCGACGACCGCGCCGACAACGTCGCGGCCGCGGCCGCGTGCGGGATGGACGCGCTCGTCTTCACCGACGCCGAGACGCTGCGGGCCGACCTGCTCCGACGCGCGCTGCCGGTCTGAGGGACCGCTCAGTCAGGCAGGTCGGGCAGGGCCGGCTTGTCGAGCCAGGCCACGAACAGGTCGGCCAGGTCGGCACCGGTCTCGCGGACCGCGTGGGCGACGAAGTCGGACGTCGTGACGGTCCCGCCGGAGTGCTCGTCCACCCACGACCGCACCAGTGCGAAGAACGCCTCGTCGCCGACGGTCAGCCGCAGCGCGTGCAGCGTCAGGGCGCCGCGCTTGTAGACGCGGTCATCGAACATCAGCTCCGGCCCGGGGTCGGCCAGCACGAGCTCCTGGTCCAGGTCGGCCAACCGCTCATGGTGGTGGCGCGCCCAGTCGTCGGCGCTCTCGCCACCCGACTCCTCCGACCACAACCACTCGCAGTAGCAGGCGAAGCCCTCGTGCAGCCAGATGTCCTTCCACCACCGCAGGGTCACGGAGTTGCCGAACCACTGGTGCGACAGCTCGTGCGCCACCAGGCGGACGGAGTCCCAGTCGTCGGTCATGAAGTTGCGACCGAAGGTCGACAGGCTCTGGGACTCCAGGGGGATCTCGAGGTCGTCGTCGGTGATCACCACGGTGTAGACCGGGAAGGGGTAGTCGCCGAAGAGCCGGGCGAAGAAGCGGAGCATCTCCGGGTTGCGTCCGAAGGCGGCCTCGAAGCCCTCCCCCGGCTCCGCCGGCACCGCGGCCAGGAGCGGGATGTCGGCGTCGAGCTCGCGGATCTCGTAGCGGCCCACCTGCACGGTGGCCAGGTAGGTCGCCATGGGTTCGCGCTGCTCGTAGATCCAGGTCGTCGCCCCGGCGCCGCGGCTGCGTCTGGTCAGCAGGCCGTTGGCGACGACGGTGTAGCCGTGGGGAGCCGCGAGCTCGATGCGGTACGTCGCCTTGTCGTCCGGCCGGTCGTTGCACGGGAACCACGTCGGTGCCCCGTGCGGCTGCCCCGCGACGATCACACCGTCCTCGAGCTCCTCCCACCCGGCGTCGCCGTGGTGCTTCTCGACGAGCGGCTTGGGCGTGCCGGCGTACTTGACCGTCAGCGTGAACGTGGTGCCGGCGCCGAGCTCGGTCCTGGCGGTGACGACCAGGCGGTTGCCGCGCACGACGTACTTGGCCGGGGTCCTGCCGTCGAGCAGCACCTTGGACACGTCGAGCCGGGACAGGTCCACCACGATGCGTCGCGTCGCCTCGAGCACCTCTCCCTCGATGACGGCCTGCCCGCGCAGCTGGTTGCGGGTCAGGTCGTAGGACAGGTCGAGGTCGTAGTGCCGCGCACCCCACGAGGGGTCACCATGGCCGGGCAGGTAGGGATCCGCCGTGGGCAGTCCGTTCGTCGAGGCGCTGGAGGTCAGCTTCACGAAGCGCCCACCCGGTCGTCCCAGGGGCCGATCGGGTTGCCGATCCAGGTGGTCTTGTCGGGCACCGACTCGCCCCTCATCACCAACGACACGGGTCCGACCGTAGCGTGGCGCCCGAGCGTCGCCGCAGGCAGGATGACGCTGTTGGGACCCAGGGTCGCGCCGCGGCGCAGCACGACGACGTCCTTGGCGAAACGACGGTCGTGGAAGAGATGGGTCTGCACGACGCTGCCCTGGTTGACGGTCGCCCCGTCGCCGATGATGACCAGGTCGGCCTCCGGGAGCCAGTAGGACTCGATCCACACCCCACGACCGATGCGTGCGCCCATCAGCCGGAACCACGCGTTGAGGACCGGGGTGCCACTCACGGCCCGCGCGAACCACGGCGCGGCCACGACCTCGACGAAGGTGTCGGCGAGCTCGTTGCGCCACACGAACCCGCTCCACAGCGGGTGGGTGCCGGGCCGCATCCGCCCGACGAGCAGCCACTTGGCAGCGGTGGTGATCGCCGCGGCGGCGAGGCCGGTGACGACCAGCACCGGCCCGGTGAGGACCACGGCGGCGAGGACGCCCGGCCCGTCGAGCAGGGCGACCACGGCCAGCACCACCAGCGAGCTCAGCAGGAAGGAGACCATCACCGGCACCAATCGGCACAGCTCGACGAGCGCGCGCAGGACGCGCAGCCGGGTGGGCGGGTGGTAGGTGCGGTGGTCGGTCTCGGCATCCGCCGTACGTCGCAGCGGAGCCGGCGGGCTGCCGAGCCAGGACTCGCCCGAGCGTGCCTTCTTGCGACGCGGCGCCGCGGACAGCACGGCCACCAGGGACGCCTTGGGCACCTTGCGCCCGGGCGCCGCCATGCCGGAGTTGCCGACGAAGGCCCGCTTCCCGATCTTCACCTTCTCCACGCGCAGCCATCCCCCGCCCAGCTCGTAGCCGCCGATGAGCGTGTCGTCGGCCAGGAACGACTCGTCGTTGACCTGGGTCAGGCACGGGACCATCAGCACCGTGGAGGCCTCCACGTCCTTGCCGATGCGTGCCCCCAGTCGACGCAGCCACCACGGCGTCAGTGACGAGGAGTAGAGCGGGAAGAGCCAGGTGCGCGCCTCGTCGAGGACGCGGACGGTGGTCCACACCGCCAGCGCGGCGCGACTGCGGACGGGGTGGACCCCGGCGCTGATCGCCCGCCCGGCCAGGCGCACGGTCCCCCAGACGAGCACGGCGAGGACCACCAGCCCCAGCACCGTGGACACCGGCACCCACACCAGCAGCCCGACCAGGTCACCGGGCCCGCCGGGACGATCCGCCCACAGCAGCGGCGGCAGCACGGCGACGACGACGGACAGGACGGGAAGCAGGGACAGCGCCAGCGCGGTGGCGACGTACGCCGCAACCCACGCGCGTGACCCGGTCGGCCGCTCCTGCCAGGGGCCTCGTGCATCGTCGGCACGCAGCACCGCGGGCGATCCGGCCCAGTACTCCCCCGCCGGCACGTCGGCGAAGACCGCCGATCCGGGCGCCACCTCGGCATCGGCGCCCACGACGGCTCCCGGGCAGAGCATGCTGCGCGCCCCCACCCGGGCACGCGCCCCGACCTTGATCTCGCCGAGGTGCAGCACGTCGCCGTCGACCCAGTAGCCGGTGAGGTCGACCTCGGGCTCGATCGAGGCGCCCTTGCCGAGCCTGAGCATCCCGGTCACCGGCGGCAGCGAGTGCAGGTCCACGTTGCGGCCCACCTTGGCCCCGAGCAGACGGGCGTACCAGGTGATCAGCGGGGCGCCCGCCAGGTTGGTCGCCCCGATCTCGTCGGCCACGTGGGTGGCCAACCACAGGCGCAGGTGGGTCTTTCCGCCGCGCGGGTGGTCCCCCGGTGTGACCGGGTGCAGCAACGCACGTGCGGCCACCGCCGCCACGATCATCCGCCCGGGCGGGCTGACGAAGAGCGCACCGAGCACGAGCAACAGCCAGCCGGAGACGTCCGGCAGCCACGCCAGGGAGTCCAGCCCGCCGAGCAGCAGACAGCCCAGGCCCACCCAGAAGAGCCATCGGGGCGCGGCCAGGCACCGGACCAGGACGGTGGCGGCGACCTGTCCCGCCTGGGTCTTGATCGGGGTGGGCCGCACGCTGCTGCGGTCGCTCGTGGTGGCCGTCGTCATCGCGTCGAGGTGGGCGGCGAGGGCACCGAGGGTGGGATGGGCGTACAGGTCCCCCACCACGACGTCCGGGTAGCGCTCGCGCAGGCGCGAGACCATCTGCGCCGCGGTGAGGCTGCCGCCGCCGAGGTCGAAGAAGTCCGCATCACGCGTCTCCACACCGGCCCCGAGCACGTCGAGCCACAGCTCGGCGACCCAGGTCTCGACGTCGTCGAGGTCCGTGGCGACCGGCGAGGAGCCGTGCGGCAGCGGCCAGGGCAGGGCGTCACGGTCGACCTTGCCGGAGGTCCGGGTGGGCAGCGTGTCGACCACGGCGAGCCGCGGCACCAGGGCCGCCGGCATCTGCTCGCGCAACGTCTCCAGGGACGTCGTCTGGTCGAAGGTCGGGTCGACGGCGACGTACCCGACGAGCAGGCTGTTGCCCGCACTGGTCCGGCGCACCGCGGCCGCCGCACCGTTGACCCCGGGCAGGCCGAGCAGCGCGCTGTCGATCTCGCCCAGCTCGATGCGCCGGCCACCCAGCTTGACCTGGTCGTCGGCTCGCCCGCCGAAGAGCAGGCCACCGGGCTCGTTGACCACCAGGTCTCCGCTCCGGTAGGCACGCTCCCAGCCGAGGGTGGGCATCGCGGCGTACTTCTCCGCGTCCTTGGCGGGGTCGAGGTACCGGGCCAGGCCGACACCGCCGATGATCAGCTCACCGGTGGCACCCACCGGCACGGGCAGCCCGTCGGCGTCGACGACGGCCAGGTCCCACCCGTCGAGCGGCAGGCCGATGGGCACCACGCCCTGGCCGGTCAGCTCGGCACCGCAGGCGACGACGGTGGCCTCCGTGGGGCCGTAGGTGTTCCACACCTCCCGGCCGGGGGCGACCAGGCGCGCAGCCAGCTCCGGCGGACAGGCCTCCCCGCCCATGATGAGCAGGCGCACACGGTCGAGCGCCTCCGCCGGCCACAGGGCGACCAGGGTCGGGACCGTGGAGACGACCGTGACCTCGTTGGCGACCAGCCAGAGACCGACGTCGATGCCGCTGCGGACCAGGGCGCGGGGCGCGGGCACCAGGCAGCCGCCGTAGCGCCAGGCCAGCCACATCTCCTCGCAGCTGGCGTCGAAGGCGACCGACAGTCCGGCCATCACCCGGTCCCCCACGCCCAGCGGGGCCTCCTGCAGGAACATCCGGGACTCGGCGTCCACGAAGGCCGCTGCCGAGCGATGACTGACCGCGACGCCCTTGGGCTTGCCGGTGGAGCCCGAGGTGAAGATGACCCAGGCGTCGTCGTCCTGCGCCGGGTCCTCGAGGTCGCGAGGCACGGCGTCCGGGCGTCGGGAGACGATCGCGAGGTCGTCGCCGACGACGGCGGCCACGTCGGCCTCCTCGAAGACGACACGTGCCCGCTCGTCGGGGTCGTCGGCGTCGACGGGAACATAGGCGGCGCCGGCCAGCAGGATGCCGATGATGGCGACGTAGAGGTCGGTGGTGCCGGAGCTGACGCGGACGCCGACCTTGTGTCCTGGACCGACCCCGAGCTCGGCCAGCTGGGCCGCGAGGGCGTCGGCAGCCTCCTCGAGCTCGGCGTAGGTCAGGACCCCGGTGCCGGCGTCCACGGCCGGCTCGTCGGCCGCCTGGGCCGCGGTCGCACGGAAGATGTCGACGAGGGTGCGGGGGGACGGCGCGAAGGCGCCCCGGAGGAGCGGGTCGGTCGCGGCGTCGTGGTCGGCGTCGGGCACGGGGGCGAACCTGTCGAATCGAGGTGAACGGGAGATGTCGTCGTCTCACGAACGGGGCGGGCCAGTCTGTCAGCCCCCGACCGGACTCAGCGCTCCGCCGTGCGCCCCGAGGCGGAGAACGCGTCGTCCATGCCCGCGGCGTCGCGCAACGCACCGGCGATCACGCCGAAGTCGCCGGCCGGCACCTCGAACAGTCCCTGTCGGAACGGCAGCCCCCACCGTTGCTCGTCGGTCA
>NZZG01000188.1 GCA_002698575.1 Pimelobacter sp. | reverse complement strand
GGGCGGCGACGCCCTCGCCCTCCCGGATCAGGCCGAGCAGGATGTGCTCGGTGCCGATGTAGGAGTGGCCGAGCTGCAGCGCCTCCCGCAGGGAGAGCTCGAGGACCTTCTTGGCGCGCGGGGTGAAGGGGATGTGGCCGCTGGGGGCCTGCTGGCCCTGGCCGATGATCTCCTCGACCTGGGCGCGGACGGCCTCGAGAGAGATGTCGAGGCTCTCGAGGGCCTTCGCGGCGACGCCCTCACCCTCGTGGATCAGGCCGAGCAGGTTGTGCTCGGTGCCGATGTAGTTGTGGGAGAGCATGCGCGCCTCTTCTTGGGCAAGCACGACCACCCGACGAGCTCGGTCAGTGAACCGTTCGAACATCCGCAACTCCTCTGCGTCACTGGGGTCCCGTCCGCTCCGGGGTGGAGAGAGGGGCACGGGAGGTCTAACCCCGCTCCCAGCCTACGCGTTCCCGTCACAGACGGAACGGCGTCCGCTATCAGCGAACAGCGGGTCCATCGGGAGGTGTGACGGGCGGGCGCCGTGCGCCGGCGAGCCTCGGCGCGGGGAATGGCCCACCCTGCCCGCCGGTTCCCCCGCGGTGAGCCTCTCCTCCCGTCGCCTGGAACCGGGTCCGGCGTTCGCCGTCGTCGTGGCCGCGTTCGGGGTGACGATGATCGGCACCACCCTGCCGACCCCGCTGTACGGCGAGTACCAGGCGCGCTTCGACTTCTCGCTGACCATGGTGACGGTCATCTTCGCGACCTACGCCGTGGGCGTGCTCGCCGCCCTGCTCCTGACGGGCCGCTGGTCGGACGCGATCGGGCGACGCCCGATGCTGCTGGCGGGCCTGGCCCTCTCTGCTGCCTCCGACGTCGTCTTCCTGGCCGCCGACGCGACCTGGGTGCTGCTCGCCGGTCGCCTGGTGTCCGGTGTCTCGGCCGGGATGTATGTCGGTACGGCGACCGCGGCCGTGCTCGAGTCGGCGCCGGAACGGTGGCGTCGGCGCGCACCGCTGGTCGCGACGGCAGCCAACATCGGCGGCCTCGGCCTCGGCCCGCTCGTGGCCGCGGTGCTGATCACCCTCGGGCCCTGGCCGGTGCACCTCAGCTTCGCCCTCCACCTCGCGGCGGCCGTGCTCGTCGGCGCGCTCCTGCTCCGAGTGCCCGAGACCGTCGTGGTGCGCCCGGGCGCCCGGCTCTCGGTGGCGCGGCCCGAGGTCCCCGCCCAGGCGCGCACGACGTTCGCCGGCGCGGCGATCGCGGGGTTCGCGGGATTCAGCGTGCTCGGCCTGATGACCGCGGTCTCGCCCCGTTTCGTGCTCGAGGCGGTGCCCGACGCGGGGGCGATCCTGTCCGTCTCGGTCGTGGTGGTGCTCTTCCTCGCCTCCGTCGCCGCCCAGCTGCTCTCGCGACAGGTCCCGCTCGCCACCGCCGTCAATCTGGGCTGCGCCCTCCTGGCCCTTGGGACCGCCACCCTCGCGGTCGCGATCGGCGTCGACTCGCTGCCCCTGATGCTGGTCTCCGCGGTGCTGGGAGGCACCGGTCAGGGCCTGTCGTTCAGCAAGGGCCTCGCCTCCGTGCTCGCCAAGGTGGAGCCGGCCCAGCGCGCGGGCACGACCTCGGCGTTCTTCGTCGTGGCCTACGTCGCGATCTCGCTGCCCGTCGTCGGCGACGGGCTGGCATCCCAGCGCTGGGGGCTCGTGCCCGCCGGGGTGGCGTTCTCCCTCGCGGTCGCGCTGCTCTCCGTCGTCGCCCTGCTCACGCTCGTGGTGGACCAACGACGCGCCGCAGCCTGACCACCGCCCCGACGCCCGCCCCGAGGTCCAGTGGCCGAGCCGGCCACCGGGTCGGCGTCGGACGACGCCGCAACATGACGCCGACCCGCCGCCTCTCGGCGACGGGTCGGCGTCGGTGGTGCTGCTGCGGATCAGTGGACGGCGTCGTACGCCTCTCGGATCTCGGCCGGGATCCGGCCCCGGTCCGGCACGGAGTGACCGTTCTCGCGGGCCCACTCGCGCACGTCGGCCGCGCTGGCGCCGGTGGCGCTCGCGGCGGCGCCACTGGACTTCTTGGCCGAGCGACGGCCCGACGTCACCTTGCGGGCGTGGCCGAGGAACGGGGCCAGGGCCTCACGCAGGCTCGAGGCGTGTCCGTCGTTGAGGTCGATCTCGTACGACGTGCCGTCGAGACCGAACGCAACGGTCTCGGTCGCCTCGGACTCGTCGATGTCATCGACCAGAACAATGTTTACCTTCTGTGCCACGGGATTACCTCGTCTTTGAGTTTGTGGTGAATAGGAGCACGACTCAGTGTGCCCGATCTCGCGCCATTCCCCAAATATCCCGACGCTTATCCCCGGATATTCCGACGGAATACCATCTCCAAGCCCTGGAGTGTCAGCCACGGAGCGTGCTCGGTAAAGCAGTCACATTCGTCGAATACCAGGGGGGATAAATAGCCGGTCGCTATCACCGACACATCGTCGAGCGGCACGTCGAGCTCCTCGACGATCCGTTCCACCAGGCCCTCGACCTGCGCTGCCACGCCGAAGACGAGGCCTGACTGCAACGCCTCCACCGTGTTCTTGGCGATCACCGAGCGCGGACGGATCAATTCCACCTGTCGCAGCTGGGCGCCACGACGCCCCAGCGCCTCGAGGGAGATCTCGATGCCAGGTGCGATAGCACCGCCGACATACTGGCCCGCAGCGTTTATCACGTCGAAGGTGGTGGCGGTACCCCCGAAATCGACGACGACCGCCGGTCCACCGTAGATGGTTGCTGCTGCCAACGAATTGACGATGCGGTCGGTGCCTACCTCACGAGGATTGTCGGTGAGCACCGGAATACCCGTGCGCACGCCCGGCTCGACGACCAGGTACTCGAGATCGGCGAAGTGCCGCGCCAGCATCTCGCGCCCGGCCTGGGTCACCCCGGGCACCGTCGAGCAGAGCACGATGCCGGATATCGGATCGGGTCCGGTGAAGTGTCGCCCGACGAGTCCGCGCAGCAGGACCGCCCACTCGTCGGCGGTGCGCCGCCCGTCCGTGCTGACCCGCCAGTGGGCCGCCACGTCTCCGTCGGAGACGATCCCGAGCACCGTGTGCGCGTTGCCGACGTCGACCGCGAGCAGGGACACCGACCTCAGTCCTCGAGGAGGTCGAAGCCGAGGTCGAAGACGACGACCGAGTGCGTCAGCGCCCCCACCGAGATGAAGTCCACGCCGGTGCGCGCCACCGCCGATGCCCGCTCGAGGGTGAGCCCGCCCGAGGCCTCCAGAGTGGCCTCCACCCCGGAATCGGCGGTGATCCGCACGGCCTCGGCCATCGTCGCGTCGCTCATGTTGTCGAGCAGGATCCGGGTGCAGCCCGCGGCGAGCAGGTCGCGCAGCTGGGCCAGGTCGGTGACCTCCACCTCGACGGGAACCTCCGGGTACGCCGCGCGCACGGCCTCGAGCGCGGGCACGACTCCCCCGGCGGCCACGACGTGGTTGTCCTTCACCATGGCCAGGTCGCCGAGGCTGAAGCGGTGGTTGACCCCTCCGCCGCAACGCACGGCGTACTTCTGCAGCGCACGGAAGCCGGGCAGCGTCTTGCGGGTGTCGAGCACCCTGGCCCTGGTGCCCTCCAGGGCTGCGACCCAGTGCGAGGTCGCCGTGGCGATCCCGGAGAGGTGGCTGGCGAAGTTGAGGGCGGTGCGCTCGGCGGTGAGCAGTCCGCGGGTGGGTCCCGAGACCCGCATCACGACGTCACCCGGCGAGACGCGGGTGCCGTCGGACACTCGCGCGCTGACCTCGACGTCGTCGCCGAGGACCAGGTGGAAGACGAGCGCGGCGACGCCGAGCCCGGCCACGACCCCCTCGTCGCGGGCCGCGAAGACGCCCTCGGCCCGGGCGTCGGCGGAGATCGTGGCGAGCGAGGTCAGGTCGAGGCCGCCGTGCGGCAGGTCCTCCTGCAGGGCGCGCAGCACGTGGTCGAGCAGGGCCTCGTAGCCGAGGTCGGCAGCCTCGAGCTCCTGCTGGAGCCCTGGTGGTGGGGGCAGGTGGAACGGGACGCCGCTCATCCGGGACCTCCATCGGTCGCCGGGGCCGCGACGAACGAGACCTCCGCGACCCCGTCGCTCATCACCGTGTCGAAGTGTCCTGCCCAGGTGACGTCGTCACGCTCGGGGAAGTCGTCGCGCCAGTGCGAGCCGCGAGTCTCCTCGCGACCTCTCGCCGCCTCGGTCAGCGCCTCGGCGACGGTGAGCAGGTTGGTGGTCTCCCAGGCCGCGAGGTCGACTCCCTCGGCGCTGCGGCTGCCGATCTTGTCGAGCATGCTGCTGGCCTCCTCGAGCCCGGCCGCGTTGCGCAGCACGCCGACGCGCGAGGTCATCACCTCCTGCAGCTCGGGACGGGCATCACCGGGTACCAGCCCCGCCGTCCGGGTGTCGGGCGCGGGGTCGGACCAACCACGCAGCTCGCCGGGNAGCACCTGCGGCGATNCGNCGNGAGNAGACNAGCCCCTCNAGCAGNGAGTTGGANGCCANCCGGTTGGCGCCGTGCACNCCNGAGCAGGCGACCTCGCCGGTGGCGTANAGNCCGGGNACGTCGGNGCGNCCNNNCAGGTCGGTGCGCACNCCNCCGGAGGCGTAGTGNCANGCCGGGGCGACCGGGATCAGNTNNGTNNNCGGGTCGANNCCGTGGNTGCGGCAGACNNCGAGGATGGTCGGGAANCGNCGCTCCCAGAANNNNGCNCCNAGNTGNCNGGCGTCNAGCCACATGTGCGGCCGNNCGGTNTCCANCATCCGNCNCATGATCGCCTTGGCGACCACGTCGCGCGGCGCGAGGTCGGCGAGCTCGTGGACCCCCTGCATGAAGCGGTCGCCGTCGAAGTCGACGAGGAAGGCGCCCTCACCTCGCACGGCCTCGGAGATGAGGGGCTGCTGGCCCATCGAGTCGGCACCGAGGTACATCACCGTCGGGTGGAACTGCACGAACTCGAGGTCGCGCAGGGTCGCGCCGGCCCGTAGCGCCAGGGCCATGCCGTCACCGGTGGACACCGCGGGGTTGGTCGTCTGCGAGAACACCTGCCCGAGGCCACCGCTGGCCAGGACCAGCGCCCGGCAGAGCACCGCGCCCACCCCGTCGCGCTGCCCCTCGCCCATCACGTGCACGGTCACGCCGGCAACGCCGCCGTCGCCCTCGACCGGATCCGTCAGGAGCAGGTCGACGGCCAGGGCGCGCTTGATGATCTCGATCTCGGGAGCGGCGCCGACGGCAGCGATCAGCGCACGTTGGATCTCCGCACCCGTGGCGTCGCCGCCTGCGTGCGCGATGCGGTCGCGGTGGTGGCCGCCCTCGCGGGTCAACGAGATCTCGCCGTGGACGTCGTGGTCGAAGTTGGCGCCCAGCGCGATCAGCTCGCGGACCGCGTCCGGTCCCTCGTCGACGAGGACGCGGACGGCGTCCTCGTCGCACACCCCGGCACCGGCGACCAGGGTGTCGATCGCGTGCTCCTCGGGCGAGTCGCCCGGGCCCAGGGCCGCGGCGATGCCGCCCTGCGCCCACTGCGTGGAGCCGGCGGCCAGCCGATCCTTGGTGATCACCAGGATCTTGCCGACCCCGTTGTCGGCGGCGTTGAGGCGCAGCGCGGTCGTGAGGCCNGCGATGCCGGAGCCGACGATGACGACGTCGGCCTGGGTGGTCCAGCCGGGAGAGGGTGCGCTCAGGCGCCCGGGGACACGGCGTACGGCGGTGGGCATCTGAGGATGCTAGTTGCTGGCGGTCGCGTCGCCCCGCACGAGCCGGTCGTCACCGAACGTCTCGGCCGGGTCGAACCCGGTGGCGAGAATCTTGTTGTCGGCATCCACGAAGACCACGTGCGGCTGGTGCTCGCGAGCCTCGGCGGTCTCCATCTGCCCGTAGGCGATCAGGATGACCAGGTCGCCGGGGTGCACCAGCCGGGCGGCCGCACCGTTGATGCCGATGACGCCGCTGCCCCGCTCGCCCGCGATCGTGTAGGTCTCCAGGCGCGCACCGTTGGTGATGTCGACGATGTGCACCAGCTCGCCGGCCAGCAGGTCGGCCGCGTCGAGGAGGTCCTCGTCGACGGTCACCGACCCGACGTAGTGCAGGTCGGCCTGGGTGACCGTCGCGCGGTGGATCTTGCTGGTCATCATGGTTCTCAGCATCAGGGTCTCCCGATCGTGAGGGGCAGGTTGTCGATGAGGCGGGTAGGGCCGACCTTGGCCGCGATGAGCGCGCGGCCCTCGGTGCCGGCAGGCACGTCGTCGGTCACGGGCGAGAGGTCGGGAAGGGTGATCGCGAGGTAGTCCAGGTCGACCCCGAGCGCCTCGCGGAGCTCGCCGCGCGCCGCGTCGAGGGCGGCGTCGACGCCGTACGACGCCTCGGCGGCGGCCGCGCACAGGGTGCGGTGGAGCGCGACGGCCTGGAGGCGTTGCTCGGGGTCCAAGAACCGGTTGCGGCTCGACATCGCCAGCCCGTCGGGCTCGCGCAGCGTGGGGGCACCCACGACCTCGACGCCCTGGCAGAGGTCTGCCGCCATCCGACGGATCAGCACCAGCTGCTGGTAGTCCTTCTGCCCGAACACCGCGACGTCGGGGCGGACCAGGCCGAAGAGCTTGGCGACGACCGTCAGGACGCCGCGGAAGTGGCCGGGTCGGGTGCGTCCCTCCAGCGTCTCGGCGAGCGGCCCCGGGTCGATGCTCACCATCGGCTCACCGCCGGGGTAGACCTCGTCGACGCTCGGGGCGAAGACCACGTCGACCCCCTCGCGGGCACACACGTCGAGGTCGTCGTCGAGGGTGCGGGGGTAGCGGTCCAGGTCCTCTCCGGGCGCGAACTGCATCGGGTTGACGAAGACCGACACCACCAGCGGGCCGTCGTCGACCTCCTGGCGCGCCGCAGCCATCAGGCTGGCGTGACCGTCGTGCAGGGCACCCATGGTGGGCACGAAGCCGACGCGTTCTCCCGGCCTGGTGGCCAGGACGTCGGCCAGCTCGGCCCGGGTGGAGGCCAGGACGGGACGTTCGTGGCTCACGACGTCCAGCGTGCCCGCACGGGCTGCGCGAGGTCGGCGGCGTCCAGCACCTGGGTGATCGTCAGCGCGCGCATGGGCGTGAGGCGGCCGTCGGTGACCGCCCGGCTCAGGGTCGCGCGCGCCAGGGCGAGGTAGGACGGCAGCGTGGTCGGCGCCTCGGCGGCGATGCCGTCGAGGTGGGCGCGCACCGTGTTGAGGTCGCCGCGCACGATCGGACCCGTCAGCGCGGCATCGCCGTGCTCGAGGGCATTGTCGAGGGCAGCCGTCAGCAGCGGACGCAGGGTCGCTGCCGGGTCGTCCGCGCCGGCGGCGGCCAGAAGCTCCATCGCCTCGGTCACCAGGGTCACCAGGTGGTTGGCGCCGTGGGCCAGACCGGCGTGGTACAGGGTCCGGCGCGTCTCGGGCACCCACATCGTGCTGCCACCCAGGTCGGCGACGAGCTGGGCCGCGACCTCGCGCTCCTCCGCCTCGGCCGTGAGACCGAACGTGCAGCCACCCAGGCGCTCCAGGTCGACGCCCGTCCCGGTGAAGGTCATGGCGGGGTGCAGCGCGATGGCCCGGGCGCCGACGGCGATCGCCGGCGCGAGGATCGCCAGGCCATGACGGCCGGAGGTGTGCACGACGTACTGCCCCTCATGCAGGGCGCCGGAGTTGGCGAGCACCGAGACGACGTTGCCGAGCATGTCGTCGGGCACCGTGAGCAGCAGCAGGTCGCAGTCGCGCGCGACGGCGCTGGGCTTGTCGATCGACACCCCCGGCAGCAGGTCGGCGATCCGCCCGCGCGAGGCGTCCGACTCGCCGGCCACCGAGACGACCTCGTGGCCGGCGCTGCGCAGCGACGCGGCCAGGACGGCGCCGACGCGACCGGCGCCGACGACGCCGATGCGGAACCGTCGGGGACCGGGGGTCGGGTGCTGCCCGTCCGCGCGCAGGGCAGCGGTCAAGGACTCAGACATGTTGCGAACCTTTCGTTCCAGTCCCGCCGACCACCCCGCTGCCCCGATGCTGCGGGCGGCTGGGCCGGTGTGGGTACCAGACGGTGTGCTCGTACGACTCTGACGTGTTCACCGAGGAATCTATCCGGTGTGCTTCCTCCGTGTGAACGGAATGTGACGTGACACAGCCCACGGTGCCCGGGGGTTGCGGGTGGGGTGGAGGTCGGGGTCATCGCGACCTGCTCCTTCACGGTCGGTCCCGCTGGTCGCCGTGGTGGGGCCGCGCGGGCGCCACACCCACCACGAAGAAGCCGTGCGGGGCTCCACTGCGCACCCGGACCCCCGAGGCGCCTCAACCCCGCCGATCGTCCGACGTCACCACGGTGCCGACGTCCAACGGCCGCGGAGCCGACGGGAGCCACGTGCGCGTGACGTGCTCGACGATGTGGACCCCCGCAGGCGCGACGACCTCGTGGACCCCGACCGGCACGGTGCCGTCCTGCAGGGCGTGGAAGACCTCCCACTCGCGCCGCTTGCGCTTGTTGCGCAGGCTGGTGGCGAACGACGACGGGTCGGTCCAGTGGGCGAACTCGTCGCCGTCGAGGTACTTCAGCTCCACGCACAGCCCGAAGGGCAGTCCGATCGTGCGCACCGGCTTGGGAGTCGTGCGGACCTCCCACTCGAACGCCTTGGTGAAGACGAAGTCGGGCCCGGTCGGAAAGCCCCACTCCTCGGCGTTGCGCAGTCCCAGGTCCAGCCAGCCCCGATCGGGGCTGGTGCTGTCGAGGTAGAGGCCGTGGCGCGGGACCCGGATGATCGACTGCGCGTCGCCGACCTGCCAGGCGAGGTCGGCCAGCGACCACTCGCCCTCCGGGGTCAGGACCATGTCGCCGTCCCACTTGAAGGAGTAGCGCGTCTCGACCTGCGCGAAGCACCAGTTGTAGAAGTAGGCCAGCGAGTGCACCGACCGCTCGTGGACCGCGAGGTGCTCGGCCCCGGCGCGCGCGACGTCGAACGGGTACGTCGTCACCCGCAGCGTACTGCCGTGCCCGATCTCCTCGGCGACCGTCCGGGCGACGTCGGCGCTGCCGTCGCTCGAGCCGTTGTCGACCAGCAGCACGTGGTCCATCGCCCGCAGCAGCGGCGGGAGCACCCACGGCAACGACAGCGCCTCGTCCTTGACCCGCAGCACCGCGGTGCTGCCGGGTCGCAGCCCACCGGGCCGGGTCCACGGCCAGACGATGTCGTAGTCGCTGTGGCCCTCACGGTTCGAGATGCCGGTCCCGGACCCGGCCCCGGACGCCGCGGCCACGACTAGGGCCTGTCCCGACCGGCGAGCCTGCGCAGACCGCGCCGTACCGAGGGCGGCACGGCGGCGCGCAGCCGGTGCGGGACCCTGTCCGCGGCGAAGCCGGAGTCGGGCGCGGGTGCCGGTGCGGGCTGGGCGCCGTGGGCGCGGACCTGCGCCGGCCTCCGCTTGAGGCGGTGCTCGGTGGCCACCACCGTGGAGCGCGAGATCGCCTCGGACTCGGCATACAGGTCGACGTAGGCCTCGCGGAGTTGGTCGAGGGCGTCGTGGACGACGGGGACGTCGCCGTCGGGGTCGGCGAGCCTGTTGAGCTCCCTCCACGTCTCGGCGGTGAGCTCGTGGAGTCGGGCCGGGAGCGCGAGGTCGTCGAGGCTCTGGCCCATCCGGCGCAGCGACGGGTCGACGAACCGGTGACCGTCACGGATCCGTTCGGAGTCGGCGTGCAGGACGTGCTGCAGCCCCAGGGTCTCGCCGACGTGCATCGTCGTGCGGGTCCAGTCCTCGAGCAGGTCGCCGTACCGGACGAAGACACGGCCGGCACCCGCCTCGGCACGCGTCGCGCGCTCGGTGTGCAGGAGCATGTTGAGCCAGGAGGCCGCCAGGTGCGCCGAGCCGAGCTTGTTGGCGTAGTAGAGCTGCTTGGACCCGACCACCTCGGCCGGCGGTCGCAGCATGGTGGCGAAGACCGGACGCGCGCCCGTGCGCATCGCAGCGACGCGCCACAGCCCGAGGAACCAGCTGAGCCGGGGGTCCTTGACGACGAGCTCCGCGTGGCCCGCGAGGTGACCCTCGAGCCACTGCGCGGTGGCGATCCGCTCGGGCTCGCGCGTGGCGATCCGACCGGTCTCGAACCACGCCTCGGGCCGGGCGTCGGAGACCTGGACGTTCGCCTCGGCCAGCAGCCGGTCGTGGTGGTCCACGACCCACTGCGGCTCGCTGAAGCCCTTCGGGTTCGATGCGTCCGCCGGCACCTCGGGGCGTGGCACGTGGAGCCCGAGGATCTGCATCAACCCGGCCATCGTGCTCGTGCCGCTGCGACCCGCCCCCGCGACGAAGAGCGCCGTGCGGGGGTAGGCGCCGGGATCCGGGGACGCGGTGGGCGCTGAGGGCCCGGTGGGCTCTGCTGGGGTGGGTGCGCTCACGAGGCGCGATGCTATCCCGTGACCGGCCCCGGCCTGCCCTACCCTGACGGCATGCGCTGGCGACGAGGGGGGCGGGGGCGCGCCGCCCCGCTGATCAGCGTCGTCGTCCCGGTCCACGACGTCGAGGCGTACCTGCCGGCGTGCCTGGACAGCGTGCTCGCCCAGAGCCACACCGAGCTGCAGGTGGTCGTGGTCGACGACGGGTCCACGGACTCCTCCGGCGCGATCGCGGACACCTACGCCGCCCGCGACTCCCGCATCGAGGTGGTGCACACCGACAACCGGGGCCTGGGCGCTGCGCGCAACGAGGGCCTGCGGCACGCGAGGGGCCCCTTCCTCGCCTTCGCCGACTCCGACGACGTCGTGCCGCCCGAGGCCTATGCCACCCTGCTGCGCCAACAGCAGCGCACCGGCGCCGACCTGGTCACCGGCTCCATCGTGTGGTGGTACGACGACCCGGACGGCGAACGACAGGTGCAGCCTCCCTGGATGAAGCGCCTGCACGCCACCCGCCAGGCCGGGATCATCGACCAGATGCCCGAGCTCCTGGGAGACGTCTTCGCCTGGAACAAGCTCTACCGTCGGGAGTTCTGGGAGAGCGTCGGGCTGTCGTGGCCCGAGGGCACCCGCTACGAGGACCAGCCGACCCTCACCGAGGCCTACCTCCAGGCCCGCCGGATCGGTGTCGTCCCCGAGGTGGTCTACCAGTGGCGGATCCGCTCGGACGGCTCCTCCATCACCCAGCAACGGGCATCTCTCGCCGACCTGCACGACCGCTGGGCGACCAAGCGCACCTCCCGGCAGGCGGTGCTCGACTACGGCTCGACCAAGGTGAGCAGGACCTTCCAGGACAAGGTGCTGCCCGGTGACCTGCACCGCTACTTCGTGCTCATCCCCGACTGCGACGACGAGTGGTACGCCGTGCTGGAGTCGGGCGTGCGCGAGTTCTTCGGCACCCGTTCCCTGGTCCACTCCGGGCTGCCGCCGATGCACCGGCTCACCGGGTGGCTCGTCGAGCAGGGCCGGCGCGACGACGCCGCGCTCGTGATGCGCTACCTGCGCGACCTCCCCCCGGGCGAGTGGGCGCCGCGGGTCGAGGACGAGCACGGCCGCAGGATCGACGTACCGGGTCTGGCCGCGGGCAGCGTGCCCCGCGCAGCCCTGGCGCTGCGCGACCACGAGCGCTGATCGCCTCCCGACCCGCCGGATGGCGGCGAACGGGCCGCCCCACCCTTCGGTGGTGGTTAGGGTTGTCGGGTTCCGGACCCCTCCCTCCGATGGATCGAGCCCAGACGATGATCGAGTTCGAGTCGGTGACCAAGCAGTTCCCCGACGGCACCGTGGCCGTCGAGGACTTCAGCTTCGTGCTCCCCTCACACCGGACCACCGTCTTCGTCGGTTCCTCCGGCTGCGGCAAGACCACCTTGCTGCGGATGATCAACCGGATGATCGACCCGACCTCGGGACGGATCACGATCGACGGTGAGGACATCACCTCGCGGGACAAGGTCCAGCTGCGGCGCAGCATCGGCTACGTCCTGCAGGCCTCGGGACTGCTGCCCCACCGCAAGGTGATCGACAACGTGGCGACCGTGCCCGTGCTCACCGGCGTCCCCAAGGCGACGGCCCGGGCCGAGGCGCTCGAGCTGCTGGACAAGGTCGGCCTCGATCGGTCGCTGGCCCAGCGCTACCCGCGCCAGCTCTCCGGCGGGCAGCAGCAGCGGGTGGGCGTCGCGCGTGCCCTGGCGAGCGACCCCAACATCCTGCTGATGGACGAGCCCTTCGGCGCCGTCGACCCGATCGTGCGCGCGGACCTCCAGTCCGAGCTCAACCGACTGCAGGCCGAGCTGGGCAAGACGATCGTCTTCGTCACCCACGACATCGACGAGGCGTTCCTGCTGGCCGACCAGGTCGTCATCTTCCGCAGGGGCGGGGTGATCGCGCAGGCCGGCACGCCCGCGGAGATCCTCTCGGCGCCCGCCGACGACTTCGTCGCCTCCTTCATCGGGGCCGACAAGGGCAAGCGCAGGTTGCGCGTGGAGCGCGCGGACGACGGCACCGAGCTGGTCGTCGACGAGGACGGCCGCCCCATCGGCGTGCTCGGCGAGGCCTGAGCGTGGACTGGACCCGCAACAACCTCGACCTCATCCGGGAGCTGACCTGGACGCACGCCCAGCTGGCGTTCCTGCCGATCGTGCTCAGCTTCGTCCTGGCCCTGCCCCTCGGGTGGCTGGCCAACCGCAACAACGTGTCGCGCTCGATCGTGATCACCACCGGCAGCCTGCTCTACACCATCCCCTCCCTGCCGCTGTTCGTGATCCTGCCGCTGGTCCTGGGCACCAGGGTCCTCGACGCCACCAACCTGGTGGTCGCGCTCACCATCTACGGGGTGGCGATCATGACCCGCTCCGCAGCCGACGCCCTGGCCTCGGTCGACGCCGCGACGATCGACGCCTCGGTGGCGGTCGGCTTCTCGCCCGCCGCCCGCTTCATGCGCGTCGAGCTGCCCCTGGCCGGGCCCGTGCTGCTCGCGGGGATCCGGGTCGTCTCGGTCAGCACGATCGCGCTGGTCTCGGTCGGCGTGATCATCGGTTCGCAGAACCTCGGCTTCCTCTTCCAGAACGGCAAGCAGCGCGGCATCCTCGAGGAGGTCGTCGTCGGCATCCTGATCAGCCTCCTGCTGGCGCTGGTCTTCGACGTGGTGATCGTGCTCATCGGCCGGGTGCTCATGCCCTGGAACCGCAAGGACCGCACGAGCAGCTCCCGCGTCTCGGTCCCCGGTGGGCCGGAGCGGCTCGCGCAGTCCCGGGCGGCGCGGGCCATCGGCGGTTCCGGCGCGGCCTCCGGCGGAGGTGATCGCTGATGGAGTTCCTCCTCAGCGCGCTGCGCTGGATCTTCGACCCCGACAACTGGCAGCCGGGCAGCCTCAGCCCGCTGCCGATCCAGGACCGACTCGTCGAGCACCTGCAGTACACCGCGGTCTCGGTCGTGATCGCGGCCCTGATCGCCCTGCCCCTCGGCTTCTACATCGGCCACACCGGCCGGGGGCGGCAGTTCGTCATCGGGTTCACCGGGGCGATGCGGGCCCTGCCCACCCTGGGCCTCCTCTACTTCCTGCTGATGGTCTTCGGCTACTGGCTCTCCTTCGACACCGCACCGATCGTCGGCGCCACCATCTCCTTCGTCATCCTGGCGATCCCGTCGATGCTGGCCGGCGCCTACGCCGGGCTGGAGTCCGTCGACCGGCAGACGATCGATGCCGCGCGCGCCAACGGCATGACCGAGCTGCAGATCCTCACCAAGGTCGAGATCCCGCTGGCCCTGCCCCTGATCATCGGTGGCCTGCGGGCCGCCACCCTGCAGGTGATCGCGACGGTGACCATCGCGTCGTACGCCGGTCTCGGAGGCCTCGGCCGGATCATCACCAGCGGGATCGGTCTCAACGACTACGACCGCATCCTCGGCGGTGCGCTGCTGGTCACCGCCCTCGCCCTTCTGGTCGACGGCCTCTTCGCCCTCGCCCAGCGACTCACGGCTCGTCCGGGAGTCACCGAGCAACGCCCCGCGGCACGGCGCCGCACCAGTCGGTCACCACGGCCGCGCACGTCCGAGCACGTGTGACACGAAGGGAACCATCATCATGCGCAACTCCACTCCTCGACGCCTCACCGCGGCAGCCGCCGCGGTCGGCCTCGCCGCCGCCCTGGCCGCCTGTGCCTCCGACGACCCGACGGCCAGCGACCCCGCCGGCGGTGGCGACGGTGACGGCAGCGGCGCGGGCGGCTCGGTCACCATCGGGTCCTTCGCGTTCCCGGAGAGCGAGATCCTCGGCGAGATCTACTCGCAGGCTCTCGAGAACGGCGGCTTCGACGTCACCGAGCGCTTCAACATCGGTCCGCGCCAGCAGACGATCCCGGCGCTGCAGGACGGGTCGATCAACCTGATCCCCGAGTACAACGGCAACCTGCTCGCCTTCTACGACACCGAGTACACCGAGCGCACCACGGGCGACGTCGACGCAGCCCTCGTCGACGCCGTCGCCGCCGACGACCTCGTCGTCTACGCCTCGGCCGCCGCCGAGGACAAGGACGCCTACGTCGTGACGCGGGAGACCGCCGAGGCCAACGACCTCACCTCGATCGGCGACCTGTCCGCGCTCGAGCCGTTCACGCTGGGCGCCAACCCGCAGTTCGGCGAGCTCGGCTACGGCATCCCCGGTCTGGCCAGCGTGTACGGCGTCGAGGACGTGAAGTTCCGTCCGATCGAGGACTTCGGCGGGCCCGACACGGTCAAGGCCCTGGTCGACGACACCGTCCAGGTCGCCGACATCTACACCACTTCACCGGCCCTGGTCGCCGAGGACCTCGTGGTCCTGGAGGACCCGGAGAACCTGATCTCCTCGCAGAACATCATCCCGCTGCTCTCGGCGGACATCGACACCCCGGACCTGGAGGCCATCCTCGACGAGGTCTCAGCCGCGCTCGACACCGAGGACCTGATCGCCCTTCGCGACCGGGTCGAGGGCGACGAGAAGGCGTCCGCCGAGCAGGCGGCGACCGACTGGCTGACGGAGAACGGGCTCATCTGAGGCCGGTGACGGGGCGGCAGTTTCTCCGCTGATGCGGTGAAACTGCCGCTTCTGTCATGAAGTTTCGTACCAGAAGCGGGAGTTTCTCCACTTAAGCGGAGAAACTGCCCCACCAGCGAGTCAGTCCCCCACCACAACATCCCGGTGCCACGACTGCGTGACGTACTTCGTCTTCCAGCCCATCGAGGAGTACAGGTTGTCGGCACCGGTCGAGGAGTCGGCGTCGACCTCGAGACCGACGCGGTCCCGGCCGCGCGAGGCGGCGTCGGCGATGATCGTGCGCAGCAGGCCCTTGGCGACACCGCGCCCGCGGGCGGCCTTGACGACGCCGATGTAGGAGACGTAGGAGCCGTCGGGGCTGCCCTCGCCACCCTCGGAGAGGGTCCCGACGAGCGCCCCGGCCGGGATCGGCTTCTCGCCCTCGGGCACGTCGACGATCTCGGCCAGCCACCACTGGTCCCAGCGGTGGCCCGGGTCCTCGCGCAACCGGAAGACGAACTCGTCGAAGGTCTCCTCCCACGAGTTGAAGTGGTCGAGGAAGGCCTCCTCGAGGATGTCGTGGACGTCGCGCAGGTCGTCCTCGTCCGGCAGCCCGGTGCCGGCGCGCCGTACCTTGCGGAACCGCACCCCCCGCGCCTCCCACAGGTCCGGGGAGTCGACCAGGTCGGCCTCGGCCGGCTCGACGGGCCGGTTCATCTGCCACCAGGTGCGGACCTGCTCGAAGCCTCCGGCCCCGAGCCAGGTCGCCTGGCGCTCGTCGCCCTCGAAGGCCCCGGTGTCGATCTGTTGTACGTCGAGCCCGCGGGCGCCGCCGAGGACCTTGGCCTGCTCGACCGCCCAGTCGATGAGGACGTCGGAGCAGGCCCGCGCGACCCGGTCGGGCAGGTCGCGCTCGACCACGTGCACGAACAGCATCCGGCCGCCGGCGCGGTCGTGGACGCTCCCCCAGGCGCGGATCTCACCGCGCTCGTCGCGCACCACGACGTTCTCGCGGGTCAGCAGGCCCTGGGCGGAGACCTCGACGAGGACGTCGTCCACGCTCGCCCCGGCCCACCCCCGACCGTGCCGCTCGTGGGCGCGGAGCAGGTGCGTCAGGCGCGCCAGGTCGGCCAGGTTGGCCGGGTCGGGCGCATCGATGCTCCAATCGTCGTCGAGCGCCGCGGGGGGCTCGACGTCGAGCTCCTCGAGGTCACTCTCGAACCGGGAGTCCTCTGGCACCTGCACTCGCCACTGCTGTCGTCCGTCTCCAACCACGCAGCCCACCGTACCGTCCGCGGGCTCTCGCACCGGCGGGGTCGTCCGCGACCGGAGCCGGGACCGGCGCTGATCGGCCCGACGAGCGCCGCCGCGAGACGCCGGACATCTCGTCGGGCGGCGTCGGGATCGGCGCGGACCATGCCGCTAGGACCAGCAGCTCAGGCGTGCTTGCGGGTCGGCGCGTCCTGGCCGGCACGCCACTCGGAGAGCACGACGTCCAGCTCCTGCTCGAGCTCGGCAACCCGCACGATCGCCATGGCCGCGCGCTCCTCGGCATCGTCGCGGCTGCGCGAGAGGCGGTCGCGCTCGGCCGTCAGGCGGCGGGTGCCGTTGCGCTCGGACTCCAGCTCGCGACGTGCCTGGGCCAGCTCTGCGGCAGCCTCGGCGAGTCGTTCCTCGAGCCGGGTGATGGTCGCCTGGTGGCGGGTCAGGCGACCGCTGGTGTCGGCGACGTAGATGGCCTGCTCGGCCTGCCGCTCCTCGGCGAGGCGGCGGTAGGCCTGGGCCTGCTCGGCCCGGTCGCGCCCGGCGTCGCGACGGGAGTCGACGACCTCGGCGTAGGTGATGCGTACGGCGGCGGCGCCCAGGGCGGTGGCCGCGACGCCGGCGAGGACGGTGAGCGTCAAGGAACCCGTCAGCGCGGCCGTCGCGACGACGAGGGCGGCACCGAGGATGAGAAGGGAGGCCGTGAGGAGCCGGGTGGAGCGTTGACGACGACGGGAAGGCCGTGCAGACGGGGAAGTCATGGGGCCAAACTAATCGGCTGGACCGTCCCGACGGACGCGACACGCACGCTCGAGGAGCAGGGAGACGATCACCACCAGCGCGCCGGCAGCAGCCGCGACCAGCGACCGTCCGAGCCGTTGGTCGGCCAGCTCGGCGGCGTCCCCGACCCAGCTGAGCGCGTAGCCCAGGTAGCCGCCTGCCACCAGGGAGCCGACCAGCGCGCAGGCGCGGGCCAGCACGAGACGGTTGAAGGCGTGCTGCGGGTCGAGGCGCTCACGACGTACGTGCACCACCCGCCAGGTCGCCCAGGCGGCCGCGCCCACGATGGCGGCGACCAGCAGCAGGAGCAGCGGCTGGGTCCAGGTGATGACCGGAGGCGTGCCGGTGCGATCCGTCAGCGGGTGCACCAGCCAGCCGAGGGCGAGACCCACGATGGCCCAGACCGCGAGGACCGCGCCCGAGGTGGGCCGCAGGGAGCCCTGGTCGTCGCTCACGACATGCCGGCGGCCGTCGGTGCCGGGGCTCAGTTGACGTCGAGCTGGAGGTCCTCGCGCAAGGTGATCGCGTCGAGTCCCAGGTTGGCCAGCAGGTCGGCCACCAGCCCGAAGCCCGGGAGCTCGGCGTCGGGCTCCAGGTCGAACCACGGCTTGAGCACGAACGCGCGCTCGGCGGCACGCGGGTGCGGCAGGCGCAGCGCCTCGGTGTCGCTGCGTCGGTCGCCGACGACGATCAGGTCGACGTCCAGCGTGCGCGGGGAGTTGGGGACGTCGCTGCGCTCGCGGTCGAAGGCGTCCTCGACGGCCAGCGCACGGTCCATCAGCCGGTTGGCGGCCAGCGTGGTGTCGGCCAGCACGACGGCGTTGAGGAAGCTCTCCGAGCCGGGGGGGCAGTCGACGGGCTCGGTCTCGTAGACCGGCGAGACCCCGGTGACCCACACGTCGGGGGTGTCGGCGATCGCGTCGACGGCTCCCTGCAGGGTGGCCAGTCGCTCACCCAGGTTGGAGCCGAGTGCGATCACGACCCGGCGGATCGGACGCATCTCCCCGGTCAGGGTGTCGGCGTCGACGATGTAGGGGTTGGGGGTCTCAGTCACGGGTGCCCTCTTGCTCTCGGGTGATCGTCAGCGTCACGTCTGCGAACGTGGCGTCGATGGGGGCGTCCGGCTTGTGAACGCTCACCCGAGCCCATTCAACACGACCGTCGGTGAGGCAGACGGACGCGATCCGCTGGGCAAGGGTCTCGATCAGGTCGACCGGATCATTCTCCACGGCGGCTTTCACCGAGGTCACGAGACTCCCGTAGTCCACGGTGTCGCGCAAGTCGTCGCTGGCCGCCGCCGGGGACGTGTCGACCCCGAGCACGAGGTCGACGACGAACGTCTGTCCGTCGCGCCTCTCGGAGTCGAAGACCCCGTGGTGCCCGAAGCACTCGATGCCGAGGACGGCGAGCTCGTCCGTCACGTCTGCTCCCACACGCTCAGCACATCACGAGTGCCCCGCACGTCGTGCACCCGGACCCCCCAGACGCCGCGTTGGGCCAGCAGCAGGGTGAGCGCGTGGCCGGCGACCTCGCGCCCGCCGACCTCGCGCGGCGCGCCGTCCTGTCCGGCCAGCAGCAGCCCGAGGAACGACTTGCGGCTGGCACCGACCAGGAACGGGAACCCCATGGCGCTCAGGTCGCCGCCCGGTGACAGCGCCCGGACCAGCTCCCAGTTGTGCTCCGGGCGCTTGGCGAACCCGAGGCCGGGGTCCAGCACGATCCGGTGCTCGGCGATGCCCGCGGCGAGCAGGTCCTCGACGCGGGCGGCCAGCTCACGTCGCACTCCCCCGACGACCCCGCCGGGCCCGTCGTAGGTCGTCATCTCGGCCATCCGGTCGGCATGGGCACGCCAGTGCATCGCGATGTACGTCGCGCCCGCGGCCGCGGTGACGGCCAGGATCTCGGGGTCGGCCAGTCCTCCGGAGACGTCGTTGACGATGCTGGCCCCCGCGGACAGCGCCTCGGCGGCCACCTCGGCGCGCATCGTGTCGACCGAGACGACCGCGCCGTCCGCCGAGAGTGCTGCGATGACCGGCACCACCCGGTCGAGCTCCTCACGCACCAGGGGCCGGGTCGCCCCGGGACGGGTGGACTCGCCGCCGATGTCGAGCACGTCGGCCCCCTCGGACAGCAGGGACCGGCCGTGGGCCACCGCGGCGTCGGTGTCGGCGTAGCGGCCCCCGTCGGAGAAAGAGTCGGGCGTGACGTTGACGACCCCCATCACGACCGGCCCGGAGGCACCGCGGCGGGAGCCTGCCCGCGAGTCGTCCCGGGCCCGGTGCGTGCCGGGGGCGGTGCGGGCGGTGCGGTGCGTCCCGTGGGTCCTGTCCACCTGCGGATCCAGCCCCTCGGTCGACGGCACGAGCACGTCAGTCTCGCCTCTCCCGCCCGCCCCTCGCAAGCCGTCGCCGAGCCCGTGGCGATCAGGTGCGGTCGCTCACGTCCATGTCGGCCCAGCCGATCAGCAGGTGGTGGTCGGAGGCGGTCTTCACCACGCGCAGGCTGCGGAAGCCGCGAGCGGTCGTGCGGTTGGCCGAGAAGAAGATGTAGTCGACCTTGGCCCGGCGGCCGTCGCCGGTCACCTGGCGACAGCGGCAGTCAGGCCCGTCCAGTCGCTGCTTGGTCGCCTCGCGGAAGCGACCGACCCCGTCGAAGCGGTAGATCTGGTTCATGGTGGCCCGCTGGGGCTCGGCGTTGAAGTCGCCTCCGAGCACGACCAGGTCCTGCTTGCCCACCCAGGGGCGGGTGATCCGCCGTACCTCCCGCGCCTGCCTGGTGCGCACGACCAGCTCTCGACGCCGGGTCGGGGAGATCAGGTGGACCGAGCACGCGCGGTGCCGGACGATCGCCGTCCAGGAGACGCAGGCCAGACCGGTGCGGTCCGACTTCACGCGCTGGGTGGTGAAGGTGTGGGTCGTGGGCAGACCGGTGCTCCCGCCGGTCCAGATGGCGACGTTGCCGACCTGCCGACGCACGCCCAGCAGCCCGCTGTCGCGGCTCGAGCCGCGCATGCACTTGTCGCGTTCCCGCTCGGGCTTGTAGACCACCGTCCAGGTGGGGTGGCGTCGGCGCAGCTGGTCGGCCTGCCACCAGCAGACCTCCTGGAGCAGGACGACCTCGGCCGCCGTCTTGCGGGCTGCCGTCAGGGCCCGACTCATCGCCCCGGAGCGCTTCTCGATGTTGTGGTCGACGACGTGGATCCTGCGCAGCGCCGGGGAGTACGACGGCCGGCCCCGCTGGGCCACGGCTCGTCGCATCGGCACCTCGGCACGCGAGGTGAGCGCAGGGACCTCGGCGGCGGCCTCGGCCGCAGCGGCAGACGTCGGGCCGGCCAGGACCACGGGGACCGCGAGGGCTGCCACGGCCGCCCACAGGAGCACCAGCACGACAGGAGCGGACCGCAACGTCCCGGCACGCACACCCACGCAGGAAGCTCCTCACTCGCTCGACCGCCGTCACGCACGCTAGCGGTCCGGGCGCCCCGTGTCCGACGACCTGCGAAGCCCACCCGTGACGCAGGTCACGTGCTCGCGACGTCCGCCAGGGCTCGAGCAGCCGTCGGAGCTCCGTGCGGTCCTCACCGGTCGGCGAGCGGACCGGCTCCCGGAGCGGGACCGCGCTGCTGGGGACTCATCACCGGATCCAGGTCCGGGCGGCAGTCGGATCCGTTGCACTGCGTCAGGACGAAGGCTCGCTTGGCCAGCTCCGTGCGCACCTCGCGATAGCGCGGGTCGTCGGCGCGGTTGCGCAGCTGGAAGGGATCGCGGTCGCGGTCGTAGAGCTCCACGAACCCGTCGCGCTCGTAGCGCACGTAGGTGTAGCGCGAGGTCCGCACACCGCGGAACCACCACCCGGTGGGGAACTTCCTCAGGTTGCTCGCACCTGCCTGGATCAGCAGTGTGCGGTCGTCCACCTCGGCGGCCTCGGGACCGGTGCGGACGTGGATGGGGGCACCGTCGACCTCGATCAGCGGGGTCGCGCCCGCCAGCTCCGCGAAGGTGGGGGCCAGGTCGATCATCGCGACGGTCTGCGCGTCCTTGACCCCCTGGGGCAGACCCAGCCCGGCCATGACCAGCGGCACCCGGACCGCCTCCTCGTAGCCGAGGATCTTGCCCTGGTAGCGGTGCTCGCCCATCAGGTAGCCGTTGTCGGAGGTGAAGACGACCAAGGTGTTGTCGGCCGATCCGCTCGCCCGCAGGGCCTGGACGACCGTCTCCACCCCCTCGTCGACCGCTGCCAGCGCGCCGGCACGCGCCCGCTGGAGGGTGTCGATCCGCTTCGTCGGGATCATCGGACGACGCCGCAGGAAGCCCGGCTTGTCGTCCATCACCTTCTCGTTGAACGACGGCTTGGCGCGCGCCCGAGCCACCAGGTCGGGGTGCAGCTTGCGGTGCCGGCGCGCCACCACCGGGGGGAACCGGCAGCCACCGGCCTCGGCCTTCACCGGGCACCGGCCGTGCGGGCCCACGAAGGAGGTCCACAGGAAGAAGGGCGAGTCCTCGGCCGCCATCTCCTCGATCAGCTGCGCGCTGCGTCGGGCCACGTAGTCGGTGTGGTAGGCCTTGGGGCGGAACCGGTCGCCGTTGTTGTACTGCCCGTAGCCGAGGTACTGGTAGATCGCCTTGATCGTCGGGTCCCAGTGGTCCCAGCCGACCTCGACGCCGCCCTCCTTGGCGTCGCGACCCTTGTAGCCGTTGAGGTACTTGCCCACCATGGCCGTGTGGTAGCCGGCCTGCTGCAACCAGACCGGCATCGCGGTCTCCGGCTCGAACGCGTCGTAGCCGCCGTAGCGGCCGGAGTTGGCGCGGACGCCGTTGTTCTGGGCGTACTGCCCCGTCAGCTGCTGCGCCCGGGAGGGACAGCACAGCGGCTGGGGCGCCGTGAAGTCGGTGAAGGTGACCCCGGCCTGGCCGAGGAGCCGCTTGACCCGCGGCAGGTAGCGCATCTCGTCGAGGGTCATGTCATCGGCGGAGATGAAGACGATGTTGGGCTGCGAGGCGGGTTCGTACGTCGTGCCCGGCTCGCCACTCGTGCCCACCGCGGTGGTGTCGGCCCCCGACCCGGCCGGCTCGGTGCCGGCGAGCTCCGGACCGCCGAGGGCGTTGACCGCCATCGGGAGGCCGATGAGCAGGGCGATGACCAGGAGTCCGACGTACAGGCGACGTGACATCAGCACCGGCTCAACGGTGGTGGTGGATCAGCGCCATCGCCTCGGCGCGGGTGCTGGAGCTGGTCAGCATCACCCCGCGCACGGCCGAGGTGATGGTGCGCGCGCCAGCCTTGCGCACGCCGCGCATCGTCATGCACAGGTGCTCTGCCTCGATCACCACGATCACGCCGCGGGCGTCGAGGATGCGCATCAGGGCCTCGGCGACCTGCGTGGTGAGGCGCTCCTGGACCTGCGGCCGCTTGGCGTAGACGTCGACCAGCCGGGCCAGCTTGGACAGGCCCGTGATCTTGCCGGAGGCGGCCGGGATGTAGCCCACGTGAGCCACCCCGGTGAACGGCACGAGGTGGTGCTCGCACATCGACCACAGCTCGATGTCGCGCACCAGCACCATCTCCTCGTGGCCGAGGTCGAAGGTGGTGGTCAGGACGTCCTCGGGACGCTCCCGCAGCCCGGCGGTGAGCTCCGCGTAGGCGCGTGCCACCCGGTCCGGGGTCTCCCGCAGTCCTTCTCGGTCGGGGTCCTCACCGATCGCGTGGAGCAGCTCGCGGACGGCCGCCGCCGCGCGCTCGTGGTCGAAGTCGGGCACCGTCGCCACATCCTGCTCGGGCAGGGCGATCTTGTCGGTCACACGGATCCTTCGGTCGAACGTGGGTGGGAGAGCAGGACGGGGCGGCTCAGCCGGGCGGAGTCGGGGGCGTGGGCTGCCCGGGGCCGCCGGACCCACCGACGCCGGGGTCGCCGTGGACGTCGCCACCGGGCCCCGGCGGGGTCACGATCACCCCGGAGCCGTTGCTGTTGCCGTTGGCCGCGACGCTCGCCGCCACCCGGTCGCGGATCTCCTGGGGGATCTCGACCGGTGGGATGGCCGACGGGTTGCGGTCGGGCGAACCCGTCCACGCCGGTCGTTCGGGGCGCATCCGCAGCGCCTCGAAGACCTCGGCGACCTCCGCCTTGTCCAGCGTCTCCTTGTCGAGCAGCGCGAGGACCAGGGCGTCGAGGACGTCGCGGTTCTCCTCCAGGATGTCGAAGGCCTCCTGGTGGGCGGCGGCGAGGAACTTCTTGGTCTCCTCGTCAACGATCGCGGCGATGTCCTCGGAGTAGTCGCGCTGGTGGCCCATGTCGCGGCCCAGGAACGGCTCGCCGCCCGAGTCGCCGAGCTTGATGGCCCCCAGACGCTCGGTCATGCCGTACTGGGTCACCATGGCGCGCGCCATCGACGTGGCCTTCTCGATGTCGTTGCCGGCGCCGGTCGTCGGGTCGTGGAAGACCATCTCCTCGGCCGCGCGTCCGCCGAGCATGTAGGCGAGCTTGTCGAGCATCTCGGAACGGGTCTGGGAGTACTTGTCCTCGTCGGGCAGCACCATCGTGTAGCCGAGGGCGCGCCCGCGCGGCAGGATCGTGATCTTGTGGACCGGGTCGGTGCCGGGCAGCGCCGCCGCGACCAGTGCGTGGCCTCCCTCGTGGTAGGCGGTGATGAGCTTCTCCTTCTCGCTCATCAGGCGCGTGCGGCGCTGTGGTCCGGCGATCACGCGGTCGATCGCCTCGTCGAGCTCGCTGTTGCCGATGGACTTCTTGCCCTCGCGGGCGGCGAGCAGCGCCGCCTCGTTGAGCACGTTGGCCAGGTCGGCGCCGCTGAAGCCCGGCGTACGACGGGCCACGGTGGTCAGGTCGATCCCGCTCTCGAGGGGCTTGCCGCGGGAGTGGACCTTGAGGATCTGGGTACGACCGCTGAGGTCCGGGGCGTCCACGGAGATCTGGCGGTCGAAGCGGCCCGGACGCAGCAGCGCCGGGTCGAGGACGTCGGGACGGTTGGTGGCCGCGATCAGGATCACCCCGCCGCGCACGTCGAAGCCGTCCATTTCCACCAGGAGCTGGTTGAGGGTCTGCTCGCGCTCGTCGTGGCCGCCGCCCATGCCGGCGCCGCGGTGGCGTCCGACGGCGTCGATCTCGTCGATGAACACGATCGCCGGCGCGTTCTCCTTGGCCTGCTCGAACAGGTCGCGCACCCGGCTGGCGCCGACGCCGACGAACATCTCGACGAAGTCGGAGCCGGAGATCGAGTAGAACGGGACCCCGGCCTCGCCCGCGACCGCGCGGGCCAGCAGGGTCTTGCCGGTCCCGGGCTGGCCGTAGAGCAGCACGCCCTTGGGGATCTTGGCGCCGACGGCCTGGAACTTCGCGGGCTCCTGGAGGAACTCCTTGATCTCCCCGAGCTCCTCGATCGCCTCGTCGCAGCCGGCGACGTCCTCGAACGTCGTCTTCGGCATGTCCTTGGAGATCAGCTTGGCCTTGGACTTGGCGAACTGCATGACACCGCGACCGCCGCCGCCCTGCATGGAGTTCATCAGCCACAGGAAGATCACGATGATCAGCAGGATCGGCAGGAAGCTGACGAGCAGCGTGCCGAGCAGGCTGGGCTGGGGGTTCTCGGAGTTGGACTTCTCGATCGTGCCCTCGGCGACCTGGGCGTCGACCGCGGCGATGATGCCCTGCTGCTGACCGAGCACGTAGTGGGTGGTCACCTTGGCGCCCGCGTCGCGCACCCCGTCGTCCAGGACCGCCTCGATGGTCTGGTCTCCGTCGATGAAGGTGATCTCCTTGATCTCCCCCTGCGCGACGTACTCCTCCATCTCGGAGGTCGGGACCTCGTCGAAGCCGCCGCCGGGCGCCAGGAACTGCAGGGCCAGGAGCACCCCGACGACCGCCAGGCCGATCCAGACCCACGGGCCCTTGAAAATGCGCTTCACGCCACTTCTTTCCTCGCAACTGTGAGACCGACGGCGCCTTCCTCCGCGCCGTGGTCAACCCATCGTCTCAGACGGGTGGGTAGTGCATCTCACCCAGTGGCGACGATCCGGCGAGCGCGGTCAGGAGTACACGTGCGGCGCGAGCGTGCCGATGTCGCGCAGGTTGCGGTAGCGCTCCTGGTAGTCGAGGCCGTAGCCGACCACGAACTCGTTGGGGATGTCCCAGCCGACGTACTTGACGTCGACCGGCATCTGCAGGGCCTCGGGCTTGCGCAGCAGGGTGCAGATCTCGACGCTCGCGGGGCTGCGCGAGGCCAGGTTGGCGGTCAGCCACGACAGCGTCAGCCCGGTGTCGATGATCTCGTCGACGATCAGCACGTGGCGTCCGGAGATGTCGGTGTCGAGGTCCTTGAGGATCCGCACCACACCGCTGGACTTGGTGCCGGAGCCGTAGGAGGAGACCGCCATCCAGTCCATCTCGATGTGGCCGGAGAAGGCGCGCGCCATGTCCGCCATCACCATCACGGCCCCGCGCAGGATGCCGACGATGAGGAGGTCCTCCCCGGCGTAGTCGCGCTCGATCTTGCCGGCGAGCTCCCCGAGCTTGGCCTGGATCTCGGCCTCGGTGAAGAGCACGTTGACCAGGTCGCCGTCGATGTCGGAAGCATCCATGCCGGTCAGCGTAGGGGGTCGGTCAGTCGCGTGGGTGCGTCGGGCCGAAGCGCAGGTGGTCGCCGGAGCGGACGGCGGTGACGTGGCCGGGCAGCTGGATCCGGCGCGGCAGCTTGTCGCGATTCCAGACCTGCTCCTCCAGGGCGTCGACGTGGACGGCGAAGAGCTCGCCGGGCGGGCACCCGGCCCGGAGCGCGGCGAGACGCAGCATCCGGGTGCGGACCGGCTGCTCGAGCGTCTCGACGGCCCACACGTCGAAGCCGGAGGCGTCGTCGTAGTGGTCGGCG
Source organism: Pimelobacter sp. (assembly GCA_002698575.1). Classification (GTDB taxonomy): domain Bacteria; phylum Actinomycetota; class Actinomycetes; order Propionibacteriales; family Nocardioidaceae; genus Nocardioides. Next base: position 3,406 of record NZZG01000188.1, on the reverse strand, counting down.
AGCGCTGCCGCCGCCAGGGAGTCGAGCAGCTCCATGTCGGGACGCAGCTGCTCCGCGGTGCGCGCCAGGGTCTCGGCGACACCCGGACCGACCTCCCGCTCGAGCATCGGCAGCACCGTGTGGCGCACGCGGGAGCGGGCGAAGCGGGGGTCGCTGTTGTGCGGGTCGGACCAGAAGGCGATGCCCTCGGCGCGACAGGCCGCCTCGGTCTGGGCGCGCCGTACGCCGAGCAACGGGCGCAGGAAGTGGGTGGTCCACGCGTCGTACGGCTGCCCGGGGACCGCGTCGTCGAAACGCGCGCGCATCCCGGCGATCGAGCGTCCGCCGGAGCCCCGGGCCAGCCCGAGCAGCACCGTCTCGGCCTGGTCGTCGAGGGTGTGCCCGAGCAGCACCCGCTGGGCGCCGAAGCTCTGGGCGATCTGTCCCAGCACGGCGTACCGGGCCTCGCGGGCGCCGGCCTCGACACCGCGCCCACCCGGGTCGACCTGCACCCGGGCGCTCACGGTCTCGTCGACCCCGAGGGCCGCCATCTGCTCGACCACGCGTGCGGTGTGGGCCGCGCTGTCGTCCTGCAGGCCGTGGTCGACGACGGCGCCGATCACCCGCACCGGCGCGCGGCGCAGCTCGAAGACGGTGGCAGCGAGGAGGGCGAGCGAGTCGGCGCCCCCCGAGCAGGCGACCACGACCACGTCGGTCTCGGGCACCCAGTGGCCGCCCCTGCCGTCACCGAGGACGTGCAGCCCGCGGCGTACGGCGAGCCGGACGGCCGCGACGGCGGGGTCGAGGCTCACAGCACGCGGGTGACCCAGGCATCGGGGTCGGAGAGCTCGGCCTTGGAGGGCAGGTGCTCGGCACTGGCCCAGACCGCGTTGAACTCCGTCATCCCGACCTTGTCGACGACGCTGCGCACGAAGTGGGCGCCGTCGCGGTACTGCGCCATCTTGGCGTCGAGGCCCAGCAGCCGGCGCAGCAGCCGGTCCAGCGTCCCGACGCCCTTGCGACGCTCGGTGAAGCGCTCGCGGATCTTCTCCACGCTGGGGATCACGCTGGGGCCGACACCGTCCATCACGACGTCGGCGTGACCTTCGAGCAGCGACATCATCCCGGTGACCCGGTCGAGGATCTCCTTCTGCTCCGGGGTGCTCATCAGGTCGACGATCGAGGCCTTGCCCAGGCCGTCCTTCATGCCGTCGCTGATCCGCTTGACCAGCTCGTCGATCCCGCTGGGGGTCACCGTGGACGACAGGGTCTCGATCTCGGAGTACAGGTGCTCGCGCATCCACGGCACCGCGGTGAACTGCACCCGGTGGGTCTCCTCGTGCAGGCACACCCACAGGCGGAAGTCCGTCGGGTCGACGCCGAGCTCGCGCTCGACGTGGACGATGTTGGGCGCCACGAGCAGCAGCCGCCCGTCGGGGGCGTGGAACGGATCGAACTGACCCAGCACCTTGCCGCCCAGGAACCCCAGCAACCCGCCCACCTCGAGCCCGGTGATCCGCGAGCCGATGGCGATCGCCGTGCGGGAGGGGGGCTTCTTCTCGCTCAGCCTGCCGACCAGGGGGCCCATCACGTGCTTGAAGGCGTCGGCGTTGGCCTGGATCCACCCCCGCCGGTCCACCACCAGCACCGGTGCGGTGTGGTCGGCTGCGACGAGGCCGGTGAAGTCGCGCACCAGCCCGGTCGAGCGCTCGGCATCGGCGCGCAGCTGGGCCACGGCCGTGTCGGCCTCGGCGCGGCTGACCACCGGGCCGTCGCCGGCGAGACGCGCTCCGACGCGTATGGCGAGGTCCCAGTCGACCATCCCGTAGGGATCGGGCGACCCGGTGCGGGTGCCTGGCTCGGCTGGGCCGTCTGGCGCTGTCATGCGCCGAACCTACCGTGCGACCCGAGCGGCGGGACCTCGGCGGCCGCGGGGGCCACGGGCGCACGGTCACCCCAAAAACACAGGAAGACCCACTCCAGGCATTTCCCCCCAGAAACGCCGAGCAGGTCCTTCCGTGTCCCTCCGAGAAGCCCCCGGACCCGCGATCCCCCCAGGGCCGCGGACCCTCCCGGGCCGGTGTGTCGAGGTCCCCCCGGACCTCTCGACACCCAGAACACTACGAGGGTCGCCGTCACGGGCGGGGCACACGATCTCCACGAGATCCCCAGCGTTCGGTAACAACGTCGGACGCGTGCGTGAGGGACGTCACGCGCCGGGTACGGGTGGCTCCTGGCCGGCTCCGGCGCGCCTCACGGCGAGCAGCGGCAGGCGCCGAGCGAGGCTGCGGCACTGTCGAGCGTGGTGCGCGCCGTGCCGCTGCCGGACTCGGGAATCCGGTCGGCCATCAGGACGAAGACGAAGACCGTGCCGTCGAGGTCCGTCCCGATCCCGGCCAGCGAGGAGACCGACTCCAGCGTGCCGGTCTTGGCCCGGATCCTGCCGAGGCCGGCGGGCGGACCCTCGTCCATCCGGATCGCCAACGAGCCGGTGAACCCGGCGACGGGCAGGCCCTCGATGACCGCGCGCAGGTCGGGCCGGCTGGGGTCGGCGGCCAGGCGCAGGACGTCGACGAGCAGTCCGGGCTCGGCCCGGTTGGCCCGCGACAGCCCGCTGCCGTCGAGGAACCGGCTCCGGCCCAGGCGGATCCCCTCGGCGCCGAGCACCCGGCGTACGCCGCGCCGACCGGCCTCGGTCGAGCCCGCGCCGGCCTCGGCCAGCCCCACGTGGCGCAGCAGCACCTCGGCGGCCTCGTTGTCGCTCACGTCGACGATCCGCTGCACGATCTCGCCCAGGGGGGCGCTCTCGACCTGGGCGAGCGCCTCGACCCGCTCGGGCGCGATGCCCGCCTCCGGACCGGCGACGACCTTGACCCCGGCGGCGCGCAGTGCCGTCGTGAACGCCGAGGCGGCCTCCGCGCTCGGGTCGGCGACCCGACCGAACCGGGTGATCGTGCGCCCCTCGTCGACCCACAGCGCCGAGGTGGGGCTGACCACGTCGATCAGGTAGTCGTCCTCCCAGGTCGGGTTCCCGGCCGGACCGGTGAAGAGACCGTCGTCGTAGGAGACGCGCACCCGGCGCACCTGCGCCTCGCGGAGCGCGGCGGCGGTCTTGTCGGCGAGCGTGGTCAGGTCGGCGCGGGCCGGGTAGGGCCAGTCCTCGCCGCTCGGGGTCAGCGCATCCCGCTCCAGGAACGGGTCGCCGCCTCCGAGGAGGGTCAGCCGCGGGGCGCCGCGACGCGCTCGCGCGAGCACCGTGGTGGTGGTGAAGACGTGGTCGGGGCCCAGGGCGAGCAGGGCGGCCGTGCTCGTGACCAGCTTGGTCGTGGAGGCGGGGATCGCGGGCTGCTCCCCCGCCGTGAAGACCGCCGGGCCGCCACCGAGCGGAGCCACCTGCGCGAGCACGTGCCGCCCGAGGTCGGCGCGG
>NZZG01000187.1 GCA_002698575.1 Pimelobacter sp. | reverse complement strand
TGCGCTGCTGTGCCGCCGGCACCACCGCACCAAGACCTTCAGCCCCTGGACCTACGACACCCCCCAACCCGGCGTCTACGACTGGACCAGCCCCACCGGATCCCGCTTCCGCGTCACCCGCAGCCGACGCCACGGACGCCTCCCCATCACCACCCAGATCCACGACCCAGCTCACGACCCACAGCCACCAGCCGAACCCTGAACACCCCGCCCCGCCACCCCGCTCACCCCGGCGGGGCCAACGGCATGTCCGGGCCGCCTCGACCGCTCAGTCGAGGCAGGTCCGCCCCGTCAGGAGTGGGCAACCCGCGCCACCTGCACCGTCGCCACCTCGCCGTCAGCGAGTGCGACCTCGACACCGGCACCGGGCCCCGACACGACGTACGACGTCGCCAGGGTCTCGGCCGCGATCAGCGCCTCGTGGGCACGCGCGGCTCCCTGGACGACGGCGGAGCCGCCGACGACCAGGTCGATCCGGTCGGAGACGTCGAGGCCGGCGTCGCGACGTGCCTGCTGGATGCCGCGCACCAGATCGCGCGCCAGGCCCTCGGCGGCCAGCTCGGAGGTCACCGCGGTGTCGAGGACGACGAAGCCGCCGCTCGGCAGCACGCCCGTCACCGACTCCGTGTCGTCGGAGCCGGCGACGGTCTCCAGGGTGTACTCACCCTCGACCAGGGCCAGACCGCCGGACGTGACGGTGCCGTCCTCGGCCACGGACCAGTCGCCCGACTTGGAGCCCTTGATCGCGACCTGCACATCCTTGCCCAACCGCGGTCCCGCGGCCCGAGCGTTGACGGTGAGCTTCTGCTCGACGCCGTACGCCGCGGCCTCCTCGGAGTCGGTGGCCAGCAGGCGCACGCTCTTGACATTGACCTCGTCGGCCACCAGCGACTCCAGGCCTTCGCCGGCCAGCGCGTCGGGGTCGGCGACCACCACGGTCAGCACGGCCAGCGGCAGCCGGTTGCGCAGGCCGGCGGCCTTGCGCAGCGCGGAGGCAGCCGAGCAGATCTCGCGGACCTGGTCCATCGCGGCGACCAGGCCGTCGTCGGCCGGGAGCTCCTCGACCAGCGGCCAGTCGGTCAGGTGCACCGAGCGACCGCCCGTCAGGCCGCGCCAGATCTCCTCGGTGGTCAACGGCAGCAGCGGTCCCGTGGCGCGGCAGAGGGTCTCCAGCACGACGTAGAGCGTGTCGAAGGCCTGGGCGTCCTCGTCGAAGAACCGGTCGCGCGAGCGACGGATGTACCAGTTGGNNAGCACGTCGANGAAGNNGCGCGTNAGCGTCGCAGGCGTCGGCCNCNGCGTANGAGTCCAGNGNCNCGGTCATNTNNNCGACGTANTNGCGGCACTTGGCCAGNANGTAGCGGTCCAGCGGGTCGGTNGAGNCGNNGCGNNNCNTCGNCGNNGNNGCCCTCNCCGCCGNNNGCNGCGTTGGCGTAGAGGCTGGAAGAAGTACCAGCTGTTCCACAGCGGGATCATCACCTGNCGCACCGAGTCACGGATGCCCTGCTCGGTGACGATCAGGTTGCCGCCNCGCAGGATCGGGCTCGACATNAGGAACCAGCGCATCGCGTCGGCNCCGTCGCGGTCGAAGACCTCNGAGACGTCGGGGTAGTTGCGCAGNNNCTTCGACATCTTGTTGCCGTCGGAGCCGAGCACGATGCCGTGGCTGATGCAGTTGGAGAAGGCCGGCTTGTCGAAGATGGCGCTGGCCAGGATGTGCAGGGTGTAGAACCAACCCCGGGTCTGGCCGATGTACTCGACGATGAAGTCGGCGGGGAAGTGCCCCTTCGTCTCAGCCGTCCCGTCGAACCACTCGGCGTTCTCGAACGGGTAGTGCACCTGGGCATAGCTCATCGAGCCCGAGTCGAACCACACGTCGAGGACGTCGGTGACGCGACGCATCGTCGACTGCCCCTCCTCCGGCGACCGCGGGTCGTCGGGGTTGGGCCGGGTCAGGTCGTCGACCCACGGACGGTGGAGGTCGGTCTCGCCGTGCTTGTTGGTCGGGAGCCGACCGAAGTCGCGCTCGATCTGCTCGAACGAGCCGTAGACGTCCAGGCGTGGGTAGGCCTCGTCGTCGGACTTCCACACCGGCACCGGGCTGCCCCAGAAGCGGTTGCGGGTGATCGACCAGTCGCGGGCGTTCTCCAGCCACTTGCCGAACTGGCCCTCCTGGATGTGGTCGGGCACCCAGTTGATCTCGCGGTTCAGCTCCATCATCCGCTGCTTGATCGCGGTCACCTCGACGAACCACGACGANACGCCCTTGTAGATCAGGGGCTCGCGGCAGCGCCAGCAGTGCGGGTAGGAGTGGTCGTAGGTCTCGCGGCGCAGCAGCACCGTGCCGGGGCTGACCGAGCCCGTCTCCCCCTCGCCCCGCGTGGCGGCCTTGAGGTGGTCGATGACGTGGAGGTTGGCGTCGAAGACCTGCATGCCCTCGTAGTCGACGACGGGGAAGGTGAAGCGCCCGTCCTTGCCGACCGGCATGACGGCCTCGATGTTCTCGCGGTCGGTGACGATCTTGTCGTCCTCACCGAACGCACCGGCCGTGTGGACGAGGCCCGTGCCGTCGGTGGTCGTGACGAACTCGGCGGCCACGACGCGGAAGGCGTTCTCNTGGCCGGCGTAGTAGGAGAACGGCGGCGTGTAGGTCAGTCCGACGAGGTCGGCGCCGACGCCGCGCCAGACCACCTCCGGGTCGTCGCCGAGCTCGCGGGCGTACGACGCCAGCCGGGCCTCGGCGAGCAGGTAGCGGGTGTCGTCGTGCGCGACGACCACGTAGTCGATGTCCTCGCCGACCATCACCGCGAGGTTGCTGGGCAGGGTCCACGGAGTGGTCGTCCAGACGAGCAGCTTGGCGCCCAGGAGGCTCTGTCCGTTGACCGGCGCCTCGGTGGTGATGTCGTAGCCGACGGTGACGGCCGGGTCCTGACGGTTCTGGTAGACGTCGTCGTCCATCCGCAGCTCGTGGTTGGACAGCGGCGTCTCGTCGTTCCAGCAGTAGGGCAGCACCCGGAAGCCCTCGTAGACCAGGCCCTTGTCGTGCAGCTGCTTGAACGCCCACATGACCGACTCCATGTAGTCGGCGTTCATGGTGCGGTAGTCGTTGTCGAAGTCGACCCAGCGCGCCTGACGCGTCACGTAGTCGCGCCACTCGCCAGTGTACTTCATCACCGACTCCCGGCAGGCGTCGTTGAACGAGTCGATGCCCATCTCGACGATCTCGTCGGTGGTCTTGATGCCGTTGAGGCGCATCGCCTCGAGCTCGGCGGGCAGGCCGTGGGTGTCCCAGCCGAAGCGACGCTCCACCCGCTTGCCGCGCATCGTCTGGTAGCGCGGGANGAGGTCCTTGACGTAGCCGGTNAGCAGGTGACCGTAGTGCGGNAGCCCGTTGGCGAACGGCGGNCCGTCGTAGAAGACGAACTCGTTCNNNCCGTCGNTCGCCNNNGTCNCGCNNNTCGANGNNGGCCNGGAANGTGNCGTCGGCCTNCCAGNACNCNAGNACNCGCTCCTCGATCTCCGGGAAGCGNGGGCTCGACGGGACGCCACCTGCGGCGTCGGCCGCACTCGAAGCGTTCAGCGGGTAGGTCATCGGGGCTCCTGCGTCTCGTCGGGCTGATCACGACGAGGACGACTCCTGCTGCAGGACCCGCGGTACCACCTCGATTGCCCTCCGCGGTGCTGGAGAGCCACTCAATGACGGCTGTGACGGGCCAACCCGTCCGGTTCTACTGAGTCCCAGCGGATGNGGACCGTTCTTCCGGAGGCTCGCCGCTGATGACGGCTCGAACGCCTTGCCACGAGGGTACGGCGCGGCGGCGCTGCGGTACCAATCGGATTCGCGTGCGAGTGTGACGACATGGTCCGCAGCCCCGCCCCGTCCTCGTTCCCGTGGGTGGTGGCGATCGCCTTCGTGCTCGTGTGGTCCTCGGGCTACATCTCCGGACCGGCCGGGGTGGACGCGGTCGCGCCCTTCACCCTGCTGGCCGCCCGCTTCGTCCTGGCCGCCGCGATCCTCGCGCCGTTGGCGCGGTGGAAGCGCGGTCCGCTGCGGATGGACCGGACCACCCTCGCCAAGGTCGCCCTGGTCGGCCTGACCATGAACGCGCTCCAGTTCGGGCTGATGTACCTGGCCTTCGACGCCGGCCTCGGCGCCACGCTCGGGGCGCTGCTCCACTCGCTCTCCCCGGTGCTGACCGTGGTCCTGGCCGGTCTCGTGCTCGGTGAGCGGGTACGGCGGGTGCAGGTGGCCGGCCTGGCGATCGGGGTCGCGGGGGNCGTCCTCGTGCTCGGGCCGGACATCGACGAGGCCGGCGGCACCATCGGGGTGGCCCTGGGGCTGCTCAGCATGCTGGCGCTCAGCCTCGGCACCATGGGCCAGCGCTGGATCCCGAGCGGCGTCGACCCGTGGTGGTCGGCGACGGTGCAGTTCGCCGCCTCGATCCCGCCGCTGGCGGTGCTCGCGCTGATCGTCGACGGCACCGACGCGGTCAGCGACCCGGGCACGGGCCTGGCCGCCCTCGTCTACCTGGCGGCGGTCAACTCGGTGATCGGGCTGCTGCTGCTCGGTGCCCTGGTACGGCGCGGCGGTGCCGGCGCGTCCTCCAGCGTCTTCTTCCTGATGCCCCCGGTCACGGCGGTGCTGGCCTTCCTCGTCCTGGGCGACACCCTCGACCTGCGCGAGCTGCTGGGCCTGCTGGTCGCGGTGGCCGGCGTCGCCATCGCCACCCGCAGACGGACGGCCCGTCGACGCGAGCCGACCCTCTCCTAGGCTGGTCGACCGTGACGACTCCTGCTGCCTCCGGCCACGCCCTGCTCACCCTCGACGCCGACGGTGCCGTGCTCGACGCCTGGTTCCCCGCACCCGTGCTCGGCGGCTCGCCCGCGCAGGCGCCGAGCGACCTGACGGCGCTCGCGACGCCGGACGACGTACGACAGGTGACCCGTGAGGTGCGCCTGGTCGAGATCGCCGACCTCTCCGCCGCTCCGGCCACGACCGAGGAGGTCTGGCTGCGCCTGCACCTGCTCTCGCACCGCCTCGTCGCCCCCCACGGCCTGTCGCTGGAGGGAGTCTTCGGCCTGCTCACCAACGTCGTGTGGACCTCCGCGGGCCCGTGCTCCGTGAGCGGCTTCGAGCTGACCCGCGCCCGGCTGCGCGCCGCCGGCCAGCACGTCACCGTCTTCGGCATCGACAAGTTCCCCCGGATGGTCGACTACGTGGCGCCCACCGGGGTCCGCATCGGCGACGCCGACCGGGTACGCCTGGGCGCGCACCTGGCCGAGGGCACGACCGTCATGCACGAGGGCTTCGTCAACTACAACGCCGGCACGCTCGGCGCCTCGATGGTCGAGGGTCGGATCTCGGCGGGGGTCGTGGTCGGCGACGGCTCCGACGTCGGCGGCGGCGCCTCGATCATGGGCACCCTGTCCGGAGGCGGCAAGGAGACGATCTCGCTCGGCGAGCGCTGCCTGCTCGGCGCCAACTCCGGCATCGGCATCTCGCTCGGCGACGACTGCGTCGTGGAGGCCGGTTGCTACGTCACTGCGGGCACCAAGGTCACCATCCGCGACCGCGACGACAAGCCCCAGGTGATCAAGGCCCTCGAGCTGTCGGGTCTCGACAACGTGCTCTTCCGCCGCAACTCCGTCAGCGGCGCGATCGAGGCCGTGCCGTGGAAGGGCAGCGGCGTCGCGCTCAACGAGGCGCTGCACTCGCACTGACCCGGGCCCGACCTCCCGGGGGCGCGACCACCCACCCGCCACAATCGAGGCATGGCGGAGCGGACAGGATCGGCGGCGAGCCGCCTCGTCGCGCCCGTGGTCCTGCTCGGGGCCGCCGCCCTCGTGGTGGGCGGCGTGGTCGTCGGGATGGGCGACCTGAGGGTCCCGTTCGTCGCCGGCGAGCAGTGCAGCGCCGAGGTCGACGGACACCGGGTCGAGCTGAGCGTCGAGCAGGCCGAGAATGCCGCGACGATCGCCGCGATCGGCGTACGTCGCGGACTGCCGGCCCGTGCGGTCTCGATCGCCCTCGCGACGGCCTACCAGGAGTCGGACCTGCAGAACCTCGACTACGGCGACCGCGACTCCCTCGGCCTCTTCCAGCAGCGCCCCTCGCAGGGCTGGGGCTCGACCACGGAGGTCCAGGACCCGATCTACTCGACCAACGCGTTCTACGACGCGCTCGTGGCCGTGGCCGACTACCGCTCGCTGCCGATCACCGAGGCCGCGCAGGCGGTGCAGCGCTCGGGCTTCCCCAACGCCTACGCCGACCACGAGCAGGATGCCCGAGCGCTCGCCTCGGCCCTGACGGGCAACTCCCCCGAGGCCTTCGCCTGCCGGCTGGACGGCGACGTCGCCCCGGCCGACCCCGCGCTGGCGCCGAGCGGCCTGACGGCGCGTGCCGACGGCGTACGGACCGCGATCGCCGAGCGGTTCGGCGACCTGCCCCTGGGCGGCTTCGCGCCCCAGGGCGTCAGCACCGGCCACATGGAGGGCTCCACGCACTACGACGGGCGCGCGATCGACATCTTCTTCCGCCCGATCAACGACGCGAACCAGCAGCGCGGCTGGGCACTGGCGCAGTACGTCGTCGCGCACGCCGACCGGCTCGGCGTGCAGACCGTGATCTTCGACGACCGGATCTGGCGTGCGGGGCGCGACGAGGCGTGGCGCGACTACCGCGCTCCGAGCGGTGCGAACCAGGCGATCCTGGAGCACCGCGACCACGTGCACGTCGACGTGTTCAGCTGATCGCCGGGACCCTGGCCACCTCGAGCGCCCCACCGCGTCGTCGTACGACCACCGCCTGGCTCTCGCGAACGGCGGCCTCGACGGCGTCGGTGAGCGACGAGCATGCCGCGAAATCCGGATCGGGGCGTCGTACGACGTCGTCGGTCGCGGCCGCGCGGTCGAGCCTCGCTCGCAACGCCTCGGGGTTGGCCAGGTCGGCCCGCAGCGCAGCCAGCTCGGCGATCACCTCGTCGAGGACCGGGCCGAGCGCGCCGGCGTTCTCCGAGAGCATGTTGAACGTGCGCGCGGCGTTGCGACCGGCCACCCGGGTGCCGTCGCGGAAGCTGCCGGCGGCGAGCAGACCGGCGACGGTGGGCTGCGCCGCGGCCTCGGCGGTGGCCAGCAGCGCGTGAGCCAGGGCGTGCGGGGCGTGGCTGACCAGCGCGACGGCGCGGTCGTGCTCGGCGGCGCCGAGCAGGACGACGGTCGCCTCGAGGTCGGTGGTCAGCCAGTCGACGACGCGGGAGGTCTCCTCGCTTCCGCCACCGCGGGCCACGGCCCACGTGGCGCCGACCAGGAGCTCGGCGTCGGCGTGCTCGAAGCCGGTGTGCTCGGTGCCCGCCATGGGGTGGGCGCCGACGTGGCGACCGCCCAGGCCGGCGCTCGCGGCGGCCCGTGCGGCGGGCTGCTTGACGCTGCCCACGTCGATCACGATCGCCGCCGACGCCGACGCGGCCACGTGGGCCATCGTCTCGGCCAGCGTGTCGAGCGGGGTCGCGATGACGACCAGGTCGGCCTCCGGAGCCACGTCGTCGGCCACGACGAGTCCGGCCGCCCGGGCGCGGGCGCGGGTCTCGGGGTCCGGGTCGACCACGCGCACGCTCCGACCGAGCGACGCGAGCCGCAGGGCCAGCGAGCCGCCGATGAGCCCGGCCCCGACGACGTCCACCCGGTCGAGCATCAGCGACGCTCCGCCAGCTCGGCCAGGGGTGAGATGCGTCCGACGGCTCGGGCGGTCGCGCCGAGCGCGGCCCACTCCTGGCGCATCGAAGCGACGTCGTCGGCACTGAAGCTGCCCGAGAGGAACAGCAGGAACACGAACAGGCCGGGCGTCGCCGGTACCGGGCGGGTCACCAGGTTGGTCATGTTGATGCCGCGCCGCTCGAGCACCTCGAGCAGGCGGCGCAGGATGCCGGGCACGTTGGCGTCCGGGAGGATCGTGACGAGCAGGCCGTCGTCGCCGTCGCCCGCCGCCGACACGTGGGGCAGGGTGCTGGCGGCCACGAGCGCGAACTGGGTGTAGGCAGCCGCGTTGTCCTCCACGGCCGCCTGCACGGTGTGCAGGGCGTAGAGGCTGCCGCAGATGGCCGGGCCGATCCCGATCTCGCCGGGGCCGAGGTCCCGGCAGGCCGCCGCGGTCGACGAGGACTCCCGCGTCGCCAGGCCTCGGGACTCGATCCAGGCGCGACACTGCGCCAGCCCGTGCGGGTGGCTGACCACGACCTGTGGCTCGATGCTCGGGTCGCGGGTGAAGGCGTCGAAGGAGATCGGCAGCACCACGCTGTCCACGATCGACAACGCCGGCCGCTCCAGGAGCGCGTCGAGCGTGGGCACGACGACACCGTTGACCGAGTTGTCGATCGGCAGGACGGCGTACGACGCCGTGCCGGCGCCCACGGCGTCGAGGGCCTCGGCCTGAGAGGCGACGGGCGCCGCGTCGGCGCCCGGGCGGAGGGCGAGCACGGCCTGGTGGGTGAAGGTCCCCGACGGTCCGAGGTAGGCGACGCCCTGGCTCACGGGGTCGGCTCGCTCGGGATCCGGAACCACGCCAGCACCCGGCTGGTGAAGTGGACCTCGGCGAGCGCGGTCTGGAGGGCGGAGAGGTTGTCGGCCCCGGAGCGGAAGCCGAGGTAGAAGTCGTGCTGCTCGGGCTCCAGCGGGTCGCTGTGCAGGAAGTCCAGGTTCAGGCCCAGGGCGCTGAACTTCTCCAGGGCCTGCATCAGAGTGCCGGCCGACTCGAGGGGCGCCCGCATCGACAGCCACACGACGTCGACCGCGCCGGCGCTGTCGCGCTCCTCGCGCGAGATCAGTCCGTAGGTCAGCGGGTCGAGGTCGTCGAGGAAGCCCGCGACGGGCTGTGCGTCGGGCCCCGCCGCGTCCACCTCGTCCAGGTCGACCACCGCCGACCCCAACGACCTGCCCACGGCGAGGACCTCCTCGACCGGGGTGTCGTCGGCGAGCACCCGGAACGTGAGCCCGGCCCGACCGAGCGCGCCGACGAGGTCGGCGTAGGCCTGCTGACGCAGGGCGACACCGGAGAGGTCCGCGACGCTCTCGTCGACGCGCAGCCACCGCCACGGCGAGGGGAGCGTGGCCATCCGGGTGACCCGCAGGCCGGTCGCCGAGGCGTTGATCGCCCGCAGCAGGCGCAGCGGCGGTGAGGTGGGGTCGCCGAGGCGGACCAGCGCGTCGAGGTCGGCGGTCACCTCGAGGGTGTCCATCAGCTCGCCGTACCCCTGCAGGCCGACGAGGAAGTCGCTGCCCTGCCACTCCAGCGCGGCGCGAGCCCGCGACACCAACGTCGGCGGGTCGGTGCTCGGGTGGGCCAGCGAGCGCACGAGCAGGGCCATCGGGTTGCCGGGGCTGGTGGAGCCGGGGGTCGGGGTCATCGCAGTGCCTTGTCGGGGAGTGTCGGGAGCCGCTCGGCCGCGAGGGCGACGTCGGCGTCGGGGGCGGTGAGGGCGAAGCGGACGTGCGCCGCACCGTGGAGGCCGTACTCGGTGCCGGGGACCGCGACGATGCCGTGGTCCGCGAGCACCGCGACGGTGCGCTCGGCCGGCTCCTCGCGGGTGGCCCAGAGGTAGAGACCCGCCTCGCTGTGGTCGACCCGGAAGCCGGCGGCCTCGAGCGCCGGACGCAGGACGTCGCGGCGCGCTGCGTAGCGTGCGCGCTGCTCGACCACATGCGCGTCGTCGCCGAGCGCCGCGATCGCGGCACCCTGCTGGGGTCCGGGGAGCTGGAGCCCGAGGTTGCGGCGGACGCTGGCGAGCTCGGTGACCAGTCGCTGGTCACCGGTGACGAAGCCGCACCGGTAGCCGGCCAGGTTGGAGCGCTTGCTCAGCGAGTGGACCGCGAGCAGGCCGTCGTGGGTGCCGCCGCAGATGTCGTGCGCGAGCACGCTCACCGGCGAGGCCTCCCAGCCGAGGTCGAGATAGCACTCGTCGGAGACCAGCAGCGCGTCGTTCTCGCGGCACCAGGTCACCATCGCGTGCAGGGCCGAGGCGTCCAGCACGGCCCCGGTGGGGTTGCTGGGCGAGTTGACCCAGACCAGGCTCGGTGTCCGGTCCGCGGCGGCCAGCGCCTCGAGGTCGGCCACGTCGTCGGCCTCGACGGCCATCGCGCCGACCAAGGCCGCTCCGACGGCGTACGTCGGGTAGGCCAGGCGCGGATGGGCGATGACGTCGTCGGGCCCCCGGCCCAGGTGGAGGGCCAGGGAGCCGATCAGCTCCTTGGTGCCGATCACCGGCAGCACCTGCCGGTCGTGCAGCCCGCCGACCCCGTGGGCCCGGCCCAGCCAGGCCACGACGGACCGGCGCAGGTCGGCGCGGCCGACCGTCAACGGGTAGCCGGGCGAGTCGGCCTCGGCGGCGAGGGCACGGCGCACGACCTCGGGGGTCGGGTCGATCGGAGCCCCGATCGAGAGGTCGACGACCGGCCCGGCGTACGCGGCCGCGCGGTCACGGATGCCGGCCAGCGAGGTCTGGACCGCTGCCGGCAGTCGCTGCGAGAGGGTGCTCAGCGGTCCGTCACTCGTCGTGTTCCTGGGGGTCGAGTGCGGCCACGAACGGGTGGTCGTGGTCGATCTCGCCCATCTTGGCGGCGCCGCCGGGAGAGCCGATCTCCTTGAAGAAGTCGACGTTGGCGGTGTAGTAGTCCTTCCACTCCTCCGGGGTGTCGTCCTCGTAGAAGATGGCCTCGACCGGGCACACCGGCTCGCAGGCACCGCAGTCGACGCACTCGTCGGGGTGGATGTAGAGCATCCGCTTGCCCTCGTAGATGCAGTCGACGGGGCACTCGTCGACACACGCACGGTCCTTGAGGTCGACACAGGGCTGCGAGATGACGTAGGTCATCGAGATCCTCCAACGGGGGTACTGCACCTGGTCGGCGCACGAGCGAGCTGAACGGTGTGAGCCTAGTATCCCGGTGTGCCGGATTCGCGGGAACCCCACACTGTGAACACGTCCGAGGTGGGTCAGCACCTCCTCGGTCCGCACGTCGTCGGCACCCGCGTCGTCGTACGGCGTGTCGTGCGGGGCGAGCGTGGGCCCAGCGGCGGTCCCGCGATGACCGACCTGCTGGGAGTCTGCGTGCGCTGGGAGCCGGGTCCGCACGGCGTGTGCGTCGTCCGGCCGGAGCGGGGCCCCGAGGTCAGCATCGCGCTGGCCGACATCGTGTCCGGCAAGCCGGTGCCCGAGCGGGCGTCGGTGCGCGACCGGGTGGCACCGGGCGAGGCACAGCGCCACGGGTTCGCGCTCTTCCCCGACCTGGTCACCACGCCGCTGGGCTCGTGGGTGCTGCGGGACTCGCCGAGCGCGACCGCCCGCCGCGCCCACTCGGTGCTGGCCTTCGGGCCGTCCGGCGTCGACGACGACGTCGAGCGGGTGCTCGCGCACTACGAGCGACCGATCGCGGCCGTCCTCAGCGGATCCGCGGAGCACGAGCGGCTGCTGGGCCTGGGGTGGGGTCCGGAGAGCAACGACGGTGACACCCTCTTCCAGGTGGCGGGCCTCGCCCAGGTCTCACGTGCCCTGCGGAAGCTGCGCCTGCGCGACGGCCGCCCGGCCGGCCCGGACGTCGTCGTCGAGGACGCCGTGCCCGGGAGCTGGGCGTCGGCCCGGCTGGGCGACGTCGCGCGGGGGTACGCCGGGTTCGGCGACGACTGGGTCGGGTTCGGCGGCATCGAAGTGGCTGCCTCCGCACGCCGCCGGGGGCTGGGGCTCGCCGTGATGGCTGCGCTGGTCGAGTGGGGTGCCGAGCTCGGGGCGACCACCGCCTACCTGCAGGTCCTCGACGGCAACGGTCCCGCCCTGGGGCTCTACGAGAAGCTGGGCTTCCGCACCCACCACCGCTACTGCTACCTCTCCCCCGCCCCGAGCTCCTGACCGCTCGCGCGGGTCAGAGGCAGCGGGGGCTGACGCTCTTGCTCGCCGGTCCCCGGCGCTCGAGGGCGTCCAGGACGATGTCGATGGTCGGAGTGGCCAGCGGGATCGTCAGGTGCTCGGGCAGCGCCAGCGGGCAGACGTCCTGGATCGTGATGTTGGTCGTGCGTCGCCCCTTCGCCAGGTAGCCGCTCGTGTGGGGCACGACCACCTCGTCGTAGCGGGTGGTGATCTGGGTGTAGCTGACCTTGCCCGGCGTCTCGTCGCCCCGGTTGAGCCGGGTCAGGAACGGCGATCCGGCGCCCTGCTGCACGCAGGCGCGGCAGACGAGGTCGACCAGGGAACCGACCAGGGCACTGATCGGGTTGCTGCCGTCGGTCAGGGCGGTGCCGTGGTTGGACGGCGCGATGCCGATCAGGTCGTCGACGAGGGACCTGCCACCGAGGCGCTTGATGAAGTAGCGCGGCATCATCCCGCCCTGCGAGTGCCCGACCATGGAGACCTGGTCCGCCCCGGTCGCCTCGAGGACGCGCTTGGTGTAGCGCTTGAGCTGCTTGGCCGACCTGCGGATGTCGTTGAGTCCGCGGTTGCCGTAGTCGAGGGAGAACACGCAGAAGCCCTCACGGCTGATGGAGCGCGAGAGACGCTCGAGCAGGTGCTTGCGGTCACCGATCGTGCCGTGGACCAGGATCACCGGCGTGGGCCGCTTGGCCGACGGGACGCAGTCCCAGTCGTTGGCTCCCGGAGGGTCGCCCTCGGGCGAGGTCGGCAGGGGCGGCAGGCCCGGCGCAGCGGCGGCGTACGTCGTGGGGGTCGCCACCACCACGAGGGCGCCGAGCAGCGCGATGACGAGCGTGAGCAGGGAGAGCCCGAACCTGTGGCGCATGTCACGCACCCTACGCGAGGGGACCGAGGGTGCCACGACGAGCGGAGGCGGCTACTTGCAGATGACGGTGTCGCTCGGGGTGTAGACGGTGTTGAAGTTCTCCCGGCGGACGACCTCGTCCTCGCCGACAGCGCGGAAGATGCGCTTCACGTCGATCGTGAACCCGCCGTAGCCCCGGTTGGGGTAGCAGTCCGGGGTGGTGAGGGTGCGGGTCTTGGGCGAGGTCAGGTTGTAGCGGTCGCCGGTGACCGACTCGATGTCCCACACGGGCGTGGAGAACATCCGCACCGTGAGGGCGCCCTGCGACGAGGGTGTGGACGGGGTGACCTCGGCGTTGACCAGGACGCCGTACTCGGTGTCGTTGCGGAACGCCAGGTCGAGGGCACCGAAGACGACCGTCGCCTCGCGCCCCACCGGGTAGCGGTCGATGTAGAACGAGTGGGGCCGGTGCTCGACGTCCTCGAGGCCCGCGAAGAACATCGCGTTGAACAACGTCGTGGCCATCTGCGAGACCCCGCCACCGAGGTCCTCCTTGAAGATGCCGTTGCTGATGATGAAGCCCTCGGTGAAGCCGTTCTCGCGGGTGCGCTCGCCCACGATGTCGTTCATCGAGAAGACCTCGCCCGGCTTGAGCACCGTGCCGTCGATGATCTCGGCGGCACGACCGAGGTTGATGTTGCGGTACTCGGCGTAGGGGAAGTTGGTGGTGAACTCCGAGACCTGCTCCTTGATCTTGAGCTGTCGGGCGTCGCGGGTGGTGAAGTCGGCGGGCTGCACCGTGCCGTCGACGTCGGCGGTGCGCTCGCCGTCCGGGCGGGCGACCAGGTCGAGGAAGGCGGCGCTGACGTCGGCCGGCTCGAAGCTCAGGCCCGGCTTGGAGCGCACCACCTTCGGCTTGCCGTCGACCAGCACCACCGTGGCGTCGACCGGCGAGCCGTCACCGTCCACCGTGGCGTCCTCGACCAGTGACACGACGACGTCCTCGTCGACGCGCGGCTCGAGGACACCGTCGACCGGTTCGAGGGCCAGGGCATCGGCGTAGTCCCGGGGCTCCAGGGTCACGCGGGACCGGCCGAACTTGAGCGTCACCGGTCCCGACAGCGCCGGGTTGGCGAAGCCGTCGAGCGCCGCGGAGACCTCGGCCTCCCCGATCTCCGGCGACCGGTCGATCAAGGAGAGCTCGACGGCCTGGTCACCGAGGTAGGCGTCGCGGACGGCGGTCGCGGCGGCCTCGAGGTCGAGCCCCGCCCCGACGCGCGGGTCACGGACCTTGACCACACCGCCGACGAAACGGATCCGTCCGTCGCGGGGGCTGGACCCGACCTGCTCGTCGAGATCGGCGAGCGCGGCTCCCAGGGCCGACTCGTCGACCACGACCACCGGCTCGAGGTCGTCCCCGCCGGTGTAGTAGTCCCACAGCCGGGCCGGGTCCCAGGACCGGCCGCCGCCGGCCTGACGCACGGTGGCCTGGAAGTCGACCCCGAGCCCGGAGGTGGAGGGGTCCAGGGAGACGCTCTCGCCGTCGACGAGCAGCTCGATCGGCTCGGAGGCGCGCGGCCCGAGCTCCGCGACGAGCCTCGCGACGGCGGCACCCGCCGAGCGGCCACCGATGTCGATGCCGGCGACCGTGGTGCCACGCGGGACGTTGTCGCCGGCGCCGGCGTACGCCGCGGCGTAGCCGCCGCCGGCCAGCAGCGCGAGGACGAGGACCATCACCACGACCACACGCCCGCCGGCGCGCTCGCGCTCACCCTCGTCGGGCCTCACCTTGGTGCTCATCGGGCCATCCTAGGAAGGATCGGCGACGGTCCCGACATCGCCGGGCGCGGCCGGACGGCCGCTGCGGTGGTCGTCACGCCCGCGACGCGACGGCGGGCGCAGCGTCACGATGCTGACGAGCACCGCGACCATCCCGAGCCCCAGGAGCACGTAGCCCTCGGTGTCGCCCGCCACGAGGTAGTCGCCCTCGGGGCGGGGATTGCTGAAGTAGAGGACCACCAGCAGCCAGCCGACCGAGAACGGCAGCCTCGACCACCACCCCGGCGGCAGCGCGAGGAGCGCGGAGAGCGTCGCGACGAGGGTGAGCACCATGCCCACCCCCAGGCCGTGCACCAGCGTGGCGGCGGTGCCGACGAGGCCACCGCCGACCAGCAGCACGAGCGCCAGGGGCAGGCGCAGCCTCATGCCTCCGCCGCCTCAGAGGCCGGCGAAGAGGTCGGCCTCGAGACCCTCGTCGTCGAGCGGGCCGCGCTCACCCTTGGCGATCCGGTAGAACTCGCAGCCCCAGGCCGTCGAGCCGACGTTGTTGGAGAGCGCGAAGAACGGCCCGTCGGTGGTGATCTGCGTCTTGTGCGCGGCGAGCGCGGACATCTTGGCCTCGACGTACTCCTGGGCGTCGACCTGGCAGGAGAGCTGGTCGTCGGGCGTCACGAAGTGCGGCAGCGGCCCGTCGGGGTCCATGCCCTCGAACGACGTCGTGTCGCCGGCATCGCGCATCGCCCGCAGCCCGGCCCGCATCCGGGACTCCGACATGGCGCCCCAGTAGACCTTCGCGACGTCCCAGGCCTCGCCGAGGTCGGTCCGGTACGACGGCACCGCGGCGAGCGCGACGGCGTACGTCGCGACGCGGTGCGCCTGGATGTGGTCGGGGTGCCCGTAGCCGCCGAACTGGTCGTAGGTGACCAGCACCTGGGGTCGGACCTCGCGGATCACCGCGACCAGGTGGTCGGCCGCCTCGGTGAGGTCGGCGTTCCAGAACGCCCGGGGGTCGGTCTCGTCGGCAGGGACGGCGTGGCCGTCGGCGTGCCACTGCATGCCGGAGTCGCGGTAGGTGCCGAAGCCGCCGAGGTAGCGGTGGTCGGTGACGCCGAGGGCTGCCATCGCGTCCGCGAGCTCGCCGCGGCGGTGCTCGGCCAGACCGCCGTCGCGGTGGTCGGCGAGGTGCTCGAGCTCGGGCACCAGGATCTCGCCCATCTCGCCGCCGGTGCAGGTCACCAGGGTGACCCCGCGGCCCTCGGCGACGTACTTCGCCATCGCGGCGCCCTGGCCGATCGACTCGTCGTCGGGGTGGGCGTGCACCAGCAGCAGGCGGTGGTCGGGGGTGTCAGGCATGTCCTCAGCCTAGTGAGCGCTACTGCGGACGCTTGACCCGCTTCGGCGCGGTGGGCAGATCGAGCGGGGGCAGGCGCGGAGGGGCCGGCTGCTCGTCGTCGAACCAGCCGTCGAGGTCGTCGACGAGCAGCTCGAGGACGATGTCGGGCGCGTCGGTCGTGACCGCCCACGGGTGGTCCTCGTCGTCGTCCTCGCCGGCCAGCAGCTCGCGCCCCAGATCGGCGTCGTAGCCCTCGCGCCGCAGCCGCGCGATCGCGGTGCGCGCGTCGTCGTCGGAGAAGAAGATGCCGCGGCTCACGACGACTCCCCCTGCCGCAGCAGGTCGCCCAGCTGCCACAGGAAGGGCAGGTCGGGCTCGAGCCACTCGACGTCGTCGAGCTCGTCGGCGCCCAACCAGACGATCGCGTCGTGCTCGGTGGGCTGCGGGCGTCCGGTCGCCGTCGCCACGACCAGCTCGTGGGTCGTCCCGATCGCGGAGGCGCCGTCGAGCCACCCGGTGACCTCCAGGTCGAGCTGGAGCTCCTCGGCGATCTCGCGCACCAGCGCCTGCTCGTTGGTCTCGCCCGGCTCGACCTTGCCGCCCGGGAGCTCCCACAGCCCTGCCGCCCGGGGAGGCGAGGTCCGGCGGCAGGCCAGCACGCGTCCCTCACGCAGGATCGCGGCTCCGACGACCGTGCGTACCGCTGTCGCTCCCATGTCGGCAGGATAGGGGGGTGACCCGCCCCCCTGGCACCGCCGGCCTCCACCTGCAGCGCCAGGGGGGCCGGACCGCCGCCCTCGACGCGCTGGCCTCGGTCACCGACGGCCGGGTCGGGAGCGGCGTCCTCGACGACCTCAACCGGCGCGGGGCCCGCGCCTGGGCCCCGGGCCGGGCCGTCGAGCGCGCGTGGACCTTCGACGCCGCGGACCGTCGTGACCTGCGGTGGTGGCCGCAGGGTGTGAGCGTGCGGGGCTCCGTGGTGGCCCTGACGTGGTACGCCAAGAGGCTGCCCGGCGACCCCGGGTCCCAGGGGGCGCGCATCACGTTCTTCGACCTCGCGTCATGTCGCTACCGCCACGTCCTGCTGGTCAGGCCGACGCTGACCGACGGCGGGCCCGGGATCGAGCCGCTCACCGTGCATGCCGGCGGGCTGGTGTGGCACGGCGAACACCTCCACGTGGCGGCGACGGCCGGGGGCTTCCACACCGCGCGGCTCTCCGACGTCGTGCGGCTGCGCGACCGCGACGCCCTGCGCGGCGACGCCTTCGGCTACCGGTACGTGCTGCCCGTGTCGTCGTCCTACCGTGCGAGCGCCGACGAGGGCTCCGAGCGGCTGCGGTACTCGTTCCTCTCCAATGGCGACGGCGAGATGGTCGTCGGGGAGTACGCCGCGGGCGAGGCGACCCGACGGCTCGCCCGGATCGCCCTGGAACCGGACGGGTTGCCGGTCACCGACGCCAGCGGACACGCCGTGCCGGAGGTGCTCGGGGAGGGTCCCGGGCACATGCAGGGCGCCGTACGCGTCGGTGAGCGCTGGTACGTCACGACGTCCCACGGTCGCTCGCGGCTCGGCTCGGTCTGGACCGGCGCGCCGGGCGACTTCTCCCGGCGTCGGTGGGCGACGCCGATGGGTCCCGAGGACCTCGCGCACGTGCCGGGGACCGGCACGCTGTGGACCGTGACCGAGCATCCGTGGGCGCGCTGGATCTGCGCCATGAGTCGCGCCGCCCTCGACTGACGGCTCAGCCGGTACGAGGCAGTCGCGCCAGCTGGCGCGACTGCGCGACCAACCGGTCGGCGGAGTCCCAGACCTCGCAGTCCTCCTCGAACATGCCGCCGGCGATGTTGCGCGTCACGTGGCGCACCCGGAGCCAGCCCGGCGCCGGCTTGGCACGCACGTGCGCGGTCAGCTCGAGGGTCGGGGCCCAGCCCAGCTGGCCGAAGGTGAACATCACCGGCGGCAACGCGTCGACGACGAGGAGCAGCTCGATCGGGTCGGGGTCGCGGCCGTCCTCAAGGCGGAACCACGCGCTCAGCTCGCCGCTGTCGTTGGGCTCGCCCACCGCCCAGCCGATGTGCTCGGGGTGGAAGAGCATCTCGAAGCGCCCCATCAGCGGCGCGATCTTGCGCAGGCTCTCGGGCGCCATCGTGTTGGGCACGCACCGCTCGCGAGGCGGCAGGTCGAACGGCGCCGCGGAGGTCCGGACGTCGTCCGCGTCACGGTCGAGGTCGCCGTACGACGCCAGGACGGTGATCCGGGTGTCGTCGCCCTGCTTCAGGTCGGCGGCGGCCGTGGCGACGCTGCCGCCCTCGCGCAGCACCCGGACGTCGACCTCGGCGGGACCGTCGGTCGTGGCCGAGAGGTAGTAGGCGCTGATGCTGAGCGGGTCGGGCTTGCTCGGCAGGGTGGCCCGCAGCGCGTTGCCGATGACGGCCAGGAGGTAGCCACCGTTGAGGCCACCGCCTACCTTCCAGCCGGCGTCCAACGTCGCGGCGTACGTCGTGCCGCCCTCGGTCGTGGGGGTGACGGCGGTCTGGGTGTCGAAGATCGAGCTCACCTCTGGGACGCTACCGAAGTGGCCGACGACCCGGAGCAGCCCGGTGGACCCCGTGAACCCGACGCACGCTTCACCCTCGCCAACGAACGCACCTTCCTCGCCTGGGTGCGCACCGTGCTGGCGATCCTCGCCGGTGCCGTGGCCCTGCACTCCCTGGAGCTGCCCGACCCCGAGTGGTTGCGCCGCACCCTGGTCGGGGTCCTGCTCGTCTTCGCCGCTGTGATGATGACCCTGGCCTACCGACGGTGGTCCCTGGTGGATCGCGCGATGCGGTCCGGTGAGCCGCTGCCCCGCTTCACGATGGGTGCGGTGATCACCGCTGCCGTGGTCGTGACCTCGCTGCTGCTAGTGGTGGCGTTCGTCTGAGGGCGTGTCCGAGGTGGTTGCGACGGCACCCGCCGACCCGCCGCGCGAACTCAGGTGGTGATGAGGTTGCTATTCGAACGTATTGCCCGCCGCAACTCCAAGGCCACCGAAGCCCGCCGGGTCAGCATCCGCCCCACCCCCGACACGATGGTCTACCTCACCGGACTCCTCCCGGTCGCTCCAGGCGTTCAGGCGTTCGCGGCGCTGACCAAGGAGGCAGACCGCCTCATCTCCGACGGCGACGCACGCACCAAGGGCCAGATCATGGCCGACCTCCTCGTCGAACGCCTCACCGGCCAGAGCCACGCAGAGGACGTGGGTGTCACCGTCGACATCGTGATCTCCGACGAGTCCCTCCTCGGCGCCGGCCACGCACCCGCCACCCTCCCCGACGTACCCGGATGCGTGATCCCCGCCCAGATCGCCCGCGAGATCATCGCCCACGCCCTGCGCGCCCAGACCATCTCCTTCATCCGCAACCTCTACGCCGACCCCGCCGGACGTCTCGTCGCGATGACCAGCCGGCAGAGGTTCGCCCCCGACGGACTCGCCGACTTCCTCGCCCTGCGCGACCAAGGCATCTGCCGCACCCCCTGGTGCGACGCCCCGATCCGCCACATCGACCACATCACCCCCAGCAACGCGGGTGGACAGACCTCCGTGGACAACACTCAGGGCCTCTGCCAGGCCTGCCACCACGCCAAGCAAGCCGACGGGTGGACCCACCACGTCATCGACGACGAGTCCGGCCGCCACACCGTGCAGACCACCACCCCCACCGGACACCACCACCGATCCCGAGCACCAGCGCCACCCACCCCCGCCCGAGCACCCACCGCCAGACCCAGACCCGCGATCGCCTACTACCGACCCGCCTTCGACCTCGACTACGTCGCGGCCGCCTAAGCCGGCACCGACCTCAGCAGCCGCAGTAGGGCAGCTCGGTGCCGATGCCGGGAGCAGTCCGACAGATCAGCGTGCGGCGATCCCGTCGTACATCAGCCGCTGGATCGCCCGGGCGAGCGTCGCCTGGGAGTCCTCGTCGTGGTGGCGTACGCCGTGGATCACGGCGCCGAGGATCATCCCGTTGATCGCTCGTGCGCTCTGGACGACGTCGAGGTCCCCGCGCAGGTAGCCGAGCTCGACCCCGTGCGCCAGGTAGGCGGCGGTCACCTCGGTCATCGACTCGATGAAGTCCAGGACCCGCTCGCGCAGCTCGGCGTCGACCCCGGGCGCCTCCAGCAGGAGCAGCCTGGGAACCCGCGGGTCGGCGCCGATCAGGTTCGCCACGGCCTCGCCGATCCGAGCGCTCTGCAGGCGGTAGTCCTCCAGCGTGCTCACCGCGTCCGGAGCGTTCTCCTCGCCCAGGGCCGCGAGGATGCGGGCGATCAGGTCGTCGATGACGTGCTCGACGATGTCGCGCTTGTTGTCGAAGTAGCGGTAGAAGGTGCC
Source organism: Pimelobacter sp. (assembly GCA_002698575.1). Taxonomy (GTDB): domain Bacteria; phylum Actinomycetota; class Actinomycetes; order Propionibacteriales; family Nocardioidaceae; genus Nocardioides. The sequence continues at coordinate 6,942 of NZZG01000187.1, read as the reverse complement.
GTGCCCGATCCCGAGACGCGTGGCGATGTCGGCGATCCCGGTGGCGTGGTAGCCCTGCTCGGCGAAGCAGTCGAAGGAGGCCGCCACGATCTCACGGCGCAGCTCGGCCTTGCGCTGCTCGGTCCGGCTCGCTGTCACGGGCCTCAGCCTATTGCCTGCCCGCAGAGAAATGACATACCGTTCCGGAACTGACATCTCATTCCGTTGGCGCACGTGCGTCAGCGCCCAGGAGGCCTCCGGTGACGACCTACCCACCCATCGACCTGCGGGGCGCCACCGTCCTCGTCACCGGCGGCGCCCAGGGCATCGGCAGGGCCGTCGCGACCCGCCTCGCCGCTCGGGGTGCCACCGTCGCGATCGGTGACCTCGACGCCGACCTCGCCCGCACGACCGCGGCGGGGCTGGGCGGCACGGGCCATGCCCTGGACGTGCGCGACCCCGCGTCGTTCGCCGCCTTCGTGTCGGAGGCGGAGGCCGCCCATGGTCCTGTCGAGGTGCTGGTCAACAACGCGGGCGTGATGCCCAACGGCGGCTTCCTGGACCTCGATCCCGCCACCGACCGGATGACCATGGAGGTGAACGTCTTCGGCGTGATCACCGGCATGCGCCTGGTCCTCCCCGGCATGGTCGAGCGCGGCCGCGGACACATCTGCAACATCGCCTCCCTCGCCGGCAAGGTCCCGCTCAAGGGCCTGGCGGTCTACAACGCCAGCAAGTTCGCCGTGGTCGGCCTCACCGCCGCGACGCGGCTCGAGTACGCCGCCCGGGGCGTCAGCATCACCGCCGTCCTCCCCTCGGCGGTGGACACGGCCCTCGCCTCCGGCATCGACTTCCGACCGCTCCCCAAGGTCTCGCCCGACAAGATCGCCGAGGCCGTCGAGGCCTCGGTCGCCAACCGGTCGGCCGAGATCCCCGTGCCGCGCTACATCGGCGCCCTGGCCGGCGTCATGACGGCCACCCCGGAGCCGGCCCTCAACGTCGTGCGCCGCCTCGTCCGCGACGACCGCGCTCTGCAGGCCGACGACGCCGAGCGTGCGGCGTACAACTCCCGGATGGCCGACGAGGCACGCGACCGGACCCGCGAGAGCCTCTGATGCCGTCGGGGCGGGTGCACGACGCGATCGTCGTCGGAGCCGGGTTCGGTGGCATGGGAGCCGCCATCCAGCTGCTCCGCAACGGGTACGACGACCTGGTGATCCTGGAGCGGGAGTCGGACCTCGGCGGCACCTGGCACGTCAACCGGTACCCCGGCCTCGCGGTCGACATCCCCTCCTCGACGTACTCCTACTCCTTCGAGCCCAACCCGCACTGGACGCGGCTCTTCGCCCCGGGCGCCGAGCTCAAGCAGTACGCCGGGCACGTGGCCGACACCTACGACCTCCGACGACGCATGCGTCTCGACACGGTCGTGGAGTCGGCGACCTGGGACGCGACCGCCGGGCACTGGCAGGTCGAGGTCGAGGGGGGCGAGCCGCTCCGGGCGCGCTTCCTGCTCACCGCCACCGGCTTCCTGTCGCAGCCCAAGCTGCCCGACATCGCCGGCATCTCCGACTTCGCCGGCACCGTGGTGCACACGACGCGCTGGGACGACGACGTCGAGCTGGCCGGGAAGCGCGTCGGCATCATCGGGACCGGCGCCACCGCGGTCCAGCTCATCCCGGAGCTGGCCAGGGTGGCCGCGGACCTGACGGTCTACCAGCGGACGCCGATCTGGGTCAGCGCAAAACCCGACCTCCCGGTGCCGTCCCTGGTCCGCAAGGCCTTCGCCGCCGTGCCGCTCACCCAGCGAGCGGTGCGACTCGGCGGCACCGCGGTGCTCGAGGCGATGATGGTCTCCGCGGTGCTCCACTACGACCAGGTCCCCCTGGTCAACGCGGTCGCGGAGAAGGCCTGCCGCCTCCACCTGCGTCGCCAGGTCCGCGACCCGGAGGTACGGCGTCGGCTCACCCCGGACTACACGTTCGGGTGCAAGCGCCCGACCTTCAGCAACGACTACTACCCGACGTTCAACCGCGAGCACGTGCATCTCGAGACGACGTCGATCGACCACGTCGACGCCGCGGGCATCGTCACCAGCGACGGCACCCGCACCGACCTGGACGTGCTCGTGCTCGCCACCGGGTTCGACCTCTGGGAGGCCAACTTCCCGGCCATCCGCATCGTGGGTCGCGACGGCCGGGACCTCGGTCGGTGGTGGCGCGAGCGTCGCTTCCAGGCCTACGAGGGCGTCGCCGTCCCGGGCTTCCCGAACCTCATCTCGCTGAACTCGCCGTACTCCTACTCCGGGCTGTCCTACTTCACGACCATCGAGTCCCAGATGCGTCACATGGACCGGCTCCTCACCGAGCTCCAGCGTCGGGAGGCAACGAGCTTCGAGGTCTCCAGCGCTGCCAACGAGGCGTTCCTCGAGGCGATGACCGAGCGCGTGGGGCACTCGATCTTCACGTTGGGCTCGTGCGCGAGCGCCAACAGCTACTACTTCAACCAGCACGGCGAGGCCACCCTGCTGCGTCCCACCTCGACCCTGGGGGCCTACCGTGCGGCGAGCTCGTTCCCGCTCGAGGACTACCAGTTCGCCTGACGTCCGGCGCCGGTGCGTCACCAGGTCCCTCACAGGAAGGGGCACTAGATTGGCGGGGTGGCAACTGACACCCCCCTGGCGCCCGCGGGCGTCACCAAGTCCGAGCGGACCCGTGAAGCGCTGCGCCAGGCAGCGATCCGGCACTTCGTCGAGCACGGCTTCGAGGGCGCCAACGTCCCGAGCATCGCGGCCGAGGTGGGCGTCACCGAGCGGACCTTCTACCGCCACTTCGCGACGAAGGACGAGGTGCTCTTCGCCGACGTCACCACCAGCCTGGCGTGGTTCCGCCGCTCGGTCCGCGACCGGTTCGGCGCCGGGGACGACCTGATCGCCGCCGTGCTGTTCTCGATCACCGCCCCGCCCGTGGACCCCCGGCTGATGGTGGAGATCGCCCGCCTGCGCGCCGAGCTGCTCAGCCCGACCCGCATCGAGCAGTCGTTCCGACAGGCTCAGGGCGCGATGGCACGCGACCTGCGGGTCGTGCTCGCCGAACGCGGCGAGGAGGCCCTCCCCGGTGCGGTCAAGGCCGAGGCCGTCGCCGGAGCCGTCTTCGCCGCCCTGGCCGTGTGGACCGAGGGGTCCGACGTCCGTCTGGGCGCGCTGGTCGCGGCGACCGAGCAGGCGCTCGAGGAGATCCGCCCGATCCTGTGACGCGTCAGGACGTCGTCCCGTTGCACTGGTACTTCGTGCCCTCCTGAGGCTTCCAGGTGCTGCCGTTCCACTGGATGAAGCGCCAGCAGTCGGTGATCTTCTTGCTCCCGACCGGCATCGGGGCGTGCATCCCGTCGGCCGTCCACCCGTTCACCTTCTTCATCGCCGCGATCAGCGAGGCGCGGTCGAGGTCTCCTCCCAGCCTGGTCGCCTGCTCGACGAAGAGCTTGGCCGCGGACCACGCGAAGAGGCCGAAGAAGCCGGGTGCCGCGCCCGGGCTGCTCTGCTCCAGGTAGCTGAGGTAGAGGCTGAGCTCCCGGTTGCCGCCCGCCTCCTCGAAGGGGACGAAGTTGGTGAACACCGTCGTGCCCACCGCGGCAGATCCCGTCGGGTCGGTGTACTGCTTGCTGTAGGCGGTGGGGTCCAGCAGCAGGAGCTCGGGCTTGAAGCCCTGCTGCTGCATCGTCTGCGCGAGTCGCGCGAACTGTGGCTCGGCCGCGATGAACTGCACCGACTCCACCCCCTTGTCCTTCATCGCCTGCACGAACGGTGCGTAGTTGAACTCCGCCACGTCGACGGCACTGACGTAGACGAACTTCACGCCCCGCTTCGTCATCAGCTGCACCTGGCTCTTGCCGCTCTCCGCGGCGGCGCCGGCGTTGATGTAGAGCATCGCCGCCCGCTGCCCGCCACTGCTGGTGTTGCGCTTGACGTAATCGGGCACGGCGTTCTCGAACTCGTCCGGGCCGGCGGGCTGAGCGGCGTAGCAGGTCGAGCACGCCGAGCGCTGGCTCGTCGTCGCGATCGCCCGGATGTCGGGCAGCCCGCACTTCTGCGCGGTCGAGGCGCCGCCGGAGTCGAAGGCCGACATGGCGCCGACCATCGCGAACGTGTCGGAGCAGGCCTTGGAGTAGGCCTGCTGGTCGGCCCCCGCGTCCGTGCGGCTGTCGTAGCGGTCGAGCGCGAGGGATCGCCCGCAGATCGTCTGCTGGGTGTCGTTGAAGTACTTCACGTAGGCGACCACGGCCTGCTGGGCCTGGGTGAACAGTCCCGGCACCGGCCCACTGATGTCGGCGGTGTTGCCGATCGTGATCGTGCTGTCCGTGATCCCGGTGCCGTTCTTCAGCCCGTCGCACGACACCTCGCTCGCAGGTGGTCGCTCGTCGCCGGTCCCGCCACCCTGCTCGGGCTCGTCGGTGTCCGTGGCCCCGCCGCCGGTGCCGCTGGCGGGCGGGGCGGCGGGATCGGGACCGGAACCGGTCGGGTCGCCGCCGGGGTCGGCGTCGGGGAAGGCCGGAGCACCACCGCCGGGATCGCCCACGGCGCCGGGGTCGGTGGAGCCGGGGTCGCCCACCCCACCGGGGTCGACGAACGACCCCTCGCCGCCGACGTTCGGCGCCGCGCTCCCGGCGCGGACCAGACCCGCCTGCTCCGGATCGATGTTGCTGCCGCAGGCGGCGAGCCCCAGGCACAGCGCGAGCACCACGGTGGTGACGCGGACGGCGTACCCGGGCCTCACGCGGTCAGCCCCGTTCGAAGCCGACGTCGAGCGTGACGGCTTCCCACTCGTCGATCGAGGCGCTCAGGTCCCGGATCTTGTCGCGGGTCGCGGCCAGGACGTCGGCCCCGAGCAGCAGTCGCAGCGGGGGCTCCTCCAGACCGGTCACCATCAGCACCGCCTCACCCACCTTGCGCGGGTCCCCCGGCAGGTGCTCGGCGAACTCCTTGATCAGGTCCTTGCGCACGCCCACGTCCCCGGCGTACGCCTCGATCGGGGCGGAGGCCTCCTTCATCGACCGCGTGGCCCAGTCGGTGCGGAACCCGCCGGGCTCGATCGCGGTGACCTTGATGCCCAGCGGGCCGACCTCCTTGGCCAGCGCCTCGGTCAGTGCCTCCAGGGCGAACTTCGTCGAGGAGTAGTAGGCGTTCGGCGGGTTGGCCACCAGTCCCGTCATCGACGAGATGTTGACGACGTGGCCGCTCCCCCGCGCACGCATGCCCGGCAGCACCGCCTTGAGGGTGTCGACGACACCGAAGTAGTTGGTGTCGAAGAGCCGACGCACCTCGGCGTCGTCGCCCTCCTCGACAGCCGAGAGATAGCCGTAGCCGGCGTTGTTGACCAGGACGTCGATCCCGCCGAACGCCTCGTCACAGGCCGCCACTGCCGACGTGATCGCCTCGCGGTCGGTGACGTCGAGGGGCACGGCGATCGCCCGCGGCCCGAAGGTGTCGACGAAGTCGGCCACGTCAGCGACCCGGCGGGCCGTGACCGCCACCCGGTGGCCGGCCTCCAGGGCGCAGCGGGCGATCTCGCGTCCGATCCCGGTCGAGCAGCCGGTGATCAACCACCGGGTGCCCACGGTCTCGCTCATCGAGCCACCCCCTCGGGCAGTCGACGCAGGTAGCCCGCACGCCGTACGTCGATCTGGGCGGCGCGCTCGGTCGCGCTCACGCGCGGTGCCTCGCTCAGCCCGGCGGCCTCGGTGCCCAGGTCCGCCAGGTCGACGACCCGGCCGCGAGCCGCGAGGTCCTGGGCCGGCCCGCTGTCGGGGAACTCGGCCATCCGCAGGGTCAGGATCCCCTCGCGCAGGCCGTCGGAGTCGATCCAGTTGGCCACACCGGGGTCGTCGGGTCCGATCACGTAGGTGAACGTGCCGTCGGCGTTGGGAGTGGACTGCGCCTTGTTGAGGCTGCCGGTGCGGTCGTAGATGTCCAGGGTGGTGCCCCACACGTTGGACAGGGGCACGGTGAAGTACTCCGCACCACCGTCGCTGACGTCGACGACGAACGCCTGACCGGGCTCGAGGAGGAAGCGCCCGGCGACGTAGACCTGGTTGCGCATCGCTCCGGTGTGGTCGGCCTGCCACGCCAGCGCGAAGTGGTTGGGCTCCGTCTTGTACATCCCGTGGCTGAGCTTGCCGGTGAAGTCGGCGAAGTGCGCCATCATCGCGGCGGTGGCCTCGGCCTGCTCGTCCAGGGTGCGCCGCGGGGTGGTCCTCGGACCGCCGAGTCGCTCGACCTCGATGTGGTTGGGGTCGTCGCGGCCCCAGTCGAGGAGCACGTCACGGATGTAGAACTCGTGGGCGGCCGGGCTCGAGCGCACGTGGTTGGGTCGCCCACCCGCGGGGTCGGCGTCGACGGTGATCACGTAGGAGCCGTCGTCCTCGACGTGCATCCGTCGCCCGTCGAGCACGTCGACGGTGCCCATGTGGGCGTCCCAGAGCGTGAAGTAGTTCTCGGTCATCCGTCCGGGCCCGACCCGTCCGCGGATCTCGTAGCGCTCCTCGCCCGAGATCGGGATCGTGCGGTAGACGGTGTCCGGGTTGTCGATGCCCCAGCGGGTGCCGGGCACCCGGAGACCGTCGACCTCGTGGGCGAGCCGGGTGATGCAGGTGACCTTCGGTCGGAGCGGGTCGGCGTTGGAGGACCAGATCGCAGCCGAGAACATCACCTCCTCGAAGGCTGCCTCGAAGCGGTCACGCATTGCCGAGGAGGCCTTCGCACGGCCCAGCCACGTCGCGGCGACCGAGGCGTAGGCCGCCTTGACCGTCGGGTGCGCGACCAGCTCGAGCGCGGCGAGCTCGTGCTCGCGCTGCTCGACGGTGGCGACCGGATGGCCGGCGAGGAGCGGACGCTCGGTGGTCACGGACGCGGGGAGGGACGGCACGCACCTTGTGACGCCGGCGGAGTGCGCGCTACGTTGCCAACGC
>NZZG01000186.1 GCA_002698575.1 Pimelobacter sp. | reverse complement strand
GGTCGTGGTCGCCGTGCCAGAGGGGGACGACGTCGTGCCCGGCGATCCGGGCGGCGCGCTGGGCGTCGGCGTCGTCGAGCGAGCCGGGAAACGTGACGACACCGACGCGCATCAGGCGATCTCCCCGGCGGGGTCGAGCACCCGCACGGCGTAGTTCTCGATCACCGGGTTGGAGAGCAACGTCTCGGCCATCTCGCGCACCTGCGCGAGCACCTCGTCGGTGACCTCTCCGGCGACCTCGATCTCGAAGCGCTTGCCCTGACGCACCTCGGTCACGCCGCTGAACCCCAACCGGGGCAGGGCACCGAGCACCGCCTTCCCCTGCGGATCGAGGATCTCGGGCTTGGGCATGACGTCCACGACTACCTTGGGCACGCCCCGATCATATTCAGGTGCCGCGCGGAGCCGACCAGCGCCACCACCACGACCAGGCGACAGGCAGACTGGACCCATGAGCATGTCAGGACCTTCTGCCGCCGGCCGCCGCGGCGCCACGTCACCGCTACGCCTGGAGTTCCCGCAGTCGCTGGCCGTCTACGACGACTACGCCGCTGCCCAGAAGGCGGTCGACTTCCTCTCCGACGAGCACTTCCCGGTCGAGAACTGCCTCATCGTCGGCACCGACCTCAAGCGCATCGAGCGGATCACCGGTCGCCTCACCCACAGCCGGGTGGCGCTCGGGGGTGCCGCGTCAGGTGCCTGGCTGGGACTCTTCATCGGCCTGCTCTTCACGTTCTTCACCGAGGAGAGCGCCTTCACCACGATCCTGTCCACCGTGCTCTTCGGCGCCGCGTTCGGCATCGTGTGGGGCCTCATCGGCTACGCGATGACGCGCGGGCAGCGCGACTTCCAGTCGGTGACCCAGGTGGTGGCCACCCGCTACGAGGTGCTCGTCGAGCACAAGGTGGCGGCGCAGGCGCGCGAGCTGCTCGCCACGTTGCCGGGTGCGCTGCCGAACCCCTTCGAGTAGCCGAGCCGCCTACGCCTCGGCCTGCTCGCGGCGCACCAGCGTGCTGCAGCACAGTGCTGCGCCGCCGAGCAGGCAGGCGAGGACGACCAGTCCGGCTCCCCAGCCGTAGGTCGCCGCCGAGACCGACGAGCCCAGCACCACCAGGCCGAGGCCCACGCCGGTCGAGGCCAGCCACAGCAGCAGCCGCCAGGCGAGCACGAGCCGTCCACGAGCGGGCGCCAGCGCGAGCAGCACCCACGAGGCGAGCGGCAGCAGGAGCACCACGAAGCCGGCGCCCGAGGGGATCGAGGCGACGCCGGTGCGCAGTGCTCCGCCGGCCTCGATCGGGCTCAGGTGCGAGAGTGCGCCGGCGCGGAACCAGGGCACGAGCATCGCGATCGTCCAGGCCAGCGCGGCCGCCGCCCACAGCGCGCTGCCGAGCAGCTCGCGTCGGCGGCGGTCGGCGCCGGGCCTCGGGCCGTGCGGCACCGTGTCGGTCGGGCTCGTGCCGCTCACGCCGGGCCCAGGAGGTCGTCGGCGCTGGCCTCCAGGCTGACGAACCACCGACCGTCGACCTCGACGGTGACCAGGTAGGCCTGGAACTCCTCGCCGTCGCGCTGCCACCCCTCGGCGAGGGCCATGTCGTACGACGCCCGGCCACCGCCCGGTCCTCGGCCGTCGATCACCGCCTCGCCCGGCAACCTGTCGGCGTCGACGTCGACCGCGAGCGTGCCGGCGAGCAGGTAGACCCGCACCGTGGTGTCATCGACCTCCTCGACGGCGAGGTCGAGCCCGCCGAGCTCCAGGTCGACCGCCGCGAGGACCGCCAGGGAGGCACGTCCGGCGGAGCCACCGAGCTGCCCCTCGGCCGCGGCCAGGACGCGGTCCACCTCGACCGGCGGGACCTCGCCCTCCCGCACGACCCGCGACGCGAGCCGGGAGTAGGCATCGTCGGCGCGACCGACATCTGCCACCTCGTCGGGAGACACCACGCCGACGATGGCCGCGCCGTCGAGGTCGGCGATGCCGCCCAGCAGCTGCTCGACGGCCGCCTCGGGCGACGCGGCGCCGGGTCGGTCGCTCAGCAGCACCACGACCAGCGCGGCCGGGAGGAGGAGTGCGCCTGCGGCGCAGGCCCACTGCAGGACCCGACGACCCCGGCCGCCCCAGAGCCGTACGTCGGGACGCGTGTCGCGCCGCGCGGCGCGCGAGGACCCGAGCACCGCCGGCTCGGCGTAGTCGGGTGAGTCCGATGGGGTCAATCTGCCCGCCGGAAGGCCACCATCGCCAACGCCACGCCCAGACCGGCCACCAGGGGTCCGATGACCGCGAACACCTCGACGTCGCTCATCGAGGTGTCGTCGATGTAGCCCAGGCCCTGGAAGGTCCACAGCGCGCCGACGGCGAACATCAGCGAGCCGAGGACCAGCAGCAGGACCCGGCGTACGCGTGCCGACACCGGCAGCGCCCTCAGGAGAGCTCGCGCTTGAGGATCTTGCCGGTGGCCGTCATCGGCAGGTCGCCGACGAACTCCACCAGGCGCGGGTACTTGTAGGAGGCCATCTGCTCCTTGCCCCACGCGACCAGTTCGTCCTCGGTGAGGCTCGCGTCCTTCTCCAGGATCACCACGGCCTTGATCTCCTCGCCGTGGCTCTCGTGAGGCACGCCGATGACCGCGGCGAGCGAGACGTCGGGGTGCGTCATCAGCACCTCCTCGATCTCGCGCGGGTAGACGTTGTAGCCGCCGCGGATGATCATGTCCTTGGAACGGTCGACGATGTAGTACCAGCCGTCCTCGTCCTTGCGACCGAGGTCGCCCGAGCGGAACCAGCCGTCCTGGATCGAGTCGGCGGTCGCGTCGGGGCGACCGTAGTAGCCCTTCATGATGTTGTGGCCCTTGATGGCGATCTCGCCGATCTCGTCGTCGGGACCGATCTCCTCCCAGCTCTCCGGCGCCAGCAGCTTCATCTCCACCCCGGGGATCGGGGTCCCGATCGAGCCCACGCGCACGTCCTCGCCGTACTTGCTGAAGCTGGCGACCGGTGAGGTCTCGGAGAGCCCGTAGCCCTCGAGGATGGTGACGCCGAAGCGGCGCTCGAACTCCTTGTGGACCTCCACCGGGAGCGCCGACCCCCCGGCGACCGAGACGCGCAGGTTGCCCGCGAGCTCCTTGACGTCCACGCCCGAGTCGTCCAAAGCGCCGAGGAGTCCCCAGTACATCGTCGGGACACCGGCGAAGAACGTGATCTTCTCCTTGGCCATCAGCTTGAGCGCCGCGTCGGCCTCGAAGCGGGGCAGCATCACGACGGTGCCGCCGAAGGCGAAGGCGCCGTTCTGGATGACCGTCTGGCCGAAGGAGTGGAAGAGCGGCAGCACGCAGATGTAGGTGTCGGGCTTCTCGGTCGTGCCCGCCCCGAAGAGTTCCTCACCGGAGCGCGCGTTGTCGCGCATGTTGCGGTGGCGCAGCTCGGCGCCCTTGGGCTGACCGGTCGTGCCGGAGGTGTAGAGGATGACGGCCGTGTCGTCCTCGTCGGTGGCGACGGTCTCGAACGTCGGCGCCTGAGCGCCCATCGCGGCGGCCATCGTCTCGGTGCCGTCGATCGGCGAGGACGCGGTCGGGTCGGCGGTGATCATGAAGAAGTGCTCGCAGCCCTCGGCCTCGCCGAAGCCGGCGTACCCCTCGGCACCGATCGCGAGCTCGGGCGTGCCCTGGAAGCAGAAGTAGGCCTTCGCGTCGGAGTCGCCGAGGTGGTAGGCCACCTCGCGCCCCTTGAGCAGGACGTTGAGCGGCACGACCGTCCCGCCGGCCTTGAGGATGCCGTAGTAGACGATCGTGAAGTACGGGAGGTTGGGGCAGCTCAGGGCCACCTTGTCGCCCGGCTTGATCCCGCGCTCGACGAGCAGGTTGGCCACCTGGTTGGCGGCACCGTTGACCTGCGCGTAGCTCAGACGGGTGTCGCCGAACACGATCGCTTCGCGCTCGGGGTGAGCGGCGGTGGTCTCTTCGAGGAGGCTGGCGAGGTTGTAGGAGGTCACGGGCCCAACCTAATCAGGTGACGGTGACGGGCGCCACGATCAGTCGGCCACGTGGCCGGCCGGGGACCCCTGCCGGCCATCCTGCCGGCCATCGTGACGGCCATCGCGCGACAGCCGTCCGGGCCACCAGAACCGGCGGCCGAGCAGGGTCACCAGCGCCGGCACCAGCACGCTGCGCACCAGCAGGGTGTCGAGCAGGACCCCGAAGCCCACGATGACCCCGATCTGGGTCAGCGTGATCAGCGGGAGCACACCGAGCACCGTGAAGACGGCTGCCAGCAGCACACCGGCACTGGTGATCACCCCGCCCGTCACGGCGAGCGCCGTCGCGATCGCCTCCTTGGTCTCGTGCTCCTCGGCCTCCTCCTTGGCACGGGTGATGAGGAAGATGTTGTAGTCGACCCCGAGGGCCACGAGGAAGAGGAAGCCCAGCAGCGGGACGCTCAGGTCCAGGGCCGGGAAGTCGAAGAAGGTGCGGAAGGCCACCCAGCTGGCGCCGAGGCTGGCGCCGTACGTCGCGACCACGGTCAGCACCAGGATCGCGGCGGCCACGACCGAGCGGAGCAGCACGAGCAGCACCAGCGTCACCACCACGAGGATCAGGGGGATGATCAGCAGCTGGTCGCGCGCCGCGGCGTCGGAGGCGTCCAGCGCCTCGGCATCGGGGCCTCCGACCAGCGCGCCGGGGGACTGCTGCGCGGCCACCGCACGGATCTCCTCGACGACGGCGAAGGCATCGGCCGACGCGGGCTCCGCGTCGAGCACGACCGACAGGACGGCCGAGCCCTCACCCTCGCCGGCGGACTCCACGCGCTGCACGCCCTGGACCCGGGCGACGCCGCTCTCCACCCGGTCGCGGTCCTCGGTCGCCACGATCACGGTGGTGGGCTGCGACGAGCCTGCCGGGAAGTGCTCGGCGAGCACCAGCTGCCCGGTGACCGCCTCCGGCTCCGCGCGGAACTGCTCGGTCTCCGACAGCCCGACCTTCACCCCCAGCGCCGGGCCCGCACAGACGAGGATCACCAGGGTGCCGGCCACCGCGACCACGACGGGTCGTGCGGTCACCGCGTGTCCCACCCGGGCCCACAGGCCCGATCGTGTCGGGTCCGCGTCGCCCACGCGCGGCACGAAGGGCCAGAACAGGCCCCTGCCGAAGCACGTCATCGCCGCGGGCAGGACCAGCAACGCATAGCCGACGGCGGTCGCGATGCCGAGCGCTCCCCCGAAGCCGATGTTGCGACTGGTGGGGTTGTCGGCCAACCCCAGGCAGAGCAGGGCGAGCACGACCGTGCCGGAGCTCGCCAGGATGGCGGGGGCGGCTCGGTCGACAGCACGGCGCATCGCGTCGTAGCGGTCCTCGACCAGGCGCAGCTCCTCCCGGTAGCGGGCGATCAGCAGCAGGGCGTAGTTGGTGCCCGCCCCGAAGACCAGCACCGAGGTGATCCCGACCGAGGCGCCGTCGGTGGAGAAGCCGAAGACCTGCGTCGCTGCGGCGACGACCTGGACGGCGACCTGGTCGGCGACGCCGACCACGCTCAGCGGGACCAGCCACAGCCACGGGCTGCGGTAGGTGAGCAGCAGGAGCAGCGCCACCACGGAGGCGGTCACGGCCAGGAGCCGCACGTCGGCACCGTCGAAGACCTGCGACAGGTCGACGATGAACGCCGGGCCGCCGGTGACCTGCGCCCGGAGCCCCTCCGGCAGCCCCTCCGCGGCCGCGTCGCGCAGCGCTGCGACGGGCTCGGCGAGCTCCTCCTCCGGGGTCTCGGCGCTGATCGGTACGCCGACGAAGGCGGCCTGCCCGTCCTCGGCGAGGACCGGGAAGACCTGCTGGCCCGGGGCGGCGAGCTCCTGGAGCTCGGAGAGCTTCCTCTGCACGACGTCGCGGTCCTCGTCCGTCAGGGCGTCTCCGCCGCGGTCGAACACGACGATGGCCGGCGTGAACTCCGCCGTGCCGAGACGCTCCTGGACCCGTGCCGCCACCGCCGACTCGGCATCGGTCGGCAGGTTCGCCGTGGAGTTGTCGGCCTCCTGCGCCTCGATCCCGGCTCCCAGCAGCAGCCCGGAGAGGATCACGGCGATCAGGACGACCACCCGGCTCAGGCGGCGCCCGACCAGGTGCGGCAGGGAGCGCACCGGCTCACCCACGACCGAGGATGTCCGCAGCCCGGCGCAGGTCGGAGCGTACGGCGAGCGGGGCCAGGCGGTTGGCCGGCAGACCCAGGGGCCTGAGCAGGCCGGAGGCGCGGACCTCCAGGGTGGCCTCGACGTCGCACGTCGCGGCGCCCACGGCCACGAACGTGAGGGTCAGGGTGGCCTTGAACCGGCCCCAGGTGCCGGACTCGGACCACCGGTGGGGCCGATCGGCGTCGGTGAGCTCCATCCGCGGCCTGATCCCGACACCCGTCACGTCGGTCCACGACTGACCGACGAGCCCGTCGTGACCCATCACGTCCTCGACGTTGCGCAGGCTGGACTGCCAGGAGGCGCGGTTGTCGGGCGCCACGAGGTAGTCGTAGGCGACCTCGCACGAGACCGGGAACCGCACCGCCCGCGGGCTCACCAGCTCTCGCCCGTCAACAGCTCGTAGGCCTCGAGGTAGCGGGCCCGGGTGAGGTCGATGACCTCCTCCGGGAGCGGCGGGGGCGCCTCGCCGGAGGATCGGTCCCACCCGGACGACGCCGACAACGCCCAGTCGCGCACGATCTGCTTGTCGTAGGAGGCCTGTGCACGGCCGGGCACCCAGTCCTCGGCCGGCCAGAACCGCGACGAGTCGGGGGTGAGCACCTCGTCACCCAGCACGATCCCGCCGGTCCCGCCGGTCCCGCCGTCGGGGGCGTCGGCGGCACCCCCCGCGGGCCTGCGGCCGAACTCGAGCTTGGTGTCGGCCAGGATGATCCCCTGCTCGCGGGCGACCTGCTCGGCCCGCGCGTAGACCTGCAGCGTGAGCTCGCGCAGGGCGGCCGCGTGGTCGGCACCGACGGTGGACTCCACCGCGGCGTAGGAGACGTTCTCGTCGTGGTCGCCGAGATCGGCCTTGGTGGCCGGTGTGAAGATCGGCTCCGGGAGACGGCTTCCGTCCACCAGGTCGGGCGGCAGCGCGATGCCGCACACCTCGCCGGTGGCGCGGTAGTCGAGGAGCCCCGACCCGGTCAGGTAGCCGCGCGCCACGCACTCGACGGGGTACATGTCGAGGCGCTCGCAGATGACGGCGCGGCCGCGGACGTCCTCGGGCACGTCGGTGGACACCACGTGGCTGGGCACCAGGTCGCGCAGCTGCTCGAACCACCACAGCGACATCCGCGTCAGGATCTCGCCCTTGTCGGGGATCGTGGTGTCGAGCACGAAGTCGAAGATCGAGATCCGGTCGCTCGCGACCATCAGCAGGTGGCCTGCCTGGGGGCCCTCGACGACCTCGTACAGGTCGCGCACCTTGCCGGAGTGCAGGTGCCGGGCACCGTCGAGGGCGGGGGCTGCGGGGATGTTGAGCACGGGGCGAGTCTAGGGACACCCGGACCCACCCCGGGGTGCCCGTCCCCGGTCGCGCCCGCACCCTGGGAGACCCTCGCATCGTCGGCGGACACGGCCAGTGGCACAGTGAGCCCATGCCGGAGTCTGCCGAAGAGGTCTACGCCCGGGTCGTCGCCGCCGTCGGCGCTGACGGCCACCTGCCGATGCCCCCCTCGGGCGAGTGGGACATCTTCCCGTGGGAGGTGGTCGACGGCGCGATCGTGCCCCGCACCCTGGCGCCACCCTCCGACGAGCCGACCCGTGGCGGGGAGGGCGACGGCGCCCCGTGCCAGGCCTGCACGGAGGGCTTCGACCCCGCCCGGATCGTCTGGGAGGACGAGACCTGGGTGCTGAGCCACGGCGGCGCCCCCTCCGGACTGCCGATCGTGCTGAGCCTGAGCACGCGCGAGCACCTCGACCTGGGCACCCTCGACGACGACCAGGCCTCCCAGCTCGGGCGGATCACCAACCGGCTGGTGCGGATCATGGAGAACCTCCCCGAGATCGGGCGCGTCCACGTCAACCGGTGGGGCGACGGCGGCTCGCACTTCCACCAGTCGTTCTGGGCCCGCACCGCACGACTGACCAACGTGCTCGGCTCGCCGGCGATGGAGTGGGACGACATCATCCCTCCCGGTCCGGAGGCCGTGTGGCGCGACGACCTGAGCACCGTGGCGGAGAAGCTGGCCAACTGGGGCGGCGAGGCGCGGGTCTGACCCGCCGGCGATGTCCGTCGAGGAGATGAACCCGGGCGACCAGGGGAAGGGTCGGGGCGCGCCACCGGGTTACCCCGTCGTGGATGCCCTCGACGCTCGCGACGACCTGGACCTCGGCGCCGCACGGTCGGTCTCGGAGACCGGCGATGTCCGCTTCGCCCAGTGGGTCGAGCCCGAGATCGAGGTGCTGCTGCGCGTCGCCCACAGCCTGACCGGCTCGTGGGCGGACGCCGAGGACGTCGTCCAGGACACCCTGATCCGCGCCTACCGTGCGATCGACGGCTTCGACGGCCGGCACCCGCGTGCGTGGCTGCTGACGATCCTGCGTCGCACGCACCTGAACAGCCTGCGCCGGACCCGACCCGACCTCGTGGAGGATGCCTCCCTCGAACGCCGTCGCCCCGCGTTCGGGCGGGCCAGCGTCGTCTCTCCCGAGGACGTCCTCGACGAGCGCCTGCTCGACGGCGACATCGAGGTCGCGCTGCAGGCCCTCGACCCCCGCTTCCGGACCGTCGTGCTCCTGGTCGACGTCAACGGCCTCACCTACGCCGAGGCCGCCGAGCTGCTCGACGTACCGGTCGGGACGGTGATGTCGCGCCTGAGCCGAGGACGCACGCGCCTGCGCAAGTCGTTGCGGTCACGGCGTCCACGGTCCCGACGCGCCGCGCGCGACCGCCCGGGAGCGACCACCGAGGGTGCCGGTCACCGACCGGGTCACGACCAGGAGGAGAAGCGATGAACCTGACGACCTGCTGGTGGGCGTCGCGACGCCTCGACCGCTACCTCGACGGCGACCCGTCCGCGGTGCTGAGCAGCGCCGACGTACGTCGGGTCGAGCGCCATGCCGCCACGTGCCGACGCTGTGCCGGCGACCTGGCCGAGCGACGCCGGCTGCGTGAGGCCCTGCGCGACCTCGACGCGCGCCGGATCACCGACCCGGCCTCGCTCGAGCGCCTCGACGCCATGGCCGCGCAGCTGCGCGGTCCGGGGACGGCATGAGCACGCCCGGCGGGACGGCGCACGCCGCAGCCGCGTGGTCCTCCGACTCCCTGACCGCCCCCGACTCGCGGCCGTGGGACCTCCTGATCGTCGGCGGCGGCACGGCCGGCCTCGTGGCGGCCCACACCGCGGCCGGGTTCGGTGCCACCACCCTCCTCGTCGAGCGCGAGCGCACCGGCGGCGACTGCCTGTGGACCGGTTGCGTGCCGAGCAAGGCGCTGCTCGCCGCCGCGCACGCCGCCGGCGATGCCCGGGCCGCGGCCTCCCTGGGCGTCCACGTCGACTCGGTGTCGGTGGACTTCGAGGCCGTGATGGAGCACGTGCGCGCCTCGATCACCACCATCGAGCCGGTCGATTCCCCCGCAGCGATCCGCGCCGCCGGCGCCTCGGTCGCCCAGGGCACCGTGGTCTTCACGGGTCCCACGTCGGCGACGGTCGACGGCGAGCGCGTCACCTTCACCCAGGCGCTCGTGGCCACGGGCTCCTCCCCGGTGGTGCCCGACCTGCCCGGCCTCGCCGACGCCGCGCCCCTCACCTCCGACTCCGTGTGGTCCCTGACCGAGCTCCCCCGCCGGCTCCTCGTGCTCGGCGGCGGTCCGATCGGCTGCGAGCTCGGGCAGGCCTTCGCGAGACTCGGCTCCTCGGTGACCATCGTCGAGGCGGCCGAGCGGTTGATCCCCGGTGAGGCCCCGCCCGCCGCGGACATCCTCGCCCGCACCTTCCGCGACGACGGGATCGACGTACGGACGGGGGTCAGGCTCACCTCCGTCGACACCGGTCGCGACGGGCGCCGCGTGGCGCTGCTCGACGACGGCTCCGAGGTCGAGGTCGACCAGGTCCTCGTGGCGGTCGGTCGCAGCCCGCGCACGTCGTCCCTCGGGCTCGCCGCGGCCGGGGTCGCGCTCACCGACTCCGGCCACATCGAGGTGGACCAGCGGCTGCGCACCACCAACCCCCGGATCTGGGCGGCCGGAGACCTGACCGGGTACGCCCCCTTCACCCACACGGCCGGCAACCACGGCAGCCTGGCGGCGAGCAACGCCGTCCTGGGCCTGAGGCGCACGGTGCGGCCCGACGTCATCCCACGGGTCACCTACACCTCGCCCGAGGTCGCCTCCTTCGGCATCGCGGCCGACTCCCGCCCGGGACTGCGCGTGCACACGGTGCCGCACTCCGAGGTCGACCGTGCCGTCGCCGAGGGCCGCACCCACGGCTACTCCCAGCTGGTCCTCGACCAGAAGGGTCGCGTCGTCGGCGCCTCCATCGTCGGCCCGCGCGCCGGCGAGTCGTTGGCCGAGGCGCTGCTCGCCGGGCAGCAGGGCCTCAAGGGCCGGGCGATGGCCGGAGCGATCCACGCCTACCCGACGTGGTCCGACGGTATCTGGAAGGCCTCCCTGGCCCAGGGTCGGGCCGACCTCGCGGCCACCCCGACCAAGCAGGTCACCACGGCACTCGCCCGCGCCCGGCGGTGGTGGGTCTCGCGCTGACGGGCGGGCGGGAGTTTCACCGCTTCAGCGGAGAAACTCCCGCTTCTGCTAAGAAACTTCGTACAAGAAGCGGGAGTTTCGTCACCTGGGCCCGCCGTCCGCGTCGGCGTGCGAGCCCCCGCCACGGGCCGCACGTCCCTCCCGTCGCGAGCGCATCAGCCCGACCACGGTGAGCAGCACCAGTGCCCCGATCGCGATCAGGAACGGCGGGGAGGTCGGCTCCGCGCCGTACGCCCCGACCGCGACGTAGACCGCCGTGCCGGGGACGATCCCCAGCGCCGTGCCCAGCACGTAGGGCGTCAGCGGGATCGAGGTGAGCCCGAAGGCGTAGTTCGACGTGGTGAACGGGATCAGCGGCACCATCCGCGCCAGCAGCACCGCACCGAAGCCGTGCGCGCTGACCCGGGCGTCCAGGTCGCGCACGCGCTCGTTGCTCAGCCCTTGGACCGCCTCGCGGCCGAGGCTGCGGCTGATCAGGAACCCGATCGTCGAGCCGATCACGGCCGCGACCAGCACGGAGGCGAACGCGACCGCGAAGCCCAGCAGGGCACCGCCCACGATGGTCAGCACGGCGCTGGGGCCGATCGGCAGCAGCGACGCGCCGATGTAGGCGAGGATGAAGACGGGGACGGCGATCGCCCCCAACCCGTCGAGCACCGACTGCAGCTCCGCGCGACTCGGCAGCCCGATCGAGACCTGCACCACGACCGCGGTGACGATGAGCAGGACGAAGATGCCGGCCTTGAGGTACGTCGAGCGCTTCACCGGAGGGCCTCCTGGGCGAATACGGTGCAGCGCTCCGTGTCGAGCGCCAGCAGCACCCGGTCGCCGACGGCGACGCGGGTGCCCAGCGGCACCCGGACCCGCAGGCACTGGCCGTCCGGCAACGTGGTGTCGACCAGCACGTCCGAGCCGGCGAAACGGGTCGCGGTGACGAGCGCCGGGACGTCGCCGCCGAGCCCCACGGCCTCCGGACGCACGACGAGCACGGCGGGCCCCTCCGGCGCCGTCGTCGGCAGCCTCAGCGCGGGCTCGAGGGGACCCGGGCCACGGAAGTGCCCGTGGACGACGGTCCCGGCCACCTCGTTGGTGGCGCCGAAGAACCGGGCCGCGGCCACGGAGGGCGGCGAGGTGTAGAACGCCTCCGGCGCACCGGCCCCGGCCAACCGACCGTCCAGCATCAGCACGATCGTGTCGGCGAGCTCGACCGCCTCGTCCTGGTCGTGGGTGACGAACAGGGTGGTCAGGTCCGCCTCGTCGTGGAGCTCTCGGACCAGGGTGCGCATCTCGGCACGCAGGTCGGCGTCGAGCTGGGAGAAGGGCTCGTCGAGGAGCAGGAGACGTGGCCGGAGGACGAGCGCGCGGGCCAGGGCGACCCGCTGCTCCTGACCGCCCGAGAGCTCGCCGACCCGCCGGCGTCCCAGTCCGCCGAGGCGGACCCGCTCGAGCATCTCCTCGACCTGGGTGACGACCTCCTGGCGCGAGGCCGCCCCCGTGAGGGCCCCGGTGCGCCGGCGCACCCGCGGGCGACCTCGGGCGAGCAGGCCGTAGGCGACGTTCTGCTCGACGCTGAGGTGCGGGAAGAGCAGGGGTTTCTGGAAGACCAGCGACACCGGGCGCCGCTCGGCCGGCACCCCCAGCAAGGACGCGCCGTCCAGCCGGACGTCGCCCGCCGTGGGCGTGAGCAGGCCGGCCACCATGGCGAGCGTCGTCGACTTGCCGCAGCCCGAGGGCCCCAGCAGGGCGGTGAAGGAGCCCGGCTCGAGGCTCAGGTCGAGGTCGGCAACGGCGGTGACGTCGCCGAAGCGCGCGCCCAGGCCGTCGACGTCGAGACGCGCCGCGAGGGTGGGATCAGCCACGGGCCAGCCCCATCCACGCGTCGTCGCGACCGCGCAGCCGCCGGGCGACGAGGAGCACGATGACGACGGGTGGCAGGACCACCAGGAGACCGAGAGCGGCGGCCGCCGTACGGTCCGAGGACCCGATCGCGGCGAAGAGCAGCAGCGGCAGCGTGGTCACCTGTCCTCCACCGATGAGCAGGGTCAGGACGTACTCGCTCCAGGAGATCAGGAAGGTCAGCAGGGCGGTCGTCACCAGCGCCGGACGCAGCAGCGGCACGGTCACGGTGAGGAAGGTCCGCCACGGCCCCGACCCCAACGTGCGGGCCTGCCGCTCGTAGTCGACGTCGAGGTTGGCGTACGCCGCTCCCAGCAGCGTGGCGGCGTAGGGCACGGTCGGCATCAGCTGGACGAGCACGACGCCGAGCACCGTGTCCGCGAGGCCGTAGCGCACGAAGAAGACCTGGATCCCGAGCGTCACGGCGAGCCCCGGGACGATGACCGGGGCCAGCAGCAGGAACTGCACGAGTCGTCGTCCCCGGAAGCGGTAGAGCCCGATCGCGCGCCCGGCCGAGAGCCCGATCGCGCAGGCCAGCACCGCCACCGTCACCGCGATCAGCAACGACGTCGCGGTCGCGGCGACCACCTCGCCGTCGAGCACCAGGTCGAGGCCGCGGCGGGTGAACCGGCCCGGGACCACGTCGGGGTAGCGCCACGTGCCGGCCACGCTCCACACCAGCAGCGGGACGAGCGGCAGCAGCACGGCGGCGACCACGACCACGGTGGTCGTGGCACGAAGGCCCCGTGGGGACCCGAGCCCCGAGAGCCCGGGCAGCGACGTCCGGCCCCTCACAGCGACCTCCGCGACAGTCGCGAGACGAGCGTCAGGTAGGCGGCCACGAGCGTCAGGCTCAGCACCGCGATGATCGTCGCGACCGCCATCGCCTGGGGGCGCACGAGCAGGTCGGTGTCCTGGTAGCGCTGCAGCGCCACGACGGGCAGGGTCGCGGGGAAGCTCTGCCCGAGCAGGCGCGGCACCTCGTAGGACGCCGCGGCGAAGGAGGCGACCAGCACCGACGCGGCCGCGACCGGTGGCGCGATCAGCGGGAGCGTCACCGTGGTGAGACGACGCCAGCGACCGGCACCCAGGACGCGGGCGGCCGCCTCGAGGTCGCGCACGTGCGGCGTCATGGCCGCGAGGGCGACGACCGCGACGAAGGGCGCCTCCTTCCACGTGTACTCCGCGATGATCCCCCAGCCGAACGCGTCGTTGGTCAGCACCCAGAAGTCCTGCGGCCCGTCGACCAGCCCGGCGCCGGCGCCCAGCCGGGACACGAACCCCGAGGGCGAGAGGAGCAGGCCGATGCAGAGCGCCCCCACCAGGTGTGGCACGGCCAGGGTGCTCTGGAGCAGGGTCGTCAGCGGTCCGCGCGCGTGGCGCCGTACGAGCAGGGCGACGGCGACGCCGAGCACGGTCGCCAGGCCGGTGGACAGGACCACGACACGCAGGGTGAGCGTGAGCGAGGCGCGGAAGGCCGGGTCGGCGAACGTGGCGCGGTAGGCCTCGACCGACCAGTCCGTCTCGCCCAGGAACGGCTGGCGGCCCAGGCTCTGCAGCACCGCCTGGGCCACGCCGCCCACGAAGAAGACCCCGACCACCACGAGGGCCGGGCTCAGCAGGAGGAGGGGCCGCAGGCGCTCCGGCACCCCACGACGTACGGCGTGCTGCCGCGTCGTGGGTCCGGTCGGGACCACGGACTGGCTCATCGGCTACTTCTGCTGGACCTCGGCGACCCAGCCGTCCTCGATGGCGGCCAGGTAGGCGCTGGCGAGCTCCGGGCGGGCGTCGGCGAGCAGCTCGTCCAGGGGCAGCACCGAGGGGCTGGTCTCGACCGCGGCGAAGGCATCCTGCACGTCGGTCGGGGTGCTGGCCACGTCGATCGCCGGGTAGACGCCGTTGGCCTCGAACAGCGCGAGCTGCACCTCCGGCTCCTGCAGGACGTTGGCGAGCACGAGGGCGCCGGCCTGGTGAGCGGCGTTGGCGGGGATCGTCACGAAGCTGACGTTGGAGATGTTGCCGACGCTGAGCACCGCCTCCCGGGTGGAGTCGGGGTACAGGCCGTCGGCGACCTGGGTGCCGACGGCGCCGGGACCGTAGGTGAAGAACGCGCTGATCTCGCCGTCGGAGTAGAGCTTCTCGATGTCGTCCTGGCTCTGCGGGTAGGTCTCTCCCCCGCGCCACAGGCTGGGCTCGATCTCGTTGAGCCGCTCGAACGTCGCCGCCGTGGCGTCGGTGAACGCAGCCGAGGACGGGTCGGGCTCACCGTCGAGCAGGCTGTCCGGGCCGCCGATCGTGTCGTAGAGGACCGTGCGCACGGCCATCGACCCGAAGAAGTCGGGCGGGGCGGGGTAGGCGAGGCGGCCCGGGTCGGCCTCGGCCCAGGCGAAGAGCGAGTCCACGCTCGCCACGTCGTCCTCGTCCAGCACCGCGGAGTCGTAGACCAGGGCCGAGTTGGCCTGCTGCCAGGCGGCCTCGCAGCCGTCGACCGGCGTGCCGAAGTCGGTGGCGACCTCGGGGGCGTCGAGGTCGACGTACCGGGCGTTGGGGAGGTCCTGCGACCAGCCGCACCGCCACAGGTCGGCCTGGACCCCGGTGGCGAAGTTCTCGCCGTTGATCCAGATGGCGTCGACCGAGCCGCCCTCGGTGCGCCCGGCCTGCTTCTCCCCGAGGACCTTGTTGACGGCCTCGGCGGTGTCGTCGATGCGCACCTGGTTGAGGCTCACCCCGAGGTCGGCCAGGCGAGGGGTCACCACGTCGTCGACGAAGGCGTTCAGCGTGTCGTCGCCGCCGTACATGTACCAGTTGACGCTCTGCCCGTCGGCCTCGGCGAGCACCGCCTCCCAGTCCGACGACGGGGCGGTCTCTGCGACGGTGGCGTCCTCGCCGCCCCCGCACCCGGCGAGGACGAGGACGCCCGCCAGACCGGTCAGGACGGCGCGGTGCCTGCGGAGGGGGCGGGTCATCGGTGCTCCTCGGTGGGGGTGGGGATCGGGCCCGACCCGTGGGACGGCTGCGTGCGCAGGAGGTGGATGCCCAGCGCGATCCGCTGGACGGCGGTGATCGCGACCGCGGCCGCGAAGACCCAGGCGATCAGTGCGAGGTGCTCGGGCAGCAGGCAGATCAGCACGTAGGCGAGCACGGTCTCGGTGCCCTCGGCCAGACCCCCCACGAACAGGAGCGAGCGCCCGTCGGAGTAGTCGGCGCGCTCGGCCTCGTCGCGCTTCTCCAGCACCGAGGAGAGCGCCAGGAAGGCGGTGCCCGACAGGTAGTAGGTGCCCAGCAGCACCAGGCACGCCACGCGCGCGTCCGGCTCGGCGATGGCGGCGGCCACGACGAAGCCGCCGTAGATGCTGAAGTCGGCGACGATGTCGAGGAAGCCACCGAGGTCGGTGGCGCCGGTACGGCGGGCCAACGGGCCGTCGAGCCCGTCCAGGACGCGGTTGAGCAGCCACCCGACCAGCGCCAGGTGCCAGTGGCCCGTGGCGGCGGCGACGCACGCGCCGACGCCGACCAGCCACCCGGCGACCGTCAGGCCCGTGGCGCTGAGGCCGAGGCGCTGCAGCGTCGCGGCGCCGGCGTCGAGGGACGGCCCCAGCGCACGGCGTACGGGCGCGTCGAGCATGGGACCTCCGGGTGGGCGAGTCGTGCGGTCACCGAGGAAACCCGGTGGAAGCCCCCGGACCTTCCCGCGACCGCCGGGAGTCGCAGCCTACGAGGCGGAGGCCGCCTCCGGGTCACGACGCCACGGCGCGGGCTGGCCCTGCAGCCACCACTGCATCGTGCGCGTGATCCAGGGCAGGGCCACGTAGGTCATCACCGGCGTCATCACGAGCACGGTGAGCAGCACCCGCAGCGGCAGGAACAGGTCGCCGACCAGCTGACCGCCCAGCCAGTTGGCGGCCACGCTGAGCGGGAAGAACACCAGGAAGATCGTGCAGGCCTGCTTCCAGCGCGGCGGCGGGGCGGGCGCCGGGGCGGCGCCCTCGACGACCAGGGTGGACTGCGGGACGTCGAACCAGCCCTCGATCCCGGTCCGCTTCTCGACCCGCGCCTCGACCACGCCGAGCCCCGAGGCCGAGGCCCGCCACCAGGCGCGTTGCGAGGAGTGCTCCCACTGCTGCAGTGAGTCGTGGTCGGCGAAGCGGTAGAGCATGTGCCACTCCGTCGAGCCCGCCTCGGGACGCACCCACCCGGCTCCGAGGAAGCCGGGGAAACGCTCGGCCAGGTGGATGCCGGCGTTGAGCCAGCTCATCATCTCGGCCTCGTGTCCGGGCTCGAGCTGGCGGGTGATCGCGACGGTGACGGGGTCGCTCATGTCAGAGGATCGCGCCCGGCGTGTACGACGCCGCCGCGGGGTGGCGCTCGGCCAGCTCGGCCACGGCGCGGCACACCGCCTGGGTCTGCGCGACCGCGGCGCCGGTGAACGCGATCGGCTCGGCGACCAGGGCCGCCAGCTGGTCCTGCGTGAGCCCGAGGCGGGCGTCGGCGGCCAGCTTGGCGAAGACGTCGTTCTCGGCCTGGCCCTGGCGCATCGCCAGCGCGGTGCCGACGGCGGCCTCCTTGATCGCCTCGTGGGCGGACTCCCGGCCGACGCCGTTGCGCACCGCGCTCATCAGGACCTTCGTGGTCGCCAGGTAGGGCAGGTAGCGGTCGAGCTCGCGCTGGATCACGGCCGGGAACGCGCCGAACTCGTCGAGCACCGTCAGGAACGTCTGGAACAGCCCGTCGGCGGCGAAGAACGCGTCCGGCAGCGCGACCCGCCGTACGACCGAGCAGGAGACGTCGCCCTCGTTCCACTGGTCGCCGGCGAGCTCGCCGACCATCGAGAGGTAGCCGCGGGTGACGACCGCGAGGCCGTTGACCCGCTCGCAGGAGCGGGTGTTCATCTTGTGCGGCATCGCCGAGGAGCCGACCTGGCCCGCCTTGAAGCCCTCGGTGACGATCTCGTTGCCGGCCATCAGCCGGATCGTGGTGGCCAGGTTGGAGGGAGCCGCCACCAGCTGCACCACGGCCGAGAGCACGTCGAAGTCGAGGCTGCGGGGATAGACCTGGCCGACGCTGGTCAGCACCCGCTCGAACCCCAGGTGGGCTGCGACCCGCTGCTCGAGGTCGGCGAGCCGGGACTCGTCGCCGTCCAGGAGGTCGAGCATGTCCTGGGCGGTGCCCATCGGGCCCTTGATCCCCCGCAGCGGGTAGCGCGCCAGGAGCTGCTCGATCCGCTCGACGCCGATCATCAGCTCGTCGGCGGCCGTGGCGAACCGTTTGCCCAGCGTCGTGGCCTGGGCGGCGACGTTGTGGGAACGCCCGGCCATCACGGTGGTCTCGTGCTCGGCGGCGAGCCGGGCCAGCCGGGTCAGGGTCGCCACCGCTCGGTCCCGCAGCAGCTCCAGGGACTGCTTGAGCTGCAGCTGCTCGACGTTCTCGGTGAGGTCGCGACTCGTCATCCCCTTGTGGATGTGCTCGTGGCCGGCGAGGTCGGAGAACTCCTCGATCCGCGCCTTCACGTCGTGCCGGGTGACCCGCTCGCGCGCGACGATCGAGGCGAGGTCGACCTGGTCGACGACGGACTCGTAGGCCTCCACCACGCCGTCGGGCACGTCGATCCCGAGGTCTCGCTGGGCCTTGAGCACGGCGATCCAGAGATGCCGCTCGAGCACGATCTTGTGCTCGGGCGACCAGATCTCGGCGAGGTCGGCTCCGGCGTAGCGGCTGGCGAGCACGTTGGGGACGTTGGGAGCGGTCACGCCGCGATTGTCCCGCGGATGTCGGTGAGTGACGAAATGGCCCCGGATGGTGGTCCGCGGGGGCCACTTCGTCACCTGGGGTCGCTGTGCCCGGCGGAGCGACCTACACGGTGGACGAGTGGAGGGCGATGTCGGAGCGGTGCTGAGCCCCCTCGAAGGCGATCGCGTTCACGCCGTCGTACGCCGAGGCGCGCGCACCGGCGATGTCCTCGCCGGTCGCGATCACGGCCAGGACGCGGCCGCCGGCGGTGACGAGGTCGTCACCGGCCGGACCGCCGAGCGCCGTGCCGGCGTGGATGACGTGGACGCCGGGCAGCGCCTCGGCGGCCTCGACCCCGGAGATCACGTCGCCCTTCGAGGAGGACTCGGGGTAGCCGGCGCTGGCCACCACGACCGCGACCGCTGCCCCGGACTTCCATCGGGGCGGCTCGACGTCGGCCAGCCGGCCCGTCGCCGCACCGAGCAGCAGGGGCGAGAGCGGTGAGTCGAGCAGCGCCATCAGCGGCTGGGTCTCGGGGTCGCCGAAGCGGGCGTTGAACTCGATGACGCGGGTGCCGCGCGAGGTCAGCGCGAGGCCGGCGTACAGGAGTCCGGCGAACGGGGTGCCGCGGCGCGCCATCTCGTCCACGGTCGGCTGGAGCACGTCGCGCAGCACCTCGTCGACCAGGTCCGCCGGCGCCCACGGGAGCGGCGTGTAGGCCCCCATGCCACCGGTGTTGGGACCGGCGTCGCCGTCGAAGATCCGCTTGAAGTCCTGCGCCGGCTGCAGGGGGTGGACGGTCGTCCCGTCGGTGATCGCGAAGAGCGAGACCTCGGGGCCGTCGAGGAACTCCTCGATCACCACTCGCTCGCACGCCGCCGCGTGAGCCAGTGCCTCGGCGCGGTCGTCGGTGACCACGACCCCCTTGCCGGCGGCGAGCCCGTCGTCCTTGACGACGTACGTCGGCCCGAACTCGTCGAGCGCAGCCGCCGCCTCCTCGGGCGTCGTGCAGGTGTGGGCGCGCGCGGTCGGCACACCGGCCGCCGCCATCACGTCCTTGGCGAACGTCTTCGACCCCTCCAGCTGCGCAGCCTCGCCGCTCGGTCCGAAGACCGGGATCCCGCGGGCCGCGACGACGTCGGCGACGCCGGCCACCAGCGGCGCCTCGGGACCGACCACGACCAGTCCCACGCCCAGCCGCTCAGCGAGGTCGGCCACGGCCGAGCCGTCGAGGGGGTCGACGTGGTGCAGGGTCGCGACGGCGGCGATGCCGGGGTTTCCGGGAGCCGCGTGCACCTCGCTGACCGCAGGGTCCAGGGACAGGGCGCGGGCCAGGGCGTGCTCGCGGCCGCCGGTGCCGATGACGAGGGTCTTCACGGGGGGTGAGCCTAACTTCCGGGGGTTTTCCTGACGTTCCTGGCCGTTGCAACGCCCAGGAACGTCAGGAATCCCCGGTGGACCGGGGATTCCTGCGCCCGCAGCCACCCGGACGCGACGCTCAGATCAGCTCGTGCCGCACGATCGTGGCCGCCCGCGACGGACCGACCCCGATCACCGAGATCCGCGAGCCCGACATCTTCTCGACCGCCTCGACGTAGGCCTGCGCGTTGGCGGGCAGCTCCTCGAAGGTGCGGCACTCCGAGATGTCCTCCCACCAGCCGGGGAGGTGCTCGAAGATCGGTACGGCGTGGTGGAAGTCGGACTGGTTGACCGGCATCTCGTCGTGGCGCACCCCGTTGACGTCGTAGGCCACGCACACCGGCACCTGCTCGAGGCCGGTGAGCACGTCGAGCTTGGTGAGCACGAAGTCGGTGACGCCGTTGACGCGCGCGGCGTAGCGGGCGATGACGGCGTCGTACCAGCCGCAACGACGCGGGCGACCGGTCGTCGTGCCGTACTCGGCGCCGACCTTGCGCAGGTGCTCGCCGGCGTCGTCGAAGAGCTCGGTCGGGAAGGGGCCCTCCCCCACCCGGGTCGTGTAGGCCTTGACGATCCCGATGACCTGGTCGAGGCGCATCGGCGGGAT
Source organism: Pimelobacter sp. (assembly GCA_002698575.1). Classification (GTDB taxonomy): domain Bacteria; phylum Actinomycetota; class Actinomycetes; order Propionibacteriales; family Nocardioidaceae; genus Nocardioides. Next base: position 78,711 of record NZZG01000186.1, on the reverse strand, counting down.
GCCGGAGCCGGTGCAGGCGCCACCCGCGGTCGCCGAGGACGACGTCACGAACGGGTAGGTGCCGTGGTCGACGTCGAGCAGCGTGGCCTGGCCGGCCTCGAGGAGCACGATGTCGCCCTCGTCGAGGGCCTGGTTGAGGAACAGCCCGGTGTCGCAGACCATCGGGCGCAGGCGCTCGGCGTGGGTGAGCAGCTCGGCGACGATCTCGTCGACCTCGGCGGCGCGCCGGTTGTAGACCTTGGTGAGGACCTGGTTCTTCAGCTCCAGGGCGCCGGTGACCTTGGCGGTCAGGATCTTCTCGTCGAAGAGGTCCTGGACCCGGATGCCGATGCGGTTCATCTTGTCGGCGTACGTCGGACCGATGCCGCGCCCGGTGGTGCCGAGACGCCGGGAGCCCAGGAAGCGTTCGGTGACCTTGTCCAGGGCCCGGTTGTAGCTCGGGATGACGTGGGCACTCGCGCTGATCTTGAGCTTGCTGGTGTCGACGCCGCGAGCCTCCAGCCCATCGATCTCCTCGAAGAGGACGTCGATGTCGACCACGACGCCGTTGCCGATGACCGGGGTGCAGTTGGGGCTGAGGATCCCGCTGGGCAGCAGATGCAGCGCATACTTCTCGCTGCTGCCGTCGGGCTGGCCGATGACCACGGTGTGCCCGGCGTTGTTGCCGCCGTTGAACTTCACGACGTGGTCGACGCGGCTGCCGAGCAGGTCGGTGGCCTTGCCCTTGCCCTCGTCGCCCCACTGGGCCCCGATGATCGCGATCGCCGGCATCGTCACTCCGTTGACTTCTCGTGGTGGGCTCTCGCCCCAGACGCGCAAGGACCCCGGCACAACAGCACCGGGGCTCTTGCGACCCCACGCTACCAACTGCGGGTCCTCGCCACCGAACCGTCGCTGCGCCCGCACCCCGCCCCGAGGGACGGATAGGGTCACCGTCATGTCTGAACCACTGCTCGTCATCACCAACAGCGGCGCCGGGACCGCCGACGAGGAGTCGCTCGAGCAGGCCCTGGCCGTGCTGCGCGAGGCCACCTCGGTCGAGGTCCAGGCGACCGGTGACCCCGGCGAGCTCGACGGCGTCCTGCACCGCGCCGGTTCACGGCGCATCGTGGTCGCCGGCGGCGACGGGAGCATCCACGCCGTGGTCGCGGCGCTCTACCGCCGACACGACCTCGAGGGGACGACACTCGGCCTGCTGCCGCTGGGGACCGGCAACGACTTCGCCCGCAGCACCGGGATCCCCCTCGACGTCGAGGAGGCCGCACGCTCGCTCCTCGAGGGCACGCCCACGCCGATGGACCTGCTGATCGACGAGGTCGGCGAGATCGTGGTCAACCACGTCCACGTGGGAGCGGGCGCCGCAGCCAGCCGGCGCTCCGACCGCTGGAAGTCGCGCCTCGGCGCGGTCGGCTACAAGAAGGTCAACCTGGGCAAGCTCGGCTACCCCATCGGCGCGGCCATCACCGCCTGGAACCCGCCCGTGATCCGACTGCGGGTCGAGGTCGACGGCGAGGTCGTCTCCGACTTCGACGAGCCCGTGCTCCAGGTGGCGATCGGCAACGGGGCCTCCGTCGGAGGCGGCACCCGGCTGACGCCGGACGCCGACCCCGCCGACGGCAAGGCCGACGTGATGATCTCGCGGGCCACGGGACCCGTCTCCCGGCTGATCTACGCCGGACGCCTGGGGCTCGGCAGCCACCCCGACCACGCCGACGTCATCACCCTGCGGGCCTCCCAGGTCACCGTGAGCGGCGAGGAGTTCTGGATCAGCGCCGACGGGGAGATCAGCGGCCCGGAGCGGCACCGGTCGTGGCGGCTGCAGCGCGCGGCGTACTCGCTGGTGCTGCCGGGCGAGGGCTGAGCCGCACCGCGGCCTCCCGGGCTCGCGTCGAGCCGAATCCGATGTGCCCCGACGACCCCCGCGTGGATAGCCTGCGACGCATGACCACGCCCGACGCTGCCGCACCCGATGCCCCCGAGGACGACCTGTCCCAGGAGGCGGTCCGCCGCGAGAAGCGGGCCCGGCTGCTCGAGGAGGGCCACGAGCCCTACCCGGTGGTGGTCGCCCGCACGCACTCCCTGGCCGCCGTGCGCGAGCAGTGGGGGCACCTCGAGACCGGCGAGGAGACCCAGGACGTCGTCGGGATCGCCGGACGCGTGATGTTCGTCCGCAACACCGGCAAGCTCTGCTTCGCCACCCTCCAGGAGGGCATCGGCACCCGCCTCCAGGTGATGCTCAGCCTGGCCGAGGTCGGCGAGGAGGCGCTGGAGGAGTGGAAGCGCTCGGTCGACCTCGGGGACCACGTCTTCGTCGAGGGTCGCGTCATCTCCTCGCGCCGCGGCGAGCTGTCGGTGATGGCGACGCGGTGGCAGATGGCCTCCAAGGCACTGCGCCCCCTGCCGGTTCTGCACAAGGAGCTGTCCGAGGAGGCTCGGGTCCGCCAGCGCTACGCCGACCTGATCGTGCGCCAGGAGGCGCGCGACATGGTGCGCACCCGCTCGGCCATCACGCGCGCCGTACGCACCACCCTGGAGCAGGCCGGCTACCTCGAGATCGAGACCCCCGTGCTGCAGCTCATCCACGGCGGGGCTGCTGCGCGGCCGTTCCGCACGCACATGAACGCGTTCAGCCAGGAGATGACCCTGCGCATCGCGCTCGAGCTCAACCTCAAGAAGGCGGTCGTCGGCGGTGTCGACCAGGTCTTCGAGATGGGCCGGATCTTCCGCAACGAGGGGGTCGACTCCACCCACTCCCCCGAGTTCACGATGCTCGAGGTCTACCAGGCCTACGGCGACCAGCACTCGATGGCCGAGCTGATGCGCGAGATGTTCCTCGCCGCCGCCGACGCGGTGGGCTCGCGCCAGGTCGAGACCCCTGCCGGCTTGGTCGACCTCGACGCCGAGTGGACCTGGTTGCCCGTGTACGACGGCGTCTCGGCCGCCGTCGGAGAGACGGTCACCCCGGAGACGCCCGCGGAGCGGCTGCGCGAGCTGTTGGAGCGCCACGAGGTCGAGTTCGACCCCGCCTGGGGTGCCGAGAAGCTCGTGCTGGAGCTGCTCTCCGAGCTCGTCGAGCCGACCTTGCTGCAGCCGACGTTCCTGTGCGACTACCCCCCGTCGGCCCAGCCGCTGGCCCGCCCCCACCGCTCCAAGCCCGGCCTGATCGAGGCCTGGGACCTGATCATCGGCGGCGTCGAGCGCGGCACGGCGTTCAGCGAGCTCGTCGACCCCGTCGTGCAACGGAACGTGCTCGAGGAGCAGTCGTTGCTCGCGGCCGGCGGCGACCCCGAGGCGATGCAGCTGGACGAGGACTTCCTGCGGGCGCTGGAGTACGGCGCGCCGCCGATGGGCGGCCTGGGACTCGGCATCGACCGGATGATCATGCTCTTCACCGGCGCCGGCATCCGCGAGACCATCCTCTTCCCCCACCTGCGCGCCGAGGTGCGGGGGTAGTTGGGGGGGCGAGACGTGGATGGAGGTCGGCACCGAAGCGGTCGCAGCTCACGTCGTACTCGGCGCGAAGTCGCCTCAGCGCGGCCGCCCGTCGATCGCCCCAGAAGTCCTGGTAGATGATCTCCGACAGGCCCAGGCCCTCGGCCCGGATCAGGCGGGAGCGCTTCTTCTCCTCCCACACGACCTCGGTGATCGGTCGCTCGGCGACGCCGCCCGAGCCGGATGGCGTGTACTTGACCTTGCCCTGGACCTCGAAGACGTGGTTGCCGACCCTGAGGTCACCCCAGACCGGTCTGCCCTCGAGGAGCAGCGGGAACTGTACGTCGACCCCGCCCACCCCTAGCTCATCGACGAGGTCGCGGCCCAGGGTCTCCGCCACCGACTCGGCCCGGGGGTCGGCGCGCTCGACCGCCGCCCGTACGTCGATGACACCTGGCCAATGGCTCATCGGCAGGTAGGCCTCGATCAGTGCCCGCCGCTCGACCCCGTGGCGCAGCGACCAGTCGCAGGCGACGAGTCCGGCGAGCTCCCCGTGCTCGCGAGCGATGTCGACCGCCGTACGTGCGATGGACAGGTGGCGATAGCCCGTCTCGGAGGTCTGCAGCTCACCCGCGGCGAACCGGCCGTAGTGATGGGCGACTCCCGCCCTCGTCCAGGCCGCGCCGAAGCCCGGTCGGGTCAGGTGCACCAGACTCGCCCGCGGGTCGATCAGCGGCATCCCGAGCTCCAGAGCCGCCGAGTCATGGCTCAACACCCAGCTGTGATGCTTGGCGAGCAGGGTCGCGCGGACGCGTAGGAGCGGCAGCCCCCGGAACTCGTCGAGGCCAGCGTGCAGCTCGCCGTCGGCGTACACACCGCGCACCATCCAGACCAGCGCCCCGGTGTCCAGCAACTGCTTGATGCGTGAGGGAGGCAGCCCTCGGTCCAGCGCTTGAGTCCGGGTCACGAGACCTCCCTGCGAGGCCAAGACCTGGGCGAGACGTGCGTACATGAGTGGCACCGTGCCGCGAACGGAGACCCGGCAAACAGCCCGCGCACCTGCCTGTGGACAAGCCGGTGCGGCACCCCGGACGAGCCGCCCCATGTTACTGACCGCTGTAGCTACTGCCCAGCGCTTACAACAGTCAGGTAGTAGTCACAGCGGTCAGTAACATGCGCCCGGCGCCTTAGCCCATCAGCTGGTCGTACGCCGTCGCGCTGGAGTCACGCAGGAACTCCGAGCACCGCTGCCACTCGTCGTCCTCGCCGATGGTGCGGGCGGCCTTGGCCAGGAGCGAGAGGCACACCAGGAAGCCGCGGTTGCCCTCGTGCTCCCACGGGACCGGGCCGTGGCCCTTCCACCCGTTGCGGCGCAGCATGTCGAGCGAGCGGTGGTAGCCGACGCGGGAGTAGGCGTAGACGATCACGGGGTCGCTCTGGGCGGCGGCGGCCTCGGAGGCCAGCGCGGCCCAGGCGATCGGGGACGCCGGGAACTCACGTACGGCGTCCACGGGACTCGTGCCGGAGGCCAGCGCGTCCGAGGCTGGGTCGTGGGGAAGGTGGGTGGGCGGGGGGCCGGCCATCAGGTCGCCGAAGTTGCTCATGGCGTCATTGTGCCCGGCCGCTCGCGAGGCTCTCCTCCACCCCACCGGTCGAGCGGGTGTACGAAACTCCCGGTTGTGGCACGAAACTTCTTGCCCGAACCGGGAGTTTCTCCGCTTGAGCGGAGAAACTCCCGAGCGGCGGGGACGGTCAGATCTTCCTGCCGGCCGAACGCAGGTTCTCGCAGGCCTCGACGATGCGGGCGGCCATGCCGGCCTCGGCCGCCTTGCCCCAGGCACGCGGGTCGTAGGTCTTCTTGTTGCCGACCTCGCCGTCGACCTTCAGCACGCCGTCGTAGTTGGCGAGCATGTGACCGGCGACCGGGCGGGTGAAGGCGTACTGGGTGTCGGTGTCGACGTTCATCTTGATGACGCCGTAGTCGACGGCCGCGCCGATCTCCTCGGGCGAGGACCCGGAGCCGCCGTGGAAGACGAGGTCGAAGGGCTTGGAGCCCGCCGCGAGACCGAGCCGCTCGACGACGGCCTCCTGCGCGGTCTTGAGGATCTCGGGGCGCAGCTTGACGTTGCCGGGCTTGTAGACGCCGTGCACGTTGCCGAAGGTCAGCGCGGCCATGTAGCGACCGTTCTCGCCGATCCCGAGTGCCTCCACGGTCGCGAGCGCGTCCTCGGGCGTGGAGTAGAGCTGCTCGCCGCCGCCGCCCTCGACCCCGTCCTCCTCGCCACCGACGACACCGATCTCGACCTCGAGGATGATGTGCGCGGCCTTGGCCTTGGCCAGCAGCTCCTGGGCGATCTCGAGGTTCTCGTCGAGCGGCACGGCCGAGCCGTCCCACATGTGCGACTGGAACAGCGGAGCCTCACCACGGGCGACCCGCTCGGCGGAGAGCTCGAGCAGCGGACGCACGAAGCCGTCGAGCTTGTCCTTGGGGCAGTGGTCGGTGTGCAGCGCGATCTGCACGTCGTAGTGCTTGGCGACCTCGGCGGCGTACGCCGCGAAGGCCAGCGAGCCGGACACCATGTTCTTCACCGAGGGTCCGGAGAGGTACTCTGCGCCGCCGGTCGAGACCTGGATGATGCCGTCGGAGCCGGCATCGGCGAAGCCCTTGAGCGCCGCGTTCAACGTCTGGGACGACGACACGTTGATGGCCGGGAACGCGAAGGACCCGGCCTTCGCCGCGTCCAGCATCTCGGCGTACTTCTCGGGGGTGGCGATGGGCATCTGCGGGCTCCTCGAAAGCGTCGACGGTCTCGGGGGCACACCTTAGTGCCCGCCACCGGGAGCGCGACGTAGCCTCAGGACATGGACCGCAGCAGCACTCTGACCACCAGCAGCCGGTCCGCCGTCGTGGCCTCGTCCCCGGCCGCGGCGTGGGACCTCGTCGCCTCCGGGGCCTCCGGACCCCAGTGGTACGTCGACGCCGCACCGTTCGTGGTCCGGGGGGCCCTCGACCGGCTGGTGGGCGGGGCCGGGCGTCGCCACCGACCGCCGGGTCGACCCCGACTGGCCGCCGGAGACCGCGTCGGCTTCTGGTACGTCGTGGAGGCCGACCATCGCAATCGTCGACTGCTGCTGGAGGCCGAGGTCAGGGCGCCGGGTCGCGTCACCCTCGAGGCGAGCGTCGCCCCGCTGGACGACACCACCGTGATCTCGTTGACCATCGCGATCGCGCCGCGCGGCATCCTGGGGGCGGCGTACCTGATCGCCGACCTGCCGGCCCGCGGCGCCGTCGCGGAGCTGGCGATGCTGCACCTGCTCACGATCATCCGTCGCCGCGACAACCCCTGGCCGGCGGCCTCGGTCGTCGAGGCCTGATCCCGGCGACCCGGACCCAACGACGCCCCCCCCCCGCCCGGAATCCACCAGCGGGTGAGGTCACCGGACCCGGGTGGGACCTAGCGTCGAGGCATGGGTCTGACCAAGGGCGACAGCGTCACGTGGAACACCTCGCAGGGCACGACGAGCGGCACGACCGTGGAGAGGAAGACCAAGCCCTTCCAGCACGACAAGCAGAAGTTCGACGCCAGCAGCGACGAGCCCTACTGGATCGTGGAGTCGGAGAAGACCGGTGCGACGGCCGCGCACAAGGAGTCCAGCCTCACCAAGAAGTGAGCGCCCGCTGCCGGACTGGCAGGCTGGTGGCGTGGCAGCCCCCGCGCACGAGCCCGACGTCGTCCGACGTGCCTGGCTGCGTCTCGGGGGTCTCTCCGCCGCCCTGACGTCTGTCGCGCTCGTCACCCTGCTGGTCCTGCCGCTCTCGCGCGACGGCATCGCCGCGACCATCGAGCCGCTCGGGCCGGTGGCGCCGGTGGCCTACGTGGGGGCAGGTGCCCTCCTCGGGATGATCTTCGTGCCCGGGCCGCTGCTCGCCGGGGTCAGCGGAGCACTGTTCGGCACCGGGACCGGCTTCGTCGTCACCACGTGCAGTGCGACCCTGTCGGCGGTGCTCTCGACCCTGCTCAGCCGCCGGCTGGGCCAGCGACCCGTCGAGGCCGTGGCGGGCGAGCGAGCCACGGCGCTGATCTCGCTCGCCCGGCGTCGCGGGTTCCTGGTGGTCGTGCTCCAGCGGTGGATCCCGGGGATCCCCGACTCGCCGTTCTCCTACCTCTTCGGCGCCATCGGGATCGGCGTCCCCGCGATCGCGCTGGGCACGGTCGTCGGATCCGCGCCGCGAGCGTTCGCCTACACGGCCCTGGGCGACGCGGCCGTCACCGCCGACGGGTCGCTGGCCCTGGTGGCGCTGGCCGTGGGCGCGGCGGTCTCGGTGCTGGGGCTCGCCTGCGGGGTGGTCGTCGTACGCCGTGAGCGCGCCCGCACCGCGGCCCGGCGGGACACACCCGCGCGCGCACCTGAGGACCCGCCCGCGGCCGACCCGGGCGTGACCTGAGCGCCGGCGGGTCGTTGAGGCAGAGACATTCTCGGCCAATCCCACCAGGAGACCGACCATGCCCGATGCCCTCCGGCGCCCCACCTCCAGGCGCCCCCATCTCAGGCGCCCCGCCCTCCTCGCGGCGGCCTGTGCCCTGTCACTGGCCGGCGGCCTGACCCAGGTCGCACCGTCGGGTGCGGCGGAGCCACCTGCACCGCTCGACGCGGGGGTGAGCGACTTCTTCGCCCCGCGGCTCCTCACCGTCGACGTCGTCGGTCCCACCGAGAAGCAACGCCTCCTCGACCTCGGCCTCGACATGACCGAGCACGCCGGCCACGACTACGTCGAGGTGGTCATCCACTCCGCCGCCGAGCTGCGCACGCTGGTGGAGAACAAGTTCACCTACGACGTGCGGATCCCCGACCTGATCGCCCGCGACCTGGAGGTCAAGGCCCTCGACGCGGCCTACGCTGCGCGGGTCGCGAGGTCCCCGCTCCCCTCGGGACGCACCGGCTACCGGTTCGCCAAGGACTACAACCGCGACATGCGGCTGCTGGCCAAGAAGCACAAGAAGGTCGTCAAGCGCTTCAAGCTCCCGCGGCCCACGCTCGACGGGCGTGACGTCTACGGCGTCGAGATCGGCAAGGGCGTGCGCAAGCCCAACACCGGCCAGCCCACCTTCTTGCTGATGGGCGTGCACCACGCCCGCGAGTGGCCCTCGGGCGAGCTGGCCATGGAGCTGGCGATCGACCTCGCCACCAGCTACGGCAAGGACAAGCGGATCACCAAGCTCCTCAAGAAGGCGCGGGTGATCGTCGTGCCGGTGGTCAACGAGGACGGCTTCAACCTCTCGCGCACCGACGGTGAGTACGTCGACCTGCGTGACCTCAACGACTACGACCCGCTCGGCGGCACCGGCTCGGTGCTGGCCACGCCGGGGCGTGCCTACATGCGCAAGAACTGCCGCATCGTCGACGGCCAGGACACGCCCGACGCCACGTGCAAGGCGTTGCTGGCCACGCCCGGTGGCTTCGGCCACGGCGTCGACCTGAACCGCAACTACGGCGGCTTCTGGGGCGGTCCGGGCGCCAGCGACCTGATCGCCGAGCCGACCTACCGCGGCGCCGAGGCCTTCTCGGAGCCGGAGACCCAGAACATCCGTGACCTGGTCCGCACCCGCAACGTCACGATGCTCATCTCCAACCACACCTTCTCCAACCTCGTGCTGCGGCCCAACGGCGTCAACCCGACGACCATCGGCTCCGACGGGCTGCCGGTCGGCGACTCGCCCGACGAGAAGGGCCTGAAGAAGCTCGGCGCGAAGATGACGGCCGCCAACGGCTACGCCAACATCCACGGCTGGCAGCTCTACGACACCACCGGCACGACCGAGGACTACAGCTACAACGCCACCGGCGGCTACGGCTACACCTTCGAGATCGGGCCCAACGAGTTCCACCCGCCCTACGAGGAGGTCGTCGACGAGTACGTCGGTGCCGGCAAGTACGCCGGCAAGGGCAACCGCGAGGCCTACCTGGTCGCCCTCGAGCACGCCTCGGACCCGCGCTTCAGCGGCACCCTGAAGGGCAAGGCGCCCCGGGGCGCGACCCTGCGCCTGGCCAAGACCTTCGACAGCCCGACCTGGGAGTCCTCCTTCGAGGACTTCGTCGACACCTCCATCACGGTGCCGAAGTCGGGTCGCTTCTCCTGGCTGGTCAACCCCTCGACGCGCCCCGTGGTGGCGCCCAAGACCTACTCGGTGCCGAAGAAGACGCCGTTCAAGAGCCAGGTCGACGAGGAGCCGGTGGCCCCGCCGCTGGGCTCGACCGACGTGGAGTTCGTGCTCCCCAAGAAGGCCGACCTGCTCGACATCGACCTCGACTGGGCGACCCCCGACGACCTCGACCTCGAGGTCTACCGCCAGGTCGGCGACAAGCTCGTCGAGGTCGGCTCCTCCGGCAACGCGCCGGGCGAGAAGGAGAAGGTGACGCTCGTCGACGCCTCGCAGGGCACCTACGTGCTGCGGGTCGTCAACTACGCCAGTGCGGCTCCGACCTTCACCCTCACGACCGAGGCCTTCGAGTCGGTCACCAGGACGACCAAGGGCGGCGTGGAGCGCTACACCCTGACCTGCGAGCAGAACGGCAAGGTGAAGGCGAAGAAGAAGGTCCTCATCGACCGCGGTCAGGTCAAGAAGCTCAACCTGCGCAAGGCCTGCCGCTGACCTGCCTGTGACCTGACCCGACCGGTCACCACCCGCTCGACCTGCGGCCCGCGTTAGCCGAATCACGCATATCGGCGGCGCGGGCCGCAGCACTACCTTGTCGCAGGCGTGCCTCCAGCACGCCGGCGACGACAGGGGTGCTCGGTGAACGGATCTCAGGTGAAGCGCGGCGCTCGGGCCGGTGGTGCCCTCCTCCTGGCGCTCGGGCTGCTCGGCACGGCGGGGCTCCCGGCAACGGTGCCCTCGGCCACCGCCGCGACGACGACGGCCGCACCCACCCGGGCGAGCCAGGCGAGCCAGGCGATCGTCCTGTCGGCGACGGACAACGCCTCGAGTCCCAGCGTGGGGGTCGAGGCCGACGGCACCGGCCACATCACGTGGGTCGAGCGCGACGCCGACGACGTGGACTCCCTCCACTACTGCCGACTGCCCCGCGGAGCGAGCGCGTGCGAGCGCTCCGAGACCTTCCTCGTGCCGGGTGGGCTGACGTCGTTCGGTCCGGCCGACGTGGTGCTCCCCGGCGACGGCCGGGTGCAGGTCGTCGGCAGCTTCTGCTGCGGTGGCGCGGAGGGCACCTACCTCGTCGAGTCCCTCGACGGTGGTGACTCCTTCCTGCCGGCCCGTCGGATCGGCACCGCCGGCACCGGCTACTCGATCGCCGGACCGGGCGACAACGCGATCACCATGATCGAGGACGCGCCCAGCGCCATCGTGGGGGCCCGGGTGCAGGTGGCCGAGACGGACGGCGGCATCACCAACGCCACGGCGGGCGTCGGCGACCCGGACCTGTCGCAGTACTACGCCGGCGGCGTGGGCCTGATCGACGCGGCGACCCCGATCGCCGCCTACACGGACCTGACCGACACCACCATCAGACGCTACGACGCCGGGGCCGGGACGGACTACAACGACATCGGCAACTGGTCGGACCCGCTGACCATCCCCGGGGAGGACGAGCCGACGCTGGTCACCGGTGCCGCCGGGACCTTCGTGATGACGCACGTCGAGTACGACGACAGCGCACTCAGGGATGCCTACCAGGTACGGCGCATCTCGCCGGACGACCAGGACGAGAGCCCGCTGGGCGACCCGTTCGTCGCCAGCGACATCTCCAGGTCGTTGTTCGGCACCCTCACCGCCGACGACGAGGGCGGGCTCACCGCCGTGTGGACCGACGAGGGGGACGCCGCCGCGATCCGCTCCTCCTACGCCCTCAACGGCACCTCCTTCACCGCGCCGGGCACCGTGGTGCAGGGCGCTCGCGGCTTCCACCTGAAGGTCAACACCGCCGGCGACGGGGGCGGGTTCGTCGTCTGGGACGAGAACTTCGAGGGACGGGTGCTCGTCGCCGCGATCCCGGCCGGCGGCGTGGTCCCGGACACCGATCCGCCGGTCGAGCCGCCGAAGCACGTCGGCGGGTTCACCCCCGGCAACAACACGTCCGCGTGCACCCGCAAGGTCACGATCAGGGCCGGCGTCGTCGCCGCCGTGCGCAGCGGCTGCTTCGACGAGGACGGGCCGCACGGCTACACCACCAAGAGCGACGTCAACGTCAACGGGATCGACTTCGTGACCGGCAGCAAGTCGACCAAGGTCACGATCGACACCAAGACGCACACCATCTCGGCCGGGGCCGGCGTGGTGCAGAAGGCCGGCCCGGTCATCCTCGCCAAGGACGCCGGCACCTGGGACGTCGACGGGACCACGACCTTCCAGGGACTGGAGAAGGCGAAGATCAAGCTCTTCGACTTCCCGGTGCTCGGCGAGGCCGGCGTGAAGTTCGCCTCCGGCAAGGCCGAGGTGACCGTCAACCTCGGGATGCCCAAGCCCTTCGACGCCGTGTCCGGGCAGTCGGTCCTGACCACGACCCAGGCCAAGGGCCTGATCCTGACCGGCATCAGGATCGAGGCCAAGAACCTCACCATCGGACCCTTCGGGGTCCAGGACCTCTCGGTCACCTACGACGCCGGTGTCTCGGCGTTCTCCGGCACCGCACGCCTCAAGCTGCCCCCGGCCGGCACGTACGTCGGCATCGACATCGGCTTCAAGGCCGGCCAGCTGGTCCGCCTCCACCTCGAGGCCCGCGACGGTCCCCCGTTCCCGTTCACCATCTATCCCGGCCTGTGGGTCACCGGCCTCGGCTTCGGCTACGACGGCACCAACGGCTTCGCCATCGGTGGCGGCGCCGACGTCGGGATCCCCACCCCTGCCGGACCGATCCGCGTCGAGGCGATCGGCAGCCCTCCGGGCACCGGCGGCGGCTTCCGCTTCGCCCTGCCCCACACGGGTGGCGCAGAGATGACGCTCGGGGGCGACCTGAGGGTCCTGGGCATCAAGCTGGGCTCGGCGACGTCGCACTTCCGCACGAGCGGCGAGTTCGACTTCGGCGCCGCCCTCGACCTGGGCGCACCCCGACTCGGGATCCATGGCGGCGTCAAGGGTGACGTCGACCTGGAGGCCGGGACGTTCCACGCGAACATCGCCGTCGAGCTGTGCGTCGTGATCTGCCTGCTCGAGGCCCAGGGGGTGCTCTCCGACATCGGCGTGGCGGTCTGCGGCGAGCTGGACTTCGGCCTCTTCGAGGTGGGGCTGATGTTCGGCTACCGGTGGGCGTCCGGCCCCGACGTCGGCACCAGCTGCGCCACCGGTCTCTTCACGACCCCCGGCTCCGGCGGACCATCGCCCACCGGCGTCACGGTCGGCCCCGACGGGACGCTCTACGTGCCCGGCACCTCGGACGACGTCACGACGTACACGGTCAACGTCCCGGGTACGACGGGCGTCCCGCACGTGGTCGTGCGGGACCAGGGCGGCGCCGTGATCGTGCAGAGCGACGCCGCCGAGCCCCTGGAGCCGCAGAGCGGCGACCGGGTGGTGCTCGTGCCGAGCCCGACCACCGACTCGGTGCGGGTGGTGATCGTGCAGGACAGCAGCACCCCGAAGCAGTTCCGCATCACCACGTCGGCCGACTCCCCGAGGCTGGCGCTGCGCACGACCCGCCTCGGTCCCGACCAGCAGCAGGTGACCCCCGCGTTCACCGTCGCCGAGACGCTGCCCGAGACACGGGTGTCGGGGACGCTCAGCGGTTCGGGTCGCAGCAGGACCCTGGCCTACTCGGTGAGCGACCTGGACGAGGCCGGGCGCTCGGTGCGCTTCGTCGAGACCGGCCGCGGCGTGAGCCACGTGCTCGGCACCACCACGAGGGCGACGGGCCGGCTGCCGTTCACGGTCGCGCAGGGCAGGGCGGGTCGCCGTACGGTCCAGGCGATCGTGCTGAACGCCGACGGGCTCCCCGTCGCGAGCAGCACCGTCGCCGCCTTCCAGGCACCCGGCTACGTCCTGCCGGTCAAGCCCAAGAGGCTCACGCTCGGGGTCAGCAAGAAGGACAAGCTGACCGCGACCTGGAAGGGCAAGGGCGCGAGGTCCTACCTGGTGCGGGTCGCCGTCGCCGACGGTCGTCGTCTGCTCCTGCTCCCGGCTCGGAGCAAGGTGGTCGTCCCGAAGGTGTCGAGGAAGGAGAAGGTCGTCGTCACCGTCACCGGGGTCGACGCCCGAGGGCGCACCGGGAAGACCGCGACTGCCAAGCGTTGAGCCCGGTCCCGCGTCCGGCTCGGCCCGGCTCAGCCCGGCCCGGCCCGGCTCGGCCCGGCTCGGCTCAGTCCACCAGTGCCCCGACGCTCTCCAGCGACTCCGACGCATCGGCCGCGAACCCCGGGTGGAGCGACTCCCGGCCGTGGGCCAGCCTCGTACGACGCCGCGCATCCACCCGGTAGGACCAGTTGCGGTCCTGCAGGCCGCCGAGCAGGTACGACGGCGCCAGCCCGAAGTACTCGCCGCGCGAGCGCTCCGACCAGGCCCGGGCGTCGCGGCGGCGGGTCTTGTAGAAGTTGACCATGTAGCCCTTCTCGAAGAGCCGGACCACGGTGTAGCCGCCGGGGTACTCCTTGACGGCGCCGCCCTCGAAGTACGGCAACCGGCCGGTCTCGGTGTTGCGCGACAGGTCGTTGCGGTGCGTGTGACCGGCGTACACGCCCGCGGCATTGGGGTACTTGGCGAGCAGGCGGCGGAAGGCGCGCGCATCGTCGTTGTCGAGCCCGCCGGCGAACGGGGGCAGCCCGGTGGCCGATGCCGTGGCACTGGCCGGGTGGTGGAACAGCGGGATCGTGGCCTCCCCCTTCTCCAGCTCGGCCTCGAGGTAGTCCAGCTCGGAGCGACGCAGGACGCCGGTCGTCTCACCGTCGTTGGAGTCGAGTCCCACGAAGCGGTAGCGCGCCCGGCCGGTGCCGACGGCGACCGAGAAGTGCTGGGTGCCCTTCTCGAAGCCGCGGTGGAAACGCTTGTCGAACCGGTCGACCAGCCCCGCGGCGACCGTCGGGCGTTGGCGATCGTGGTTGCCGCGCGTCACGAAGTAGCGCGGGTCGTCGCCGGGGCGCACCAGGTCGGTGCCGCCGAGCGTCCCGAAGGCGTCCAGGGTGCGCTTGCACTCGCGCAGCGCCGCGGGCTCGGACTCGTTGGACAGGTCGCCGTTGGCGAGGAGCAGGTTGCAGCCGCGCATCCTGGCGTCGTGGACGGCACCGCGGCCCATGAACCGCCAGTAGGGGTGCTCGGGGTCGACCGGGAAACCGGGTGGGATGCCACCACCGGGCAGGCTCGGGTTGCTGTACGCCAGGCCGGCCACCTGCTCGCCGAAGTGCAGGTCGTTGAGCCAGGCGACCCGCCCGACCTCCTTGCCACCGGGGCGGAGCATCGTGGTGAACAGCGGTGGGGCCGGACCACGCAGCACCGAGCCCGGGATCACCCCGGTCGCGACCGCGACCCGGCCCTTGCTCTCGGCACGCCAGTAGTAGGTGCGTCCCGGCCTCAGGCCGGTCACCTCGACGTAGTGGTAGGCCGTCCGGTCGTGGCGACCGACCACCTTCCACGTGCGCGGGTCGGGGTCGGTCCCGATCAGCACCCGGCCCGGCGCCGCCACCGGTCTCGGGCGGCCGAACTCGTCGAGGCGCAGCGGGTCTCCGGTGAACCACGTGATGATCGCGGTCGTGTCCGTGACGGTCACCAGCTCGAGGTTCATCGGCACGGCGTTGCCCCCTGCTGCCACCGCGTCGGCCAACGACCAGTCGGGCCCGATCGCCTCGAGCGCCGGGAAGGTGGCACCGACCAGGGCGGCGTAGCGCAGCAGCTGTCGCCGGGAGAGGTTCGACTCGCACACGCCCGGCAGCGTAGGCCGCGCCGACCAACGGCGTCCGACGTCGGCAAGAACCTTCATCACGAATTGGCCATTCGGCTCCCCCGAGCCGGTCCGGGAGCTAGGTTCTGCGCGACCGATCTCGGGAAAGGACCCCGTCGTGCCCACCCTCCTCCGTCGACCTGCTCTGGTCGCCACCCCCCTCCTCGCTCTCCTCGGCCTCCTCGGCCTGCTGGCGAGCCTGCTGCTGGTGCCCGCGCCGGCGGGCGCTGCACCGGCGAGCTCGACGCTCACCAGCTCGGTCCTCGCCGGCTCGGCGCTGCAGCGCGCCGTCGCCGAACCGGAGGTCGGCGAGTGCCACCGCCTCGACCTCACGGCGCAGGCAGCGCTCGCCGACGGGACGAAGCCGGTCAGCTGCGAGCGCAACCACACCAGCCGCACGTTCAGCGTCATCGACGTGCCGAAGGGCACGAAGATGAGCGACCTCGAGGCTCTCAGCGAGCTCGTCGACCAGAAGTGCACCCCCGCATGGAACCGGACCGTGGGCGGCAGCACCGCCAAGAGGCTGCTGGCGATCTACTCCTACATCTGGTTCGCCCCCACCGAGGCCCAGATCGAGGACGGCGCCCGTTTCCTGCGCTGCGACCTGATCATCGTCGGCAACAAGCGCGCCGTGTCGCTCCCGGATGCCCGCCAGCCGCAGCTCGGCAAGGGCTCTCCCAGCACGGTCGAGGCCCGCTGCTTCACGGGCAAGCGCTCCGGCTACCGGGCCCTGTCGTGCTCCCAGCGTCACGAGTTCCGCGCCGCGGGCACGTTCAAGCTGAAGGGCAAGAAGTACCCCTCCTCGGCACGGCTCCAGCGGATCGCCAACCGCAGGTGCACCACGATCGCCGGACCGCAGTGGCTGGCCATCCCGCCCAGCCCCGAGTCCTTCGCCAACGGCTTCAAGTTCGTCATCTGCGCGGCGGCGAACAAGCGCTGAGCTCAGCCGGGTGTCCCGCCCCGCCAGGCGGGGCGGGCACCGTTGCCCGACAGGTCGGCGTGGGCGCGCACCCACGCGTGCATCGCGATCGCGGCGGCGGCCGAGGCGTTGATCGAGCGCGTCGAGCCGAACTGCGCGATCGAGAACGTCCCGGCACACGCCGTACGAGCGGCCTCGGAGAGCCCGGGGCCCTCCTGGCCGAAGAGCAGGCACACCCGACGGGGCAGCGCCATCGTCTCGAGGTGGGCCGACCCGGGGAGGTTGTCGATCCCGAGCAGCGGGACCGGCCCCCCGTCGTACGAGGCCAGGTAGGCCGCCAGGTCGTCGGCCGTCTCGTGGTGGCGCACGTGCTGGTAGCGGTCGGTGACCATCGCGCCGCGCCTGTTCCACCGCCGGTTGCCGACGATGTGGACCTCGGCGGCCAGGAACGCGTTGGCCGAGCGGACGATCGTGCCGATGTTGAAGTCGTGCTGCCAGTTCTCGATCGCGACGTGGAAGTCGTGACGGCGGGTGTCGAGGTCGGCGCGGATCGCCTCGAGCTTCCAGTACCGGTACCTGTCGACGACGTTGCGTCGATCCCCCTCGGCGAGCAGCTCGGCGTCGTACACGCTGCCGGGCTCACCGACGCCCTCGGGCCAGGCCCCTTCCCACGGACCGAGCCCGACCTCGGGCTGTCCGTGCGGCATCGGGTCGTACGGCGCGCGCCGCGCCTCCTCCCCGTCGGACTCCTCCGCTGCTCCCTGACCCACGACGCCGACCGTAGCGGCCCCCGCCGCTGGGCGGGCGGCCGCCGGAAGTCAGGGTGAACCCAGGGTCGGACTCCGCCACGAGGACGGCATCGCGGCAGGTACCGTTAGGACGTGACCTTGCTGGCCGCGTTCTCCGACCTGCCGAACACCATCCAGCCCATGCTGTTCGGCATCAAGTGGCTCGACCCCGCCTACCTGCAGATGGAGTTCGGCGGCGCGTTCATCTACTTGGCCCTCGCGATCGTCTTCGTGGAGTGCGGGCTCTTCTTCCCCTTCCTCCCCGGCGACACGCTCCTGTTCGCACTGGGGCTCTTCATCGCCGGTGGGACCAAGACCGGCTACACGACGTTCGGGCTCGAGAACAAGCCCGTCGAGCTCGTGCTCGCGATGATCGCGCTGGTGGTCGCGGCCTTCCTCGGCAACGTCGTGGGGTACGAGATCGGGCGCAAGCTGGGACCACCGCTCTACCAGCGCGACGGTCGCATCCTGAAGAAGAAGTACTTCGACCAGACCGGGGTCTTCTTCGAGAAGCACGGCAACAAGGCGTTGGTCATCGGCCGGTTCGTCCCCTTCGTGCGCACCTACATCACCGTGGTGGCCGGCGTGACCCTGATGGAACGACGTCGCTTCTTCCTGTGGAGCCTCATCGGCGCGGTGCTCTGGATCACCAGCATCACCCTGCTCGGCTACTTCCTCGGCGAGGCGGTTCCGTGGCTCGGCGAGAACATCGACTACGTCACCATCGCGATCCTGCTCTTCACCGTCATCCCGCTCGCGTGGGAGTGGTGGCGGCACCGCCGTCACGGTCACGCCGAGGACCTCGCCGCCGCCCCCGAGGTCGGCAAGGTCTCCGGTCAGCTCGAGGCCTGAGCCAGACGGTGGTCGAGGTGCGAAGGCCGCCTCGCGGCCTGAGCCTCGAGACCCTGTGACCTGCCAACCCCTCAGCGGATCACCTTCGCGAACCAGATGGTCCGGTGGCTCCAGTCGCCGGCTCCGCGCCGGACGCCGGAGCACACCGCGATCGCCAGCCGACCGGGACCGTCGGTGCGGTAGTAGCGCTTGAACCGCTTCTCCGCCGGGATCTGGACCCGGTCGACGACCTCGTAGCAGCGCACCTGACCCTTGGCACCGCGCGCCACGATGCGACCGCCGACGTACAACCCGTTGATCAGGTCGTTGCCGATCGCCGAGCCGTCCGGATAGGTGTGCGCGTTCGTCTTCACCACCCCGTGGCGGGCGCCGGCCTTGATCGCGTCCTTCGCGTCCCACGCGAACTGTCGCTTGCCGGTGTCGGTCAGCGGCGGCGCCTGGGGCACGTTCTGGGCGTCGCGACCGAGTGCCAGGACCGTGCGCTGCTTGGACACCCGTGGCACCCCGAGGGAGGTCGGACGGAACTTCCTGCCGGAGTTGGTGCATCCCTTCTTCTTCGCGCTCGTCGCCTGCGCGGCCACCGGGACGGCGTCGGCGGCGGCCTGCTGGACGGGCACGAGCACGGCCGTGAGGGGGACCAGGAGCCCGACCAGGAGTCCCAACACCCGGGTGGCAGGAGTGAGGGTGGGAGCAGTCCGCACGAGCGATCACCTTCGCAGATCAGCCGCCCGTCGGCGAGGACCCCATGTCCCGCTGCACCCGATCCGGCGACCACGCCATCGTGCCACGGCTGCTCGCCGGCGGCGAGGGCCACGAGGCGCCGCAACGGCGATCAGCCCGCCTCGTCCCGCGTCATCCCCCGTCATCCCCCGTGGCGCACGGCGTCCAGGTCGGCCTTCGTGAGCACGGCGCGGACCTCGAGGCCGACGTCGGCGAGCGGGTTCTCACCCGCAGGGCTGCGGTCGATCGCACAGCAGACGACGTCCACGACGGCCCCGCCCTCACGCAGCGCCCTGGCCGCGTCGCGGACGGCTCCCCCGGTGGTGATGACGTCCTCGACCAGGGTGACCCGCTTGCCGTCGTACGCCCCGCCCTCGGCGAGCTTGCAGGTGCCGTAGGTCTTCGCCTCCTTGCGCACGAACAGGGCCGGGGTGCCCAGGATCGAGCTGACCACGGTCGCGATCGGGATGCCGCCCATCTCCAGCCCGCCGAGGAGCTCGGTGTCCTGCGGCACGAGCTGGATCATCTCGCGTGCCACACGTCCGAGCAGGAGCGGATCGGCCTCGAAGAGGTACTTGTCGAAGTACTCGTGGCTGACCTGGCCGGAGCGGAGGGTGAACTCACCCGTCAGGCGGCAGCAGGCGTCGATGTCGGCGGCGAGGGAGTCGTCGGTGGTGGTCACGACTGGCAGGGTAGTCGTCATGTCCCGCCGCTCGCTCGCCCACCGACCAGCCCACCGGCTGGACGGCATCCCCCCGACGATCTTCGCCGAGATGTCCGCCCTGGCCGTGCGCACCGGCTCCCTCAACCTCGGCCAGGGCTTCCCCGACGAGGAGGGACCCGCCGAGGTGCTCGCCGCTGCGGTGGCGGCCGTCCAGGGTGGTGCCAACCAGTACGCGCCCGGCATCGGCATCCCGGCGCTGCGCCGTGCGATCGTCGACCACCAGCGCCGCCACTACGGAATCGAGCTCGATCCCGACACCCAGGTCGCCGTCACCACGGGGTGCACCGAGGCGATCGCCGCCTCGTTGCTCGGCCTCGTCGACCCGGGCGACGAGGTCGTCGTGCTCGAGCCCTACTACGACTCCTACCCGGCGATGCTGCAGATGTGCGGCGCCGTACGTCGTCCGGTCACGCTGCGCTCCCCCGACTTCCGCGTCGACCTCGACGAGCTGCGCGCAGCCGTCACGCCCCGGACCCGGTTCGTGCTGCTGAACAGCCCCCACAACCCGACCGGGACGGTGCTCAGCCGCGCCGAGCTGGACGTCGTCGCCGAGCTGGCGATCGAGCACGACCTGGTCGTGATCACCGACGAGGTCTACGAGCACCTGGTCTTCGACGACCCCGACCACCCTGAGCACGTCCCGCTCGCCACGCTGCCCGGCATGGCCGAGCGCACGCTCACCTTGTCCAGCGTCGGGAAGTCCTACTCGTTGACGGGCTGGAAGGTCGGCTGGGTGAGCGGACCAGCCGAGCTGGTCGGCGCGATGGTCGCTGCCAAGCAGTGGATGACCTACACCTCGGGGGCTCCCCTGCAACCGGCGGTCGCCGTGGCACTCAACGAGCACCCCGACTTCCCCCGCCTGCTCTCCCGCGACCTGCAGGAGCGGCGCGACCTTCTCGTCGCCGGCCTGCGCGACGCCGGCCTGCCGACCTCCACCCCGCAGGGCACCTACTTCGCCACCTCCGACATCCGCGAGCTCGGCTGGCACGACAGCGTCGCATTCTGCCAGGCGCTGCCGGAGCGCGCCGGGGTCGTGGCGATCCCCGTGCAGGGGTTCTACGACGACCCGGCCGGTGCCGGCCGCCACCTCGTGCGGTGGGCGTTCTGCAAGCAGCGCGACGTGATCAGCGAGGCGACGGCACGCCTGGCTGCGGCCGACCTGCACGCCTGAGGCGCGACGACCGTCGTGGTGGTCGTCAGGATCGGTGCTTCTGGGCTGCGAACCACGGCCCGGCACCACCGGCGAACAGCAGGATCACGGTCGCGATCGCGGCGACCGTGAGCACGAGCGGCACGACGACGAGCGCTCCGAGCAGGCTGATCAACGCCGCCATCGAGGCGGAGACGACCAGCGTGATCCGCGCGCCGTTGCTGCCCCGGATCGTGAGGACGGCGAGCACGATCGCGATGACGCACCACACCGCCAGCACGCCCAGGAACCCGATCGCCACGTTGGCGATCGTCTCCGGCGAGATGTCCTGGTAGGCGGAGTTGGAAGACAGCTCCTTGTCCACCTCGTCGATGAAGTCCTGGCGCGAGGTGCCGATGAAGATCATCGAGACGGCCAGCCCGGCCAGGGTGATGCCGCTGGCGACCATGGTGATGATGCCCGCCGCCGTCACGCCGCCGGGACGCTTCCCGCTGCCGGTGGGAGGACCTGTCGGTGCGCCGTACGGGTGGTAGGGCTGCTCGCTCATGCCCGTCATCGTGGCACGGGACGCATCGGGGTGAGGGAGGTTCCACGACGACCCGGACGGCGGTGGCGGCACTCCCGGGCCCGAGGTCTGCGTCGACGAGGAGGGCGCGGACGGCGATGCGCCCGACGGGGCGGACGAGCTCGTCGTGGCCGCGACGGCTGCCCGGTCACGCACCGGCTCCTTGCCGTCGAACCAGTCCCGTGCGGGTTGCACCCACAGCATCGCCACGGCCGCGGCGACGAGCGCCGACATCAGGCCGCCCGAGGTGAGACCGGCGACGAACAGGATCGGGGCGAGCACGCTCAGCACCACGCGCGCGCTGCGTGAGGCCTGCAGGACCTGCCATCCGAGGATCGCCGTCGCTGCTGCGCAGCCACCGGCCACCAGGCACATGACCCGGATCGCCAGCTGCACGTCGTCGACGCTGAGTCCCAGCCCCTCGCCGGGCGGGGTCGAGATGAACTCGGTGACCGACTCCTGGGACTCGATCGTGCCCAGGGCGGCCACCCGCTGGTAGGCGAAGAGGATGGTGACGACGGACCCGACCATGATCGACCAGCCGCTGAACGTCACCTGTCGAGGGCGTGGGAGTGGCTTGGCTGGCATGGGCCGAGTCTCCCAGAGGCCCCAACCGTTGTGCTCGGCAACCGAGCTCGACGGGGTCAGGAGGATGTTGCGCCGCGGCTCGCCCGGGACTCCACGACGATCAGGCCGAGCACCACGACGACGCCGAGCACGGCCAGGAGCACCGGCCCGAGCACGGGGTCGTACGGCGCGAGCAACGCTCCCGGTCCGTGTGCCTCCGCGACCGCACCGGCGGGCACCGACTGCCACGGCCAGAGCGCGCGCAGGGACCCGAGCAGCAGGCCGACCATCACCAGCAGTGTGGTGCGTCGTCGGTGCTCGAGCAGGTGGCGCAGGACCGGCACGAAGGACGCCAGCCCGACCAGCGCGCCCGCCGCGAAGACCGCCAGGTAGCCGATGTCCCGGGCATCCACGGCGTCGAGGGTCACGGTGTACAGGCCCACGATGAGGAGGAGGAACGAGCCCGAGACCCCCGGGACGACGAGCGCGCAGATCGCGACGGCCGCGGCCAGGAAGACCAGGACGAGGGGCACCTCGCCCGAGCCTCCGTCCCCGGCCAGCCCCACGACCCAGAAGGCGATCGCCGCGACCGCGAGCACCAGCGCGAGATCGAGCCACACGGCCCGGCCGCCCGCGGGCAGCATGCGCACGGGCACGGCGACCGAGGCCACCACCAAGCCGAGGAACAGGCCACGCGCCAGCTCGGGCGAGCCGGTGACGAAGGACTCCATGACGCCGGCGACGGCGAGCAGGGCAGCGGCCATCCCCACCAGGACCGGCACCACCAGGCGCCAGTCCGCCTGGCCCAGCGCCGCCCGTGCCGACGTCAGCCGATCGGGACCGAGGACCAGTCGTCGTCCGGCCTGGCTGACGTGGTGGAGGGAGTCGATGAGCTGCTCGTAGACCCCGGTGACGAGGGCGACCGTGCCACCGGAGACACCCGGGACCAGCTCGGCGGTCCCGATCAGGAAGCCGCGGCCGAGGTCCACGGGCAGCTGCCCACGTCGACGCGGGGGCAGCTCACGGACTGCTCCGGCGGTCGACTGGTCCTGGGTGTCAGCGGAGGGGTCGACGTCGCGAGCGGCGTGCGGCATGCCCCCATTGCAACAGAGGCCGGGTACCGGGCACGAAATGACGCGGACCCGGTACCCGGTGCTCGTCCCCGGAGATGGGGCCACTCAGCGGGGACGCTCAGCGGTGCAGCACCAGGCCGTCCGCACCCACGTCGACCCCCACCTGTGAGCCGTCGACGACCTCGCCGCCGATGAGCAGCTTGGCGAGGGGGTCGCCGATGGCCGACTGGATCAGCCGGCGCAGCGGGCGGGCGCCGTAAGCCGGGTCGTAGCCGGTCTCGGCGAGCCACCGCTTGGCGGCCTCGGTGACGCCGATCGTGATGCGTCGCACGGCCAGGCGCTGCTCGAGCAGGGCCAGCTGCAGGTCGACGATGTGGGTCAGGTCGTCCTTGCTGAGCGCGTCGAACTGCACGATCTCGTCGAGCCGGTTGAGGAACTCCGGCTTGAAGCTCTGTCGTACGACGGCCAGCACCGACTCACGCTTCTTCTCCTCGTCCAGCGTCGGGTCGACCAGGTAGTGCGAGCCGAGGTTGCTCGTGAGGATGAGCAGCGTGTTGCGGAAGTCGACCGTGCGACCCTGGCCGTCGGTGAGCCGGCCGTCGTCGAGCACCTGCAGCAGGATGTCGAAGACCTCCGGGTGGGCCTTCTCGACCTCGTCGAGCAGCACGACGGAGTAGGGCCGGCGGCGCACGGCCTCGGTCAGCTGACCGCCCTCGTCGTAGCCCACGTAGCCGGGAGGGGCACCGACGAGTCGCGAGACCGAGTGCTTCTCGGAGTACTCGCTCATGTCGATGCGGATGATCGCCCGGTCGTCGTCGAAGAGGAAGTCGGCCAGTGACTTGGCGAGCTCGGTCTTGCCGACGCCGGTGGGGCCGAGGAAGAGGAACGAGCCGGTGGGCCGGTTGGGGTCCGCGATGCCGGCGCGCGAACGTCGTACGGCGTCGCTCACCGCCACGACGGCGGAGTGCTGACCGATCAGGCGCTCCCCCACGACCTCCTCCATCCGCAGCAGCTTGGCGGTCTCGCCCTCCAGCATCCGACCGGTCGGGATACCGGTCCAGGCCTCGACCACGTCGGCGATCTGGGCGGCACCGACCTCCTCGCCCACCAGCGGCTCGACACCGGGGTCGGCGGCCTTCTCGTGCGCGGCGACCGCCTCGATCTGGGCCTCCAACGTGGGGATCCGGCCGTACAGGATCTCGCTGGCCGCCTCGAAGTCACCGTCGCGTTGGAGCCGCTCGGACTCGATGCGCAGGGCGTCGAGCTGGCGACGCAGGTCGCCCTCGCCCTCGAGCGAGGCCTTCTCCTGCTCCCAGCGCGCCTCGAGCCCGCGCAGCTCCTCCTCGCGGTCGGCGAGGTCGGCGCGGAGCACGGCGAGCCGCTCCACCGAGGCGTCGTCGGACTCCTTGGCGAGAGCGAACTCCTCCATCTTGAGCCGGTCGACCCGGCGGCGCAGCTCGTCGATCTCCTCCGGTGACGACTCGATCTCCATCCGCAGCCGGCTGGCTGCCTCGTCGACGAGGTCGATGGCCTTGTCGGGCAGCTGACGTCCGGGGATGTAGCGGTCGGAGAGCGTGGCGGCCGCGACCAGGGCGGCGTCGGTGATCCGGACCCCGTGGTGGGCCTCGTACTTCTCCTGGATGCCGCGCAGGATCTGGATCGTGTCCTCGACGCTGGGCTCGCCGACGAAGACCTGCTGGAAACGGCGTTCCAGGGCCGGGTCCTTCTCGACGCGCTCGCGGTACTCGTCGAGCGTGGTGGCGCCGATCATGTGCAGCTCGCCGCGCGCCAGCATCGGCTTGAGCATGTTGCCGGCATCCATCGCGGAGTCGCCCCCGGCGCCCGCACCGACGACCGTGTGCAGCTCGTCGATGAAGGTGATGATCTGCCCACCGGCCTCCTTGATCTCCTCGAGCACGGCCTTGAGCCGCTCCTCGAACTCCCCGCGGTACTTCGCGCCGGCCACCATCGCGGCCAGGTCGAGGCTCAGCACCCGGCGACCCTTGAGGCTGTCGGGCACGTCACCGTCGACGACTCGCTGGGCGAGGCCCTCGACGACCGCGGTCTTGCCGACGCCGGGCTCGCCGATGAGGACGGGGTTGTTCTTCGTCCGCCGGCTGAGCACCTGGATCACGCGCCGGATCTCGGCGTCGCGCCCGATGACGGGGTCGAGCTTGCCGTCCTGGGCGGATCGGGTGAGGTCGACGGAGTACTTCTCCAGCGACTCGTACGTCGCCTCGGCGTCCTGGCTGGTCACGCGCCGGTTGCCGCGGACCGCGGTGAGGCCCTCGCGCAGTCCGACCTCGCTCAGGCCGGCCTCGGTCAGCACCTGCTGGGCGCTCGACTCGGTGCCGGCGAGGGCGATGAGCAGGTGCTCGGTGGCGACGTAGTCGTCCTTCATGCTGCCGGCGAGGTCGAGCGCGGCGGCCAGCACGCGGGTCAGCGCGGGCGAGGCCGCGGGCTGCTTGACCGTGGCTCCGCTGGCACTGGGCAGCCGCGACTGGGCCGCCTCCGCCTGGGCCTTGAGGAGGGCGGCGTCCACCCCGGCCTTGGTGACCAGGCTCCCCGCCGTGCCCTCGCCGTCGCGCAGGAGCGCGGTCAGGACGTGGATCGGCTCGACCGCGCTATGGCCGCCGGTGGTGGCGGCCACCTGGGCGGCCTCGATGGCCTCGCGACTGCGGGTGGTGAACTTCTCTGCGCCGAAGGTGCTCATGGGGGTCTCGCTCTCGTGCGTGCCGATGCTTCCACTGGTTGCAACGTACGGAAAGTTGAGTCTGTTCCACTCAACTTTGCCAGATCTCCGACGAGCGGACCTCGACGCCCCGGCGTAGCCTCCTCCCATGCCCAGCACCGCCGTCACCACCATCTCGGCAGGCCTCGGCCTCCTCCCGGACGTCCTCAAGCGCAACGCGATGACCCGGCCGCTCCGCCGCCCCCGGGGGAAGGCGGCGCCCCGTGGGCTGTCCCTGCTGTACGACGTCACCGAGGCGCCGGTCGCCGACGGGCTCGTCGTGACCGCGTCCCCCCGATCCAGGGAGGCGTCGGCCGGTCCCGGAGCGGGCCGCCACCTCTTCTACCTGCACGGCGGTGCCTACACGCTCGAGGACCAGCACTGGCCCTTCCTCGGTCTCTTCATCGCTCGCGGCTGGACCGTGCACCTCGTGGACTACCCCCTGGCCCCCGAGCACACCGTGGATCAGACCGTCCCGATGGTGATGGCCGCCTGGCAGCACGTGGTCGATCTCGCCCAGGGGGCTCCGGTCGACCTCGCCGGCGACTCGGCGGGGGGCGCCCTGTCCCTCGTCGCACTCCAGGAGATCCGGGACGGCGGGCTCACCCGTCCGTCGCGCACGGTGCTCCTGTCGCCGTGGGTCGATGCGGTGATGAGCGATCGGGCGACCGTCGCGGCGGCACCCGCCGACGTGCTGCTCTCCCTGCGCGGGCTGCACGGCTGCATCGAGCTCTACCGGGGCGACCGGCACCCGTCCGACCCCTGGCTCTCCCCCATCAACGGCGGCCTGCACGACCTCGGCACGATCCAGTCGTGGGTCGGCACCGCCGAGATGTTCCAGCCGCAGTGCGAACGCCTCGCCGACCTGGCCGCGGCAGCTCCCGGCACCGACCACGAGCTCCGCCTGGGTCACGACCTCCCCCACGACTGGGCCCTGTTCCCCGTGCCCGAGCGCGACCTGCTCGTCGAGGAGATGGTGTCGTTCTTGACTGCGTCGCCCCTCGCGGGCCGGTAGCGACGCGGGGCACGCACGTTAGGTGCGGCTGTAGATGAATCTGTCTACAAGAGTAGTCTGGAAACGTGCCCGAGACGACGACGATCCGCGTCAGCAGAGACACCCACCTTCGAGTGACTAGATTGGCAGCCGAACGCCACGAGACGATCGATGAGACCGTCAACCGTGCTATCCGGGCGCTTCGCCAGGATGCCATGGCGCGCGACCTTGCGGCGGATCTCGACGACGAAGAGACGGCTTGGCTGGATGCTGAAGCCGGGTGACGTCGTCGAGCTCGATCTCGGGATGCCAGTTGGAAGCGAGGCCGGACTCCGTCGGCCGGCCATCGTCGTCACAGCGGGGCGGGTTCTCAGTGGGAAGCCGAACGTCATTCAAGTCGTGCCACTAGCTCGGACCGTTCGGCGGAGCGCCACCGAAGTCATCATCGACCCGGACGAGGAGAATCGTCTCGCAGCGTCCTCGTCCGCACAGTGCCAGCACCTGCGATCTGTCGCCATGACGCGCGTGCAGGAGCGCACCGGCAACGTTGGCCCAGTCGTGCTCGGGGAAGTCCGCGAAACGATCGTCCTGCTCCTGGATCTGTAGCGCTCGACCCACAAGCCGATCGGCACGGGAGCGTGCCATGAGCCGATGGTCGCGCGAAGCGTGCCGGTACGGGCCGCACGTCGTTCGTGTTCGGGGACGGCGCTGCCCGTGTCCGCAAGGTTCACGGCCCGCCGACCCGGTGATCCGACTCCCTCCGACCGAACCGGGCCAGACAGTGCCACAACCACTTGACCGCCTGGGGATCGTGGTCACCCGACCTGGAGGCTTCGGCCAGCCTGGCCGGATCGATCTCACCCCCGAGCGTGCGCGCCAGCTCGACAGGTACGTGGCTGCGGTATCCGGGCTCGATGGCATCTGCCGTGAGTCGATATCCGAGGTGCTCCTCGATAGGGCAGCCGAGCCGGTCGAGGACCTCGGCATGCGCCTGGCGATCGGAGGGATCGAGGACCAACGCCTCGACGTCCCGCGAGATGATCAGCGCTCCGTGGACGTGCGCCTCGATGTAGTCGTTGAGCGGGTCGTCCAGCGGCAGGTCGGCGGCGGAGTCGGGCAGCAGGCTCGGATCGAGGAGGCCGGCATCAGCCAGGCGGCACAGTTCGTCGAGCCTGGCCGGGCCGCCGATCACCCAAGGGTCGTAGACGCTGTCCGGCCAGCAGAAGGTGGCGCGTTCGATGACCTCCGGCCCCAACCTCAGGTACGCCGACCCGAATCGCGGCGATGCGCCGTAGTGGTCGTTGCGGCGGTTCCACGCGCCGTACACCGGCCGGTCCGAGGCGTCTGCTCCGTCGTACCGGCCGTCAAAGATCCGACTCTCCCACCGCCAGCGGTTGCCGCCAGGATAAGCCGTCAGACCACCGTTGGAAGTGCCGGTCTCCCACTGGCTGCGGTACCTGCCGGACGCTGCCATCGCGTCGAGCACCGTGCTCTCTCCGAACCCCCAGCCAGGGTGGAAGTGCAACACGATCCGCGGCGCCACGACGCGATCGTAGTCACCCGTCGCCGCGGAACGATTCCGCACCGCGTCACGCGCCACAGTCCCCCGCCATGCCACGCCGCTGGTTGCAGTAGAACGTCCCGCTCGCCGGCTCGCTGAGGATCCCCCGGTCGAGGCTGAACAGCACGACGTCACCCACCTCGGGTCGCGGTGAGCCGAGCGAACCGGCGTCGTACGACCGCACCTTGGTGACCTCGGCACGCAGCGTCGCGTGACGCTTGGTGCCGCGGGCACGACGTACGTCGAAGGTCAGGTCGGCGACCTGCTCGCAGCAACCGATCGAGATGCGCTCCCGAGCGACGTGGCCCTTGCGGATCTTGATCGAGCGGGTGTGGCCGGTCCAGACGCCCTTGAACGTCGCGAAGGTCGCCGCGGGCGGTGAGGACCGCTCGGGACCCGCGCCCGAGGCCACGGTCGGGCGGTCGAGCAGCACCAGGGCCAGGGCGAGCATGGCCGTCAGCGTCACCACGGTGACCAGGCGACGGTAGGCGGGGCTGCTGGGCGGTGCGGGGTGCGTCACGTCTCTCCATTCCCACCCCTCCCGAGTGGAGCGGTGTCACGAGGGAGACGCGGCAGGCCCGCACAAGGTTGCCTCGAACGCCACCCAGCCTCCAGCCGGCCTCCTCCCACCTCTCCGCACCCGGGGACGGCCACCGCTGTCGCCTGGACCGGCCCACTGGAATCCGCTACGTCGCCTACCGTGCCGACGAGGTCCCACCGCAGCCCGAGGGGTCGCCCAGGGTGAAGCTGACGGCGCGTGGATCGCCGACGCGCGGGCAGGACGTGGTGCTGGACGCCCGCGTCAGCGGTGAGCTCGATCCGGGACGAGTGGTCCTCTGGCGGCTGCGACCCGACGGCGGCCGGGTGAGGCTCGACGCGGCCCATCCGAGCGCGGGCGGCACGGCCACCTTCACCACGACGCCGGCCGAGGACACGACGTACGAAGCCGTGCTGATCGACGAGCCCTGGCAACCGCGCAGCAGGGTCAGGGTCATCGCGCGTCCCGACGTCGTCGTGGCGCCGCAGGGTTTCGAGCGCGTGCGGGGCAGGACCTTCGTCTACCAAGCCCGAGAGCGCCTCCGCATCGTCGCGATGCGACGCCCGGACCCGGCGGGGTGCCTGCGCGGCGAGGCGCAGGTGCGCCGCAAGGGTCGCTGGGTGGTGCAGGCACACGACCGGTGCTTGAGGCAGGACGCCAACGGCGTCTCGCACTGGTCGCTGCGATCGAAGCCGTGGCGTGGCGAGCGCGGTCGGGTGCGAGCGCTGCCCGCGGTCGACGACCTCGACGCCAAGGCCAGCGACTGGGTGTCCTTCAAGGTCCGCGGGCGCTGATCCGCTCCTGGCTCAGAGCCCGGCCGAACCGCTGGAGAGCAGGTCAGGTGCTCGCCTCGCCGACATGGCGGCGCGCGCACGAGGTTGGGTGGCACGCAGACGGCCCCGAGGCGGCCCCGAGCCGGCCCCGAGGCGAGCTGTCCTCATCCGGGGACGGCCACCGCCGCCGGATCGACGGCACGTGCCTTGGCCCAGCGGTAGTCGGCCTTGCCGGACGGCGAACGCTCCACCCTGGCCACCCGCACGACCTGCTTGGGCACCTTGTAGCGCGCGACGTGCTTGCCGCACTCGGCGAGCAGCTCCTCGTCCGAGGCCTCGACGCCGTCGTGCAGCTGCACCACCGCCACGGCCTCGCTCCCCCACCGCGTCGAGGGCCGGCCCACCACGACCACGTCACGGACGGCGTCGTGCTCGGCCAGCGCACGCTCGACCTCCTCGACGAAGATCTTCTCGCCGCCGGAGTTGATGGTGACGCTGTCGCGGCCCAGCAGCGCGATCCGTCCGTCCTCGAGCAGGTCGGCCCGGTCGCCGGGGACCGACCAGCGCACGCCGTCGATCGTCGGGAACGTCCCCGCGGTCTTGTCGGCGTCGCCGAGGTAGCCCAACGGCACCCGGTCGCGCCGCGCCAGCCAGCCTCCTCGCTCGCCCGGCTCGAAGGTGCGGCTCATCGCCTCGTCGACGACCGTGGTGTCGCTCTGCGGGGTGAACACCGCCGCCTCCACCTCGGCACCCTTGAGCGACATCGAGCTCATCTGCAGCCCGGTCTCCGACGAGCCGGCCGCGTCCATCAGCAGGATGTGGGGCAGCGCCTCGAGGATCCGCGCGCGCACGCTGGGGGTGAGCGGTGCGCTGCCGTTGTTGATCGCCGCCAGCCCGCTCAGGTCGTACGGCGTGCCCGCGGCCGCCGCGCGCTCGATCTCCTCGACCAGGGGCAGCGCGACGGCGTCACCGACCACGGGGAAGCTGACGGCCTTCTCCCGGATCGCCACGGCG
Organism: Pimelobacter sp.; assembly: GCA_002698575.1. GTDB lineage: Bacteria > Actinomycetota > Actinomycetes > Propionibacteriales > Nocardioidaceae > Nocardioides. The sequence continues at coordinate 48,430 of NZZG01000186.1, read as the reverse complement.
AGCGCGCCGGCGGCGTCGAAGCGACGCACGTCGTCCGGGATCACGATCGTCCCACCGCCGGTGATCATGTGGAAGGTCGACCACTGCGCCGCGCCGTGCATGAAGGGCGCCACGAGCAGCATCGTCATCCGACCCGCGCCCGAGGCGGCGTGCTCGGCGATCGCGTCGTAAGAGGCGAACGGCTCCTCGCCGCCGAAGACCGTGCCCCCCATCGAGGAGACGTAGATGTCGTCGTGGCGCCACAGGACACCCTTGGGCATCCCTGTCGTGCCGCCGGTGTAGATGATGAAGAGGTCGTCGCCCGAGGGCGTGGGCATCCCGGACGCGGGCGGCGGGGTGGCCAGCACCGACTCGTAGTCGACCGCACCGGGAAGCAGGTCGTTGCCGCTCTCGTCGGCGACCTGGACCAGGACCCTCAGGTGCGGCAGCCGGTCCCGGATCGCGGCGACCTGGGGCGCGAACTCGGCGTGGTAGACCAGCGCGGTCGTCGCAGCGTCGGTGAGGAGGTAGGCGAGCTCCTCCTCGACGTAGCGGTAGTTGACGTTCACCGCCGCGCTGCGGGCCCGGTAGGAGGCGACCATCGCCTCGAGGTACTCGTTGCCGTTGCGCAGGTAGAGGCCGACGTGGTCCTGACCCGACTCGTGCCCGGCGAGCGCTCCGCCGGCACGCTCGGTCCGGCAGCCCAGGCCCTGTTCGACCAGGTGGTGGGCCAGTGCGTCGATGCGCGCGTTCATCACGCCGTACGTCAGGCGCAGGTCGCGCCAGACCATGACCTCCCGGTCGGGCACGGCTCCGGCCACGGTGTCGAAGACGGTCGAGAGGTTGAAGCCCCCCGCGGCGGACGGCAGGGATGACGACGTCGTGACCATGGTCACAAACTAGAACCTGTTCTACGATCCAGCAAGGGAGTGGGTCGGGTTCTTGACGCGTGTCAAATCTGCCGCGTATCGTCCGTCGACGTGACCCAGACCACAGCCCGCCCCGCCGCCACCAGCCCCGACCACGACTCGCTGCCCACCACGGCCGTGATCGGCGCCGGGATCAGTGGCCTGACCTCGGCCAAGATGCTGCTCGACTACGGAGTCCCGGTCACGGTCTTCGAGGCCTCCGACCGGGTCGGCGGCAACTGGGCGTTCGGCAACCCGAACGGGCACAGCAGCGCCTACCGCTCGCTGCACATCGACACCTCCAAGCACCGGCTGTCCTTCAAGGACTTCCCGATGCCGCAGGAGTATCCCGACTTCCCGCACCACACCCAGATCAAGGCCTACCTGGACTCCTACTGCGACGCCTTCGGCATCCGCGAGCACATCGAGTTCCAGAACAGGGTGATGCACGCCGAGCGGCTGCCGGGAGGCGGCTGGGAGCTGCTCGACGAGACCGGTGCACGACGGCACTTCGACTTCCTCGTCGTCGGCAACGGCCACCACTGGGACCCTCGGATGGCGGACTTCCCTGGCGAGTTCACCGGTGAGTCCATCCACGCCCACCACTACGTCGACCCCCACGACCCACTGGACTTCACGCACAAGAAGATCCTGGTCGTCGGGCTGGGCAACTCTGCCGCCGACATCACCGTCGAGCTCTCCAGCCGCTCCCTGCAGAACGAGGTCACGATCTCGACGCGTTCCAGTGCCTGGATCGTGCCGAAGTACACCGGTGGCCTGCCGGCCGACAAGTACTACGTCACCACGCCGTACCTGCCGTTGTCGTGGCAGCGGAAGTTCGTGCAGAAGATGCAGTTCATGGCCGGGTCCAACCCCGAGCTCTACGGCCTGCCCGCGCCCAACCACAAGTTCTTCGAGGCCCACCCGACCCAGTCGGTCGAGCTCCCGCTGCGCCTCGGTTCGGGCGACGTCACACCGAAGGGCAACGTCTCGCGCCTCGACGGACGCACGGTGCACTTCGAGGACGGCACCAGCAGCGAGTTCGACGTGATCGTCTACGCGACCGGCTACAACATCACCTTCCCCTTCTTCGACGAGGACTTCCTCAGCGCCCCGGACAACGCGATCCCGCTCTACAAGCGGATGTTCAAGCCCGGCATCGACGACCTCGCCCTCGTCGGCTTCGCCCAGTCCACGCCGACGCTCTTCCCCTTCGTCGAGGCGCAGGCCCGACTCGTGGGGGCCTACGCCACCGGCAACTACCGCCTGCCCGACGAGGCCACGATGGAGCGGGTGATCCTCGAGGACCAGCAGAAGTACACCGGCCACATGCTCGACCGGCCGCGTCACACCCAGCAGGTCGACTACTTCATCTACGAGCACGACATGCGCACCAAGGAGATCCCGACCGGTCGCAAGCGCGCGCAGCAGCACGGCGCGCCGCTGCTCGCCGGGCGCAGTCGACGCGAGAGTGTCGCTGGATGAACGACACCCCCACCCTCAGGCAGCACGCCGCCAAGGGCGACGAGCGCCGAGCCGCCCTCCTCGCAGCCCTGGACCACCACCTGCTCGAGGGCGACGGCGCGCTCGACTCGATCAACATCGCCGACATCTCGCGTCGGGCCGGAGTGACCCGCTCGGCGTTCTACTTCTACTTCGAGTCCAAGGCCGCCGCGGTGGCCGCCCTGTCGGAGGAGATGTACGACGCCTCGCTCGCCGCGGCTGCCCACCTCGCCGCCGACGGGACCCCGGCCGACAACATCGAGGCCGTCATCCGCACCCTCTTCGGCGCGTGGGAGAAGCACCAGCATCTCTACCGCGCCATGCTCGACGCCCGCTCGACCAGCCCCGCCGTCCGGCAGATGTGGGAGTCGGACCGGGCCTCGTTCGTCGAGCCGGTCGCCGCCATCATCATCGGTGAGCGCGAGGCCGGACGGGCCCCCGAGGGCGCCGACGCCGAGGCGCTCGCCTCGGTCCTGCTCGAGCTCAACGACCGGATGCTCGAGCGTCTCGCGCTCGGCGGCGACGTCCCGCGCGAGACCCTGGTCGAGACCGTGGTCTCGATCTGGTTGCGCTCCATCTACGGCACCGACTCCACCGGAAGGCTCCACCCATGAACCCCGACACCCTCACCTTCACCAGTGGCGGCGACACGATCGATGCCTGGCACTTCGTCGGCAGCGGTGCGGCGCTCTCCTCCCCCGCCGGGCGACCGGTCGTCGTGATGGCCCACGGGGTCGGCGGCACCAAGGACTCCGGCCTCGCGGCCTTCGCCGCCCCGCTCGCCGCCGCGGGCTGCGACGTGCTCGCCTTCGACTACCGCGGCTTCGGGGCCTCGGGCGGTGCGCCGCGCCAGACGGTCTCGGTCGCCGGCCAGGTCGACGACTACCGCGCGGCGATGCAGACCGCACGACAGCTGCCCGGCGTCGACCCCGATCGCCTGGTCCTGTGGGGCGTCTCGCTCTCGGGCGGGCACGTCTTCGCGGCCGCGGCGGGCCGCGACGACGTCGCCGCGATGATCTCGCTGACCCCGCTCGTCGACGGTGTCGCCGCGGGTCGGCACGCCCTGGCCAGCCACAAGCCGACCGAGATCCTGCGCAGCAGCGTGGAGGGGCTGCGCTCCAGGCTCGGCAGGGCACGGATGATGCCCGTCGTCGCCCGGCCCGGCGAGCTGGGCTGCCTGACGCTCGAGGGATCCCTGGAGGACTACACGGCGATCGCCGGGCCAACCTGGGTCAACGAGCTCGACGCCACCGTCGGCCTGGAGCTCGGCAACCACCGTCCCGGCAAGCTCGCCAAGCAGGTGACCTGCCCGACGTTGGTGCAGATCGCCGACTTCGACCGGAGCGCACCGCCGCAGGCCGCGGCGAAGGCGGCGTTCAACGCGCGGGCGCTGGTGCGCCACTACCCCGGCGACCACTTCGACGTGTGGGAGGGCAAGCCCTTCCACGCCGCCGCGGTGAGGCACCAGGTCGACTTCCTGACCCGCACGTTCACGCCCGCCGCCCAGCCCGTGGCCTGACCGTCCCGGCGATGACGCACTACGACGTCCTGGTCATCGGCTCGGGCTTCGGCGGGAGCGTCTGCGCCCTGCGGTTGAGCGAGAAGGGCTACCGGGTCGGGGTGCTGGAGGCCGGGCGTCGCTGGACCGACGAGGACTTCGCCCGGCAGGGCTCCCGCGACATGCTGTGGCTGCCGAGGCTGGGCATGTTCGGCCCGATGCGGCTCTCGATGATGGGTGAGATCTCGCTCTTCAGCGCGGTCGGTGTCGGCGGCGGCTCGCTGATCTACGCCAACACCCTCTACGAGCCGCACGAGGCGTTCTTCACCGACCCGTCGTGGGGCCACCTCACCGACTGGCGCGCCGAGCTGGCGCCGTACTACGAGCAGGCGCGGCGGATGCTCGGGGTGACCACCAACCCGCGGCTGTGGCCTGCCGACGAGGTGCTGCGCTCCGTGGCCGAGGACCTGGGTGCCGCCGAGACGTTCCAGCCGACCGAGGTGGGCGTGCTCTTCGACGAGGCCGCGCCCGGCCGCACCGTGCCGGACCCCTTCTTCGGCGGCGTCGGCCCGGAGCGCAACGCCTGCGTGCACTGTGCGCGATGCACGTCGGGGTGCCCTCACAACGCCAAGAACACGCTGCCGAAGAACTACCTCCACCTCGCCGAGCGGGCCGGCGCCGTCGTGCACGCCCTGAGCGAGGTGACCGACGTACGGCCTCGTCGCACGGGCCCGGGGGCGGGTGGGGTTGCCGCCGGCTACATGGTCACGACCCGGCGACCGGGGCTGCGCGGTCGCCGCGCACGCGCGGCGGAGCGGACCTACACCGCCGACCAGGTCGTCTTCTCGGCCGCGGCCCGCGGCACCCAGGCGTTGCTGCACGCCTTGCGCGACGGCGGCTCCCTGCCCGACCTGTCGCCGCGGCTGGGAGAGCTGTCCCGCTCCAACTCCGAGGCGATCGTCAACGTGCTGGCCCGCGAGCCGCAGGGCTTCGCGCAGGGGGTGGCGATCACCTCGTCGTTCCACCCCGAGCCGCACACCCACGTGGAGCTGTGCCGCAGCAACGAGCTGCAGGAGAAGGGCGCTGTGCTGAACGTCCCGCTCGTCGACGGCGGGCCCCGGCGGGTGCTGCGGTTCCTCGTCGAGCTCCTCCGCCGCCCGGGGCCGTTCCTGCGCACCCGGCGCCTCAAGGACTCCTCGTCGCGCACCGTGTCGCTGCTGGTGATGCAGTCCCTCGACAACTCGCTGACCTCCTACCTGCACCGCGGTCGGTTGCGCACCCGTGTCGGTGCGGGCGAGCCCAACCCGTCGTGGATCCCGCTGGCCCACGACGTCGTACGCCGCTTCGCCGCGAAGGTGCGCGGAGACGCCACCTCGCTGGCCAGCGACCTCGTCGGCACACCGGCGACCGCGCACTACGTCGGCGGGGCCGTGATCGGCGACTCGGCCGCGACCGGCGTGGTCGACCCCTACCACCGGGTCCACGGGTACGAGGGTCTGCACGTGATCGACGGCTCGACCATCGGCGCCAACCTCGGCGTCAACCCGTCGCTGACCATCACCGCAATGTCCGAGCGGGCCTGCGCGCTGTGGCCCAACAAGGGCGAGGTCGACCCGCGACCGGCCGTCGGAGCCCCCTACGAGCCCGTGGCGCCCGTGGCGCCGCACGACCCGGCCGTGCCGAGCGAGGCTCCTGCGGCGCTGGTGTGGCTGGGACTGCCGAGCTGAGTCGATCGGTCCGGGCTCCGCGCCCGTCCTGCCGGCCAGCGCGTGGGTCCAGGCCACCAGGGGGCGGTGCGGTGTGGGGTCGATCCACGCGCTGGTGTGCCCCCGGGGCTACAGCAGGTTGCGCAGCCGGTCGAGCAGCGCGTCCTTGACCGCCTCGGTGATCGCGGCCTCGACCTGGCGGTCGAGCTCGGCCGGACTGTCGAGGTCGGCCAGCAGGCTGCGCACGTCGAGCTGCTCGATCGTGCGGATCAGCACGTCGTCGGTCGTCAGCGCCGAGTCGATCAGCGAGTCCGGCAGGGCGCGGATGGCGAACTCCAGCACGCCGTTGAGCTCGGCCTGGTCGAGCGCCTCGTCGACCAGGGCCGAGGCGGGCGGCAGGCTGCCGTCGTCGGTCATCTGCCGGACGGCGGCCAGCAGGCCGTCGCGCAGCGCAGCCACCTCGGAGTCCGACACCTCGGCACGCTGCGCGAGCTCGAGGGTGAGCGCCTCGCGGCTGACCCCCAGGGTGCAGGCGGCGTCCGCGACGGCGAGCAGCACGAGCCGCTCGGCCAGGCCGTCGATGCCGTCGGCCCGCGAGGTGACCGGACGCTCGGCGCAGGCGTCGGGAGGTCGCAACGGCTCGTAGGTGCCCCCGCCGTTGAGGAGCTGGACGGCGAGCACGCCGACCACCAGCACCAGCGAGACCACGGGCAGCGCCACCACGCGCACGAGCCCGGTCATGTCGTCCTGCGCCGTCGCGGGACGAGCACGACGAGCAGGGCGAGGAGCGCGAACCCGGCGCCCGCGAGGAACGAGTCGCGGAAGGCACGCGTCGCGGCTCTCTCGAGCTGGTCGTCGAGGTCGCGCTCGAGCCGGTCGAGCGCGGGTCGCTCCGCCGGCTCGACCACCACCCTGGCGAAGGCGGGTCCCAGGTCGGGCACCTGACCCTGCTCGCCGGCCAGCGCCCCACCGAGCGCCTGCGCGACGGCGACCTTGTCCTCGGGCTGCAGTGGCGCGTCGAGCACGAGGGCGGTGATCGCCTCCTGAGCGGGCACCTGCGCGTCCTGCAGGTCGGCGGTGAAGACGGGGGTGAGGACCGCGAGCCCGACGACGACGCCGACGTGCCGGGCGCCGATCGTCCAGCCGGCGTGCTCGGCGCGGGGCCGGCGCAGCTGCACCGCACGGGCGGTCAGCCGGTCGACGGTGAGACCGAGCCCCAGACCGACCAGCCCCTGCGGCGCGATGGTCCAGGCCAGGTCGGAGGAGGGCGGGATCGCCAGCCCCACCAGGCCCCCGGCGATGAGGAAGCACCCGACCGCGACCTCCACCTGTTCGCTCGGCTGGAGGAGACGGGCCAGCGGTCCGGCGGCGATGGCCGCGATCGGCACGACCGAGACCGTGAGCGCGGCGATGCCGGGCGAGCGGCTCCACCCCTCCACGAGCAGCAGGACGAGCAGGAACAGCGCAGCCGTCAACGCGGCCGACAGCAGGGCGAGCGTGATGTTGGGGCGTACGTCGGGTCGGTCCGGCGCCACCTCGTCCGGAGCCGGTCGCGGCGCCGGTCCCGACTCCGGTCCCGGCTCCTGCTCTGCCCCCACGACGACCGGGACGACCGCGCGCACGGCGAGCGCCGCCGGCACCGCCAGCAGCGCGAACGGCACCTGCACGACGAAGATCGACTGCCACGAGATGAGCTCGGTCATCAGCCCGCCCGCGAACGGCCCGGTCGCCGTCCCGACCACGCCCGCCGTCGCCCAGACCGCGACGCCGCGGCGCTCGCCGTACGACCTGACGAGGAGCTCGAGGCAGCCGACCACCGCGAGGGCGCCTCCGACGGCCTGGAGGCAGCGCGCGGCGATGAGGACGTCGATCGAGCCGGCCACCGCACACCACGCGGAGGCACCGGCGAACAGCGCGATACCCACGGCGCTCCCCCCGGCCGCCCGCCCACGCGCCAGCAGTCGGGCCGCCGGCACGGCCCCGAGCGCCAGGACGAGGTTGAAGGAGATCAGCACCCACGCGACCTGCCCGACCGAGGTGTCGAGCTCCCGCAGGATGTCGGGGAGCGCGAGCGTCACCACGGCGGAGTCGGCCAGCACCAGCGCGACGGTCACGGCGAGCAGGGGACCCGCAGCACGATGCACGCAGCCATCCTCCCAGCACCGGCAACCCGCCCGGAGCTGTCGCAGGTTCAGCCTCGTCGCCGCGCGAGCAAGGTTGAGTCGTCGATCTCGAAGGTCTCCCCGTCGCGGACCATCGTGCGCGGCCGCTGCTCGACGACGAGCGCCTCGACGTCGTCCGGCAGTCCCGGCAGGAGGTCCTCGGCGAGGAACATCGCCTTCTTCATGCCCGCCGGCATCCGGTCGGCCAGGGGGGAGGGCGCGTGCCCCACCACGAGCAGGTGCCCGCCCGGCGCGACCGCGTCGACCAGGCGCCGTACGACGGCGACCATGCCGCCGTCCGGTGGGTGCAGGAAGTGCGTCGTGACCAGGTCGTACGTCGCGCCTGCGGCGTCGAAGGCGCGGGCGTCGACCTGCCACCAGTCGGTCAGCTCGGCGACGCCGGCCTGCTCGGCGTGCGCAGCGGCGCGCGCCAGCCCGTTGGCGGAGAAGTCGGCGCCGGTCACCCGCCACCCCTGCTGGGCCAACCAGATGACGTCGCCCCCCTCACCGCACCCGACGTCGAGCGCCGTCCCGGGCGTCAGCGGCGTCACCTCGGTGACGAGCTGAGGGTTGGGGTTGCCGCTCCAGACCTTGCCCTCCTCGGAGTAGCGCTCCTCCCAGCTCGGCGCCTCGAAGGTCGCGCGGACCTCCTCCTCGCTCATCGCGTGGCCGTGGCCGTGCCCCTGCTTCCCCTGCGCGGCCATCAGCGGCCGCCACCGTTCGTCTGCATGCCCCCAGCGTGGCGGTGCCGATCTCCGCGCACCAGATCTGTTGCCATTGCGGCAAGATCGGCCACACTCGGGTCATGACCGACGTCGAGACCACGCTGGCGGCCGTCGGGCCCCGCCTGCGCACCCTGCGCGTCTCCGGCGCCCTGACCCTCGCGGGACTCTCCGAGGCGACCGGCATCTCGGTCAGCACCCTGTCCCGGCTCGAGTCGGGCGAGCGGCGGCCCACCCTCGAGCTGTTGCTGCGGCTGGCCCGCGTCCACCGGCTCTCCCTCGACGAGCTCGTCGACGCCCCCGAGACCGGCGACCCGCGGGTGCGGGCCAAGCCGGTCACCCGCCACGGTCGGACCTTCATCCCGCTCACCAAGAGACCCGGTGGGCTGCAGGCGTTCAAGCTGGTGATCCCCGCCCACGACCCGACGCCGCCGTACCGTCCGGCGACGCACGAGGGCTACGAGTGGCTCTACGTGCTCTCGGGTCGACTGCACCTCGTGCTCGGGCGCCAGGAGATCGACCTCGGTCCGGGTGAGGTCGCCGAGTTCGACACCCGCACCCCGCACGTCATCGCCAACCGCCAGGACCACCCGATCGAGGTGCTGGCGCTGTTCGGCCCGCAGGGCGAACGGATGCACGTGCGCTCGAGATCAGTCCGGTGAGGGCGCCCAGCTCGGGACGATGAAGAGTCCCTCGGCCTCGATGGCCGCGCCGTCGGCGCCACTGATCTCCGCGGTCACCGTCACCTTGCGGCCCGTGTCGGAGACCACCCGGCCGGCGAGCGCGACGTGTCCGAGGAGCAGCGGACGGCGGTAGCGCAGGGTGAGGGTGCCGGTCATCGTGAGCTTCTTCATCGAGCTGGCCGTCACCCCCATCAGGTGGTCGAGCAGCAGCGCGCTCACGCCGCCGTGGACCATCCCGGGCGGACCCTCGTAGGCGTTGCCCAGGCTGAGCCGGGCCGAGGTCGACCCGTCGTCGTGACGCTCGACCACCAGGGGAGGCGCGACCGCGTTGCGCTGACCGACCACGGCGTTGCCCCACTGCCAGGACCGTCCGGTGTCGTTGCGCACGACCCGCGCGGGCCCCTGCTTCGCTCGGCGGCCCAGCAGCTCGGCCGCGGCGGCGAGGTGCTCGCGGGCCGCCGCCACCTCCGGGTCGCCGACCTCGGAGCGGATCGTCAGGTCGACGAGCCGGCGCAGGTCGTCGGTGACCGGCTCGAAGCGCGTCTGGATCTCGTCGACCTCGGCGTCGGTGAGGTCCGCGTGGTCGAAGAACCCGCCGTACGTCTCGGCGCTCACGACGCCGCCACCAGCCCGAGCGTGCCGAGGTCGCGGATCGCCGCGCACGAGCGGTTCACCATCGCGGCGAACATCGCGTCCCCCCGCTCGGTCCGCGCGCCGTAGGCGCAGCCGAAGACCGCCACGAGCGGGCCCTGCATCATCGCGAAGCGGTAGTCCTCCCACGCGGTGGCGAGGTCGTAGTCGACGACCCCGTGGGAGGCGAGCGCAGCGTGATACGCCGCCACGATGGCCTCCTCGTGGGCCCGGCGGTCCTCGGGCACCAGACCGGTGCCGACGAGGTAGGCCAGGTCGCGGGCAGGCAGGCCGAGCGAGAGCGTCTGCCAGTCCAGAGCGGTGACCACGTCGGGGCCGTCGGGCCCGTCGAGTCCGGGGGCGAACATCAGGTTGTCGAGCCGGTAGTCGCCGTGCACCAGGCCGAAGCGTTCCCCGCGGGCCAGCGTCCACCGCTCGGCCAGGTCGAGCGTCTGCCGCAGCGTCTCCACGGTGGCGGGCTCCAGGAGGTCACCGAGGCCGTCGAGGAAGATCTCCAGCGCCGGGCCGTAGAACTCCGCGAGCAGGGCCGCGTCCTCGGGCCCCTGGATCGCCAGTCCCTCGATGTCGCTCAGCGAGGGGTCGCACCAGCGCGGCCCGTGGAGGCCGGCGAGGTTGACCGCGGCGGCACGGGCCTGCTCCGGCGTGCACCCGGCGACCTGGTCGCCCTGGACCGCCGGGGCGAGGTCCTGCATCACCAGGATGAAGGCCCCGGTCTCGAGGTCGATCGCCTGGTGGTGCACCGTCGGCACCGCGACCGCCACGGTCGGGGAGATCTCGCGGTAGAAGCGCAGCTCGATCGCGTAGGCCCCGATCACCAGGGCGCGCGAGGCGGGATCGGCGGCCGGCAGCTTGACCAGCACCGTGGCCGGCAGGGCCGGGTCGCCCTCCACCCGCAGGCGGTAGCAGGTGCCCATCTGGCCGGTGCCGACCTGCTCCCGCTCGACGCGGCGCACCGGCGCACCCAGGGCAGCGCTCAACCACGCGGCGGTGAGCTCCTCGGGCTCGGTGACGATGGGTGCGGCCGGGGAGGCCGGGGTGGCCGGGCTGGTCGGGGTGGTCGGGCTCATGCGGTCATCCATCCGGGGTTGGCGGGCAGGTTGTCGAGGCCGCGGTCGTCCGGCCGGATCGCGCGCCACGCCTCGATGACCGGCGCCAGCTCGGTGGGCGTGGCTCCGTGGAGCACCACGCTGTCGGCGCCGGCGTCGAGCTGGTCGGTGATCCTCTCGGCACAGTCGGCCGCGGTGCCGGTGGCCGAGGCCGCCAGCCATTCGGCCGGCAGCACGTGGTCGCGCAGGTGGGTGAGGTCCTCGACGGTCCCGACCGCGTCGAAGGCCCCGGGGTAGCCGACGACGAGGTCGTCGGTGCGGAAGCGCTCGAGGTCGGCCAGGTCCCAGCCGTTGGTGCGCACCAGCACCTCGCCGTAGCCCTGGAGGTACGTCGCCAGCCGACCCACCAGCTTGCGCAGCCGCAGCTCCTCGGGCACGTCGTCGGTCACCGTCGCGAGCACCGACCAGACCCGTACGGCGTGCGGGTCCCGCCCCGCGTCGGCGGCGGCGTTGCGCACGACCTCGACCGCTCGCCGTACGGTCGCCTCCGACATGAAGGTGTGCAGCACGACGCCGTCGGCCACGCGGCCGGCCAGCTGGAGGGTCTTCTCGCCGATGGCCATCATCAGCACCGGGATGCGCTCGTCGAACGAGCTGTCCTGGTTGAGGTAGGGGTAGCTGCCAGACGGGCCCTCGTGGCCTGCGACCGATCCGCCCGACCAGAGGGTGCGCAGGATGCCGACGGCGTCCTCGATCTGGGCACCGGTGACGCGCCTGATGCCCATCAGGTCGAAGAGCACGTCGAAGCCGCGGCCCAGCCCCAGGGCGTAGCGCCCGCCGGAGAGCCGGTGCATCGTGGTCGCCATCGTCGCGGTGACCAACGGGTGGCGGGTGTTGTGGTTGGTGGCCGCGGTCGCGATGCCGATCCTCCTCGACGCCGCGGCGGCGGCGCCGGCCATCACCCCGGCGTCCTTGACGTTGAAGCGCTCGGACAGGAAGACGGAGCCGAGGCCGAGGTGTTCGGCCAGGGCGACCTCGGCGAGGAGGTCGTGCGGGGTGGCCGAGTGACCGGCCAGGCCGTAGCACGCGAGCTCGGGGAGGTCGGGGAGGTCGGTGAGGTCCGAGGCACCGGGGGGTGTCATGTGCGCATCCTCACGCAGAAATCGGACAGGTGTCCAGCGAATCGCCCGGCACGTCTTGACGCGCGTCAAGACAGACTGTGCAATGGACGTGTGACCTACGACACCATCATCAACGGCGGCCGCTGGTTCGACGGGACCGGCTCCGCCTCGTCCATCCGCAACCTCGGGATCACCGACGGGGTGGTCGTCGAGATCTCCTCCGGACCGCTCGAGGCCGGCCCGGACACCGAGGTCGTCGACGCCCGCGGCCAGTGGGTGGTGCCGGGCATGGTCGACATCCACACCCACTACGACATCGAGGTGCTCGACGGCCCCGGGCTGCCCGAGTCCGTGCGCCACGGGGTCACCACGATCATGATCGGCTCCTGCTCGCTGTCGACGGTCCACCTGGACGCCGTCGACGCCGGCGACATCTTCGGTCGCGTCGAGGCGATCCCGCGCCAGCACGTCATCGACGCGGTGACCGAGCACCAGACCTGGTCGAGCGCGGCGCAGTACGTCGACGCCCTCGAACGGCTGCCCCTGGGACCCAACCTCGCGGCCTTCATCGGCCACTCCGACATGCGCGCCGCCACGATGGGTCTCGACCGCGCGACCCGACCCGACCAGAAGCCGAGTGCCGCCGAGCAGTCCCGGATGGAGTCGATGCTGACCGAGGCACTCGACGCCGGCTTCCTCGGGATGTCCTCGCAGCAGCTGCTCTTCGACAAGCTCGACGGCGAGGTCTGCCGCTCACGCACCCTGCCCTCGACGTACGCCAAGGCGCGTGAGCTGCGGCGCCTCAACTCGATCCTGCGCCGGCGCGCGCGGGTGCTGCAGTCCGGTCCCGACATCACCCATCCGCAGAGCCTGGTCTCGCAGGCTCTCAGCTCGCTCGGCGTCGGCCGTCCGCAGCTCAAGACCTCCCTGCTCTCGGCCGCCGACATCAAGGCGATCCCCGCCGTCATCCACGGGATGGGCCCGCTGGCCCGGACGATCAACAAGCTCGGCGGCGACTTCCGCTGGCAGCACCTGCCGGTCCCGTTCGAGGTCTACGCCGACGGCATCGACCTGGTGATCTTCGAGGAGTTCGGCTCCGGCGCCGCGGCCCTGCACCTCGCCGACGCCGTGGCCCGCGACGAGCTGTTGCGCGACGAGGACTACCGCCGACAGTTCCGCAGGGACTACGAGGCGAAGTGGGGACCGCGCGTGTGGCACCGCGACTTCTTCGACGCCGAGATCGTCGAGTGCCCCGACGCCTCGATCATCGGCAAGTCGTTCGGCGCCGTCGGCCAGGAGCGCGGCGGCGTCCACCCGGTCGATGCCTTCCTCGACCTCGTCCTCGAGCACGGCACCGCGATCCGGTGGCGCACCACGATCTCCAACCACCGCCCCGAGCTGCTCAAGAAGATCGCCGTGGAGCCCGGCGTCCAGCTCGGCTTCTCCGACGCCGGCGCACACCTGCGCAACATGGCCTTCTACAACATGGGCCTGCGCTTCCTGCGCCACGCCCACGACGCCGAGCTCGCCGGCACGGCGTTCATGACGATGGAGCACGCCGTACACCGCCTCACCGGCGAGCTGGCCGACTGGTACGGCGTGGACGCGGGGCACCTGCGCGTCGGGGACCGCGCCGACCTGGTGATCCTCGACCCGGCCCACCTCGACTCCGACCTCGACGACTACCACGAGAGCCCGGTCGAGCAGTTCGGCGGACTCTCGCGGATGGTCAACCGCAACGACGCCTGCGTCTCGCGGGTGATGATCTCCGGGCGCACCGTGGTGGAGTCGGGCGAGCCGACGGCCCTGCTCGGAGCCGAGCGCACCGGGTCGTTCCTGCGGGTGGGGCAGCGGGTGGGGCAGCGGGTGGCCCCGCGACCCGCTCCGCGCCCTGATCCGCGCTCTGGTCCGCGCCCCGGACCGCTCACGGAGACCGGCGACGAACGAGCGGTCGCCACCGCCACCTGACCTGTCGCCCCGGCCCGTCGGCCGTCGCGCCCATCGCGCCCATCGCGCGGGGCAGGTCTTGGACTCCCCTCCCCCACAGCGCATCGGTCGCTCTCAGGCACACGACCCTGGTTCGGCGACGACCATCCCCTGCCAGCGACCCGCACCGAGCATCACGCCTCGTCGAGGAACTTCGCCACCAACGCGTTGACGACCTCGGGCCGCTCCACCTGGAGGAAGTGACCCACTCCCGGCACGAGGGTCGCGCGGCTCCCACCCGTCAGCGCCAGCGAGGCTCCGGTGAAGAACCGACGGTCCAGGCACCCGTCCTGGTCGCCCTGCAGGAACAGGGTCGGCACGCTCGGCGCGTCCGCGAAGGTGCGGTGCCACTCGGCGTACGCCCGCGCACCGCGACCGGGACGCAGGAACGCCCGGTAGTAGGACACCACGGCCTGGGCGTGGGCGCGGTCGGGCACCGAGGAGAGCAGGAAGTCGAGGTCCTCGGTGGCGTCGTAGCCCGGGGACCAGTCGTGCCAGAGCTTGGTCACCAGGCGCTCGAAGTGGCGCTCGGCCAGTCCCGGCACCTGGTTGAAGGCGATGTACCAGCTGTTGCGCGGTTGACGCACCGCGGCGCCCACCCACTGCCCCAGCCACTCCCGCGACGGCGTCATCGAGGGCAACGGCGGGACGGCCATGGTCACGATCCGTCGGAACGGCGAGTCCGGGTGGGCGCCGAGACCGCTGGTCGCGATCGCACCCCAGTCGTGCCCGACGAGCATCGACCGGTCGTCACCCCCCAGGGCGCCGTGCACGGCGACCGCGTCGGCCATCAGCGAGCCGACCGTGTAGGTGTCGTCGCTGGGGACCGACGACGGGCCGTAGCCGCGCAGGAACGGTGCCGCGACCCGGTAGCCCCGCTCGGCGAGGTACGGCCCCAGGTAGCGCCAGGTCCAGGCGGTGTCGGGGAAGCCGTGCAGGGCGAGCACCAGCGGCGCCTGCGGATCTCCCCACTCCAGGACACGAGAGGTGTACGTCGGCAGCGGCACCGCGACCACGCGAGGCAGACTCATGGCCTCACCCTCCCAGAAGCCGGCGGCTCACGCCTCGGGCGCTGCCGCCTTCGCCGCACGCGCCGCGCTTCTCGCGGCCTTGGCGATGGTCTCCTCGACGATCGAGTTGAGCCGGGCGCCGTTGGGCCACCCGGCGTAGTGGCACACGAAGATCACGATCTCGCGCAGCGCCTCGTCGTCGAGCTCACCGTTGGCGTGGGCGGCGGGCACCTGGATCCCGAGCACGTCGGCGGCTCCCTGACCGGCGAGCATGCCGATCAGGATCAGTCGCCGGTCGCGGTCCGAGAGGCCGGGCCGGGTCCAGATGTCGGCGAAGAGGTGGTCGGCGGTGATGCCGAAGAAGTCCCCGGTGCCGTCGGTCATGTCGAAGCCGTAGACGGTCTCCATCTTCTCCAGGCCGATCCGCCGCTTCTCCGGCAGCCCGTCGAACTTGCCCGTCGTCGTGCTCTCGTCGGTCACAGTCCCAGTCCTGTCCTCAGTCGTCGCAGCGCCAGGTCGGCGAGCGGGGTGTCCACGCCGAGCGACTCGCCGAGCTCGGTCGCGAAGCGCAGGTCCTTCTCGCCGAGGTCGGCGACGTGGGAGAAGACCCCCATCCAGAAGTCGCCGTCCTCGATCGGCGCCGCGGTCTCGCGGTGCATGATCGCGCCCGGC
Organism: Pimelobacter sp.; assembly: GCA_002698575.1. GTDB lineage: Bacteria > Actinomycetota > Actinomycetes > Propionibacteriales > Nocardioidaceae > Nocardioides. The sequence continues at coordinate 32,783 of NZZG01000186.1, read as the reverse complement.
CCCCCGGTGATCGCGTCGGTGTGGCGGACCACGTCGCCGAGCGCACGCAGGTCGAGCCCCGCCGCCTCGGCGAGGCGCTGCGCCTCGGTCGCGGCGGCGAAGGAGATGAAGTGCATCATGTTGCGCGCCAGCTTGAACCGGGTGCCGGCGCCGATCGCGCCGGCGTGGATCACCTTCGAGCCCAGCGCGTCGAGGGCCGGCCGCGCGGCGGCGAAGGCCTCGTCGGTCCCGCCGACCATGATCGCCAAGGTCCCGTCGGCCGCGCCCATGGCTCCCCCGGAGACCGGCGCGTCGACGAGCAGCACGCCGTGCTTGCCGGCGGTGATCTCCAGCTGGCGCGGCGTCTGTGGGGCCACCGTCGAGTGCACCACGACCACGAGCCCGTCGCGAGCCGAGCCGAGGGCCTGGCCGAGCACGTCGCGGACCTGGTCGTCGTCGCGCACCATCACGCACAGCACGTCGACGCCGGCGGACAGCTCGGCGACCGACCCGGCGACCGCCGCCCCGGCCGCCTCCAGCTCGGCCAACGGGTCGGGCGTCACGTCGTACACCGCCAGCGACAGACCGCCCGAGGCCTGCGCCTGCTGGGTCAGGCGCAACGCCATCGGCTTGCCGATGTTGCCCAGCCCGACGAAGCCGACCGCCGTGCCGGTCATGCTCGGAACGTCTGGCCGCCGTCGACGGCGATGATCTGCCCGGTCACCCACGAGGCCTCGTCGGAGAGCAGGAAGAGGCAGGCCCCGACCATGTCCTCGGGCTGACCCATCCGCTTGAGGGCCAACCCCTTGACCAGGTCCTTGGCGGCGTCCCCGGCCTGGGTCCGGGTGGCGGCGGTGTCGGTGGGCCCGGGCGCGATCGCGTTGACCCGGATCTTCATCCCGCCGACCTCGTGGGCGAGCTGCTGGGTCAGGCCGTTGACACCGACTTTGGCGAGACCGTAGAAGCCGGAGTAGAGGTAGGCGGCGGTCGAGCTCTGGTTGACGATCGAACCACCGCCGCGCGCCTGCATGGACGGGTAGACCGCGCGGGTCATCACCAGCGCGCCGTCCATGTTCACCGACATGAACTTCCGGTAGTAGTCCCAGTCGACGCTGATCAGGAGGTCGAACTGCATGTCGCCGTAGATGGCGGCGTTGTTGACCAGACCGTCGATCCCGCCGTACGCCGCGGTGACGGCCTCGACCAGGGCGGCGGCCGACTCGTGCGAGGAGACGTCGGTGCGCACGAACAGGGCCGTGCCGCCGGCGGCCTCGATCTGCTGGACGACGGCGGCGCCGGCGTCCTCGTTGAGGTCGGCGACCACGACCGAGGCGCCCTCGGCGGCCAGGGCCTTGGCGTACGCCTCGCCGATGCCCTGGGCGGCGCCGGTGACGACGACGACCTTGTTGTCGAACCTGCTCATCTCATGTCCTCCTGCTCAGGCCGGGAAGGCCAGGGTCTTGGTCTCGAGGTACTCCTCGAAGCCGGCGACGCCCATCTCGCGTCCGATGCCGGAGTGCTTGTAGCCGCCGAACGGCGCGTCCGGGCTGAACCACACGCCGCCGTTGACGGCCAACGTTCCGGTCCGGATCCGGGCGGCGACCGCGGTGGCGCGCTCGAGCGAGGCCGAGTCCACGGAGCCGGAGAGCCCGTAGGCCGAGTCGTTGGCGATCCGGACGGCGTCGTCGTCGCCGTCGTGGGCGATCACCACGAGCACCGGCCCGAAGATCTCCTCCTGGGCGAGCCGCGAGGAGTTGTCGAGGCCGGCGACGACGGTGGGCTGGATCCAGTAGCCGTCCTGCTCGATCACCGAGCCTCCGGTGGCGAAGGTGCCGCCCTCCTCGATCGCCAGCCGCAGGTAGGCCTCGACCCGGTCGCGCTGGACCGCGGAGATCACCGGCCCGCAGATGGCGCCGGGGTCGGACGGGTCCTTGGCCCCGATCGACTCCATCGTGGCGGCCGCCACCTGCACCGCCTCGTCGTACCTCTCCCGCGGGACGACCAGGCGGGTGGTGATCGCGCAGCCCTGCCCGGCGTGGATGCACGCCGCGAACGCCGTCGCACCGGCGACCGCTGCGACGTCGGCGTCGTCGAGCGCGATCGCGGCCGACTTGCCGCCGAGCTCGAGGAAGACCCGCTTCAGCGACGGTGCCGCGGCGGCCATGATCGCCTTGCCCACGCCGGTCGACCCGGTGAAGGAGACCATGTCGACGCGCTCGTCGGTGGAGAGGACGGAGGCCACGTCGTTGGAGCGTGGCGTGACGACGTTGAGGACCCCGGCCGGGATGTCGGTGTGCTCGGCGGCGAGCCGACCCAGCTCGCACGCCACCCACGGGGTGTCCGGTGCCGGCTTGAGGACCACCGTGCACCCGGCAGCCAGCGCCGGGCCGATCTTGGCCAGGTTGATCTGGGTCGGCACGTTCCACGGGGTGATCGCCGCGACCACCCCGATCGGCTCCCGGCGCACGGTGCGGCGGGAGGCGATGCCCATCGGTGAGGCGACGCCGAGGTCGCTCTCGAACGCGTAGGTCTCGGCCAGGTCGGTGACCCACCTCAGTCCGTCGACGGGCACGTCGAAGCCGGCGGCGCCCATCATGAAGTCGGGCATCCCGACCTCCGCACGGGTCAGCAGCCGGAAGTCGTCGGCGTTCTCGACGAGCGCCTGGTGGAGCTGGCGCAGGCACCGCACCCGCAGCTCGACGTTCGTGGACCAGTCGGTCTCGTCGAAGGCCCGCCGGGCGGCGGCGATCGCTGCCTCGACGTCTCCCGCCGTCCCATCGGGGGCGTGGCCGATCTCCTGGCCGGTGGCCGGATTGAGGATCGGGTACGTCGCGCCGTCCGAGGCGCCGACGAGCTTGCCGTCGACCAGCTGCTGGGCCGCCGGCGTCGAGAGGACCGTGGCCTCGCTCATGCGCTCGCCTCCGTCGTGGGCTGCTGCGTGACGTAGTCACCGCGCTCGACGGGCGGAGGCCACACCGACGAGGGCATCTCGTCGTAGTGGTAGTGCCCGGGGACACCGTGGCCGGCGACCTCCATCCGCTTGAGCAGCGTGTCGGGCGCCTTGCCGGCCTTGATGATCTCGACGAACGTGTGCGCGGTCGAGGGCATGTCGAACCAGTCGCGCTGCCAGGCGAACTTCAGCAGCCCCGTGTCCGGATGGTCGGCGCCACGATCCTGACGCTCGACGCCGAACCACGACCCGCCGATCCCGAGGATCTCGTACTCCTGGCCGGTCGCGTCGTTGACGATCCCGGACCGCTGCTTCCAGAAGCCGAGCACCATGCCCTTCGCCTCGTCGATCATCGAGCACTGGTAGTCGTAGTGCCACCCGTCGAGACCGTCCATCTCGATGCCGATGGCCCAGTCCCGGATCTGCTCACGACCGACCGCCATGAAGTGCTCGTCGGGGCTGTACATCCAGCCGTACGACGCGTCCTCGGCGTACCACTCGGCCATCACCCGCCAGTCGCCCGAGGCCTCGGCGTCGCGGTTGACCTGCAGCCAGGTCTCCCAGAACTCCTCGATCTCGGCCCTGCTCGGGGGGGTCACGTCCGCCATGTCATTCCTCCTCGATCGCCAGCGCCATCGCCGGGCAGTAGGTGACGGCCGCGGTGACCTGCGGCCGGAGACTCTCCTCGGGGCGTTCCTGGAGGACGACCACCACGTCGGCGTCCTCGTCGAACCCGAACACGTCGGGTGCCTCGCCCTGGCACATCTGGTGCCCTTGGCAGAGGTCGAGATCGGCGACTGCCTTCAAGGTCATAGCGCGACCTCCGGCCTGTCGCCGGGCGGCAGTTTCACCGCTGACGCGGCGAAACTGCGGGTTTGTGTACGAAACTTCATGCCACAAGCGGGAGTTTCACCACTGAAGCGGAGAAACTGCCTCCGCGCCGTCACGCCTGCCGCCGGCGATACCGGGCCCGACACGGCCGCTGCAGCTGGATGACCATCTTCGAGTAGTCGTCGCGGTAGGTCTCGCTCGGCTGCACCAGCTCGAACTCGAAGTCGCGCAGCAGCACGGAGAAGATCGCCTTGATCTGCATCATCGCGAAGGCGTTGCCCACGCAGCGGTGCTTGCCCGCCCCGAACGGGATCCACGTCCAGCGGTTCTGCAGGTCCTCCTGGCGCCCGTCCTGGTAGCGCGCGGGGTCGAAGGACTGCGGGTCCGGGAAGTCCTCGGCGAGCCGGTTGGAGACCCGCGGGGACGAGGCGACGATGGTGCCGGGCGGGATCAGGTGCCCGGCCAGCTCGATCTCCTCGACGACCTGGCGCATCAGGATGATCAGCGGCGGGTGGAGGCGCAACGTCTCCTTGATGACGGACTCGAGCCGGGGGATCGAGCGCAGCGCCTGGAAGGAGATCTCGGAGCCGTCGCTGTACAGGTCGTCCAGCTCGGTGACGACCTCGGTCATCACCTCGGGGTGGCGCATCAGCTCGATCAGGGTCCATGCCGAGGTGCCCGACGAGGTGTGGTGGCCGGCGAAGAGCATCGAGATGAAGACGCCGGTGATGTAGTCGGCGCTCATGTCCAGCGAGATCAGGACGTCGAGCAGGTCACGCTCGTCCTTGGCGACGGGGCCGCGCACCCGGCGACGGTCGATGATGTCCTGCACCAGGGCGACGAGCGTCTCGCGGGAGCGGTCGCGGATCTCGAAGGACTCCACACCCTCCATGTAGGGGTCGACGTACGCCAGCGCGTCGGTGCCGCGCTCCAGGCCGTGGTAGGCCTCGGCGAAGCGCGCGTCGATCTCCTCGCGGAACGGCAGCCCGACCAGGCAGGCCGCGGTGTTGTAGATCGTCAGCTCGGCGAAGAAGTCGAGCAGGTCGACCTCGCCCTCCTCGCCCCAGTCGGCGACCATCCGATTGATCTCGTTCTCGATGGTGCTGGCGTGCCCGCGCATCTGGTCGCCGCGCAGCGCCTGGTTCTTCAGGGCCTGCTGGCGCTCCTCCGGCGAGGCGTCGAAGACGACGCCGTGGCCGAAGATCGGCGTCATGAACGGGTAGGCCGCGGCCTGGTCGAGGGTCGACTCGGGAGCCTTGAAGAACTGCTCGTTGACCTCCGCGCCGGTCACCATGATCACCTCCTTGTCGGCGATCCGGAAGCGACCGATCGGTCCGCACTCGGCGTGCACGCGCTCGAGCAGGGCCACCGGGTCGGTGCGGAGCTCGGCGAGGTGGCCGTGCCCGTCCTCGTCGGGGACGGCGACGGAGACCTCGGGGATCTCAGCGACGCCGAAAGTGCGGTCGGTGACGGTCATGCGCGGTCCTCCACAGGTGCGGGCGCGGGTTCTGCCACGGGGGCTTCGGGTGAGACTTCGATCAGGTTGAGGTGGACGCCGCGCGGGGCCGCGACGACCATCGCGATCGCGTCGGCGATCGCTTGCGGCTCCATGAAGTGCGGGTGGCGGGCCAGACCGAACCTGACCCAGGCGTTGAGCACCGTGGCCGCCTCGTCGACGTCCCAGTCGGTGCCTATCTCGCTCCACGTCGGCCCGGGCCGCACGATCGAGGCCCGGACGCCGGACCCCTCGAGCTCCATCTGCAGCGCGTGGGCCATCCCCTCCAGCCCCCACTTGCCTGCGGCGTACGACGACATGAAGGGGCGGGCGCGCACGGCGACGTCGGAGGAGACGAAGACGACGTCCCCGCGACGGCGCGCGATCATGGCCGGCACGAAGGCACGCACCAGACGGTGCGCACCGGTGATGTTGAGGTCCAGCTCGCGGGAGAACCGCTCGGAGTCGACCTCGGCGATCACCCCGGGCGCCACGGCGCCGGCGTTGGAGACGACGGTCTCGATGTCGCCCAGCGCCTCGGTGACCTCGACGGCGAACTGCTGGACGGAGTCGCCGTCGGTGACGTCGAGCGCTGCGACCGCGACCTCTCCTCCGGCCTCACGGATCTGCGCGGCGACCTCGTCGAGCTTGTCGACGCGCCGGGCGCCGAGGGCGACCGGGTAGCCGGCCGCCGCGAAGGTCAACGCGGTCGCCGCGCCGATCCCGGACGAGGCACCGGTGATAACCGCCGGACGGCGATCGGGCCGCTCGTACTTCGCCCTGCCCATGCCTCAGCGCACCTCGATCGAGGAGACGGGGACGGACGAGAATCCGCGCACGCTGACCGAGTGCACACGCAGGCACTCGTCGTGGGCCACCTCGATCCGCTTGACCCGGGTGACCAGCTCGCGCAGCGCGATCCTCGCCTCGAGCCGCGCCAGGTTGGCGCCGAGGCAGAAGTGCCGCCCACCGCCGAAGCTGACCAACTGCGACAGCTCCTCCTTGGGTCGGTGGACGTCGAACTCGTCGGCGGCCGTGAAGACCCGCTCGTCGCGGTTGGCCGAGCCGACGCACAGCGCGAGCTTGGCGCCGGCCGGGGCGACGACGCCCTCGACCTCGACGTCGGCGAGGAGGTGGCGGGCCAGCACCTGGCTGGAGGTGTCGAAGCGCAGCGTCTCCTCGATCCACGGGTCGACGAGCTCGAGGCCCGTCGCCAGCCGCGGGGCAGCGAAGACGTCGTCGTACTGGCTCGGGTGGCGGGTCAGGTGGAACAGCGCGTGACCGAGCAGCTTGGTGGTCGTCTCGTTGCCGGCCACGACCATCAGGAAGAGGAAGGCGATGATCTCGTCGTCCTCGAGCTTGTCGCCGTCGATCTCGGCAGCCAGCAGCGCCGAGGTGAGGTCGTCGGTCGGCTGCTTCTTGCGCGCGGCCACCATCTCGGCGTAGTAGACGACGAGGTCGAGCGAGGCCGTCACCCCGGCCTGCGGCACGTCGTGCACGCCGTCCTCGCGGTGCACGACGATGTCGGCCAGGCGGCGTACCTCGTCCCGGTCGGACTGGGGCACGCCCATCATCTCGGAGATGACGTCCATCGGGAGCTTGCCGGCGAAGTCCTTGATCCAGTCGAAGCCCTGCCCGCTCTCGGCGAGCTCGAGGCAGCGGGACAGGTAGTGGTCGGTGAGCCGCTCGATCTGGGGCGCGAGCTCGGTGACGCGACGCGGCGTGAAGCCCTTGGACACCAGGGAGCGCAACCGCTTCTGCCGATCGCCGTCCATCCCGAGGAACGACATCACCTTGTGGGCGTGCGGGCCCCAGGCACTGGGCTCGAGCGAGACGCCCATCGCGTTGGAGTAGACCCCCTCGGTGCGGAACGCCTGCTGCACGTCGGCATGGCGGGTGAGCACCCAGAAGTCGTGGGTCGTGTTGTGGTGCAGCGGCTCCTCGGCGCGACACCGGGCGTAGACCGGGTACGGGTCCTCCTGGAAGCCGTAGTCGAAGGGGTCGAACACGATCGGGCCCGGGTCGCTCGCCCTGCCGGCGCCGCGGTGGTCGTCGGTGGTCGTCATCAGACGTTGCCTCGCAGGATCGTGGCGACGACGGTGTCGAGCCGGTCGCCCATCTCGGTGTAGGTCAGCAGGCCCATGCCCGCCTGCAGCAGGGCTCCGGAGAAGGCCAGGGTCAAGGCCTCGACGAGCTCGTCGTCCCCATCCCCGGCGAGGGCGTCGGCGAAGCGCCGCACGAACTCGGCGCCGATCCTCAGCCGCAGCCGCTCGACGTCGGGGTCGGAGCTGAGCAGGGCCGGCGTGACCGCTGCCGCCAGCTCGGGAGCGGCGGCAAGCCGGTGCGCCATCTGACGAGTGACGCTGCGAACCCGGTCGACGGCGTCGGCGCCACTCGCCTCGTGCTCGGCGTCCTCGGCCAGGTAGCCGAGGAAGAGCTCTGCGAAGAGGTGGTTCTTCGAGGCCAGGTAGGTGTAGGCGGTGGCCGGCGAGACCCCGGCCCGCGCCGCGACCGTGCGCACCGTGAGGGCCTCGTGGCCGACGGAGCGCAGTTCCTCCTCGCCGGCGACGAGGAGCTTGGTCAGCGTCTCCGCCTGCCGGGAGCGCAGGCCCTGACGCGGAGTTCTGAACACCTGACTGGACACGTGTCCAGACTAGATCGAGTTCGCTTGGGCGCGCAAGGCCCGCCCGTGCAGGAATCCCCGGCTCACCGGGGATTCCCGATGTTCCCGGGGGTCGCAACGCCGAGGAACATCAGGGATAGGCGTGGAAGTTCGCCTCGCTCACCTCATCGCGAGCACCCGCGCGAGGAAACGGGTCGCGTCCGCCGCGCCGTCGAGCGCGACCGAGGCGTGCGTGCTCCGGGGATAGGTGCGGAAGACGAGGTTGACTCCCGCTGCCTGGTACGTCGTGCCGAGCAGCGTCGTGGACGGGGCGACAACCGTGGTGTCGGCCAGCCCCTGCAGGAGCATCACCCTGCTGGTGGGTGTGATGCGCTCCACCGAGTTCTGGCGGATCCGGCGCAGCACCGCGTGGTCGCGGGCCGCACAGACAGCGTCGAGCAGCGAGCGGCCCTCGCAGCGACCGACCAGGTAGGGGTGGGGGGGTGGCCGTGCCGAGACCTTCGTAGTCGGAGCGCACCACCGCCCAGCCGTTGTCGATCCACCCCTGCAGCAGCGGCCCGTGCTTGGCGACGTCCTCCAGGTTGGAGTCGCGGGTGAACGCGCACGGGTCGGCGATCCCCGAGGTCCCGTGACCCCAGGTGATGATCGGCCAGCCTTCCTTCGGAGGTTTGCCACGCGGCACCGCGAGATGGGCGGACGTGACGACACGGTGCCCCTGACCCGGGCCACCGATCCCGCGCTGGGTGTAGAGCAGCACCCGATCGGATGCACGCCGCATCTTCATCACGCCGCCGTAGCGCTCGGAGCGCGCTCAGCTGTGCGCGCCGCCACCCACCGACCCGCCCGCGGACGCGCTCCCCCACCACCGACGGGTGCGCGCCTCAGCGGCGCAGGTAGTCCAGGTCGTCGAGCTCGGGAGTCGGTGACCCGTAGACCCCGAGCCAGTCCAGGGCCCCGATCGGGCCGACCAACCCGACGTACGGCAGACCGACCGAGCGCCGGACCTGGCCCAGCAGCACCGCGTCGGGACAGGCCACGGCGAGGTCGCCCTCGAAGCCGACGAAGCACAGCGAGACCGCTCCGTCCGGCACACCGGGCACGACGAAGTCGACGCGGCGCGAGACCGGGCCGTCGTTCTCGACGGTCGTCAGCCCGGCGACCGACAGCCCCGGCACGTCACCGTCGGCAGGCAGGTAGCCGAGCCACGACTCGTCGTCGGCCACCACGCGGTAGCTGTCGGAGACGCCGGCGTTCCCGGAGTCGCCGGCCACGCCGTCGTACACGGCCAGGGCGGCGAGCAGACCCACGACCACCAGCAGCACCGGTCCGACCCGGCGCGCCACGGCCCGCGCCCGCTCGCCACCGAAGGGCGGGCGGGCGGGTCGCGGGCTGCGGTGGTTCACGTCAGGGCCAGGCTCGGGCCGTACGACGTGCCGCGCGGCTGGCGTGACCAGAGGACGCCGTCGCCGGGCGTGATCCCCTCGGCGATGAGGGCACGCTTGAGGACCTTGTTGGTCGCGGTGCTCGGCAGGGACGGCGCCAGACGGACGAAGCGCGGCCAGGCCTTGGGCGACAGGTCGGGCTGGGCGGCGAGGAACTCCTCGAGCTCGGCGGGCTCCAGGGTCGCGTCGTCGTTGAGCACGATCGCGGCCATCACCTGGTCACCCACGTCGTCGGGCACGGCGTAGACCGCCACCTGGTTGATCGTCTCCAGCCGCGAGAGGATCCGCTCGATGGGCGCGGCGGCGAGGTTCTCCCCGTCCACCCGCATCCAGTCGGCGGTGCGTCCGGCCAGGTAGATCCAGCCGTCACCGTCCTTGTAGGCCAGGTCGCCCGACCAGTACATCCCGTGCCGCATCCGGTCCTCGTTGGCCTTCGGGTCGTTGTAGTACCCCTGGAAGTAGCCGCCACCGGTGGTGTTGACCAGCTCGCCGACGGACTGGTCGGCGTTGGTCAGCGCGCCGTGCTCGTCGAACTCCGCGATCGCGCACTCGGCAACGCTCTCGCTGTCGTAGATCGCGACGCCGTCCATCCCCTTGCCGATCGATCCCGGCGGGCACCCGTCCTCGCGCAGGATGATGATGGCCAGCTCGGTCGAGCCGAAGCCGTCCACCACCGAGCAGCCGAAGCGGCGGGCGAACTCGTCGATGTTGCGGTCGCCGGCCTCATTGCCGAAGGCGGTGCGCAGGGGGTTGTCGGCGTCGTCGGGCTGCTCGGGGGTTGCGAGCACGTAGGCCAGCGGCTTGCCGACGTAGTTCATGTAGGTCACGCCGTGGGTGCGCACGTCGTCGAGGAACCGGCTCGCGGAGAACTTCGTCGGCACCATCGCCGCCCCGGACCCGAGCGCGACCGCCCAGCCCGCGACCACCGCGTTGGAGTGGAACAGCGGCATCGAGAGGTAGCAGACGTCGTCGCTGGTCATCGAGAACCGGTCGACCAGGTTGAGGCCCGAGAAGAGCACCATCAGGTGGGCGACCTGCACGGCCTTGGGGTCACCGCTGGTGCCGGAGGTGAAGATCATCATGAAGGTGTCCATCGCCTCGACCTCTCGGTGCGGCGTCAGCTCACCGGCACCGGCGACCAGCTCGGCCCACTCCCCGCTGGAGGTGTCGAGGACCCGGACGTCTCCCAGGTCGAGCCCCTCGAGGAGCGGGCGGTGCTCGTTGTCGGTGACCAGGACCTGGCACTCCGAGCGACGGATGTCGGCGACCAGCCCCTCCCCGCGCCGCGTGGTGTTGATGCCGCACAGGGTGAAGCCTCCGAGCCCCGCCGCCGCCATCATCCGCAGCATGTCCGGGGTGTTGCCGAGCAGCGTGCCCACGTGCACCGGTCGCTCGGCGTCCGCGACCCCGATCAACGCAGCGGCGATCTGCGCACTCTCCGCGATGTGCTCGCGCCAGGTCTGCGAGCGTCCGTCGTGGATGATCGCGGTGCTGTCGTCCTCGGCGCGCTCGCGCAGCAGCTGCTGGACCGTCTCCGCCATCAGGCCACGCTCCCGGCGGTGGTGCCGACGCCGGCGGTGAGGCCGATCCGGTCGGCCAGCCGGTCGAGGTAGGCCATCACCTCGTCCTCGGACTTGTCCGGCACCCCCCAGATCAGGTCGGTGGCACCCGCCTCCGCCCAGCCGGCGAGGTCCTCGGGCGATGGTTTTGAGGCGATGAGCACGTGGATCTGCGGCTCGCCGTCGCGACCGGCCTCGGCCCAGGACGTGCGCAGCAAGGCGCACTTGGCGCTGATGTCCTGCTCGATCGGCGTCGTCATCCAGCCGTCGGCGTGGGCGGCGATCCAGGCGAACGTCTTGGGCCCGGCCCCGGCCCCGATCACCAGTGGGATGTGCTGCTGCACCGGCTTGGGGTAGGCCCAGGAGGGCCCGAACGAGACGAACTCCCCGTCGTAGGAGGCCTCCTCGTCGGTCCACAGCGAGCGCATCGCCTCGACGTACTCCTTGAGGACCGTACGACGCTTGCCGGGCGGCACGTGGTGGTCCTCGAGCTCGTCGGTGTTCCACCCGAAGCCGGCCCCGATGCTCACGCGGCCGCCGGAGAGGTGGTCGAGCGTGGCGATCTGCTTGGCCAGGGTGATCGGGTCCGACTCGACGGGCAGGGCGACCGCCGTCGAGAGCCGGATCCGCGAGGTCACCGCGGCGGCTGTCGCCAGCGAGATCCAGGGGTCGAGGGTCCGGGTGTAGCGGTCGTCCGGCAGTGACTCGCCGCCGGTCGGGTGCGCGGCGTCGCGCCGCACCGGGATGTGGGTGTGCTCCGGCACGTAGATCGTGTCGAAGCCGCGCTCCTCCCCGGCGAGGGCGAGGGCAGCCGGGGTGATCCCCCGGTCGGACGAGAAGAGGACGAGGCCGTTGCGCATGTCCCGCATTAGAACGTGTTCTAGTTCACTTCGTCCAGCGAATCCCCCAGATCGCCGGATCAGCCGTCGACGAGGGCTTGGATCGAGCGACCGTAGAGATCGACGAGCTGTGCCACCGACGCCTCGACGATGAGCCGGTCGGTCAGGATCGCCACGGCGTCGAGCAGCCCCGAGATGGCTGCCGCGACCAGTCGCGCCCGCAGCTCGGGGTCGGGCCCCTGCAGGCGAGGCGCCAGCGGCTCGATGAACATCTCCTCCATCGCAGCGATCAGGCGCGAGCGCACGAGGTCGCTGTCGGTGGCGCGCAGCATCGCTCGCCACGTGCTGAACGTGATCTCGGGGGCCTCGGTCAGCAGTGACTCCACCAGCCGTGGGCCGAGCGACTCGAGGGGTCCGTTGGTCACGTGGTCGAAGCGACCCTCGATCGCGACCGTCTCCAGGAAGAGTCGCTCCTTGGAGCCGAAGTGACGGATGACCAGCGCCGGGTCGGCACCCGCCGCGGCCGCGATCGCGCGCACCGAGGTGCCGGCATACCCCTGACGCGCGAAGAGCCGACGCGCCGCGGTGCCGATCGCCTCCTTCGTGAGCGCACCGGACCCGCTGCGGGGACTTGCGGCGGCCTCGGTCACGCGCTCGACCCTATGCGCTGCCCTCTGTGAGCGTTGACACACCACTGGCCAGGTTCGTACAGTCCCGGCTGTCAACAGTGTTGACTTTCACCGTCTGGAGACCACATGCCTCGCTTGCTCCCGCGACGCACCCGCCTGGTCGCGACCATGGCCTCGACCACGATCGTCACCTGCCTGACGCTGGCCGGGTGCGGCTCCAACCTCGACCCCCAGCAGGTTGCCGCGGGTCGCGGCACCGGCACCACGAGCGGCGGTACGGCGGCCCCCGGTGCGGCTGCCGACGGCACCGTCCCGGACATCGACGACGGCGACCTCCCGGCAGGTCCCGGTGCGGGCGACGGGTCGGTCCCCGACTCCACCGGCGGTGGCGGCGGTGCACCTCCGGACACCGGCGGAGACACCTCCGGTTCCGGCGACGGCTCCGGGACCGACCCCGGCGCGGCCGGGGGCTCGGGCGGCGCCAACGACACCCCTGCCGAGAACTCCGCCACGGGGGACGGAGCGGCCGGCGACTGCGACGGCTTCAAGAACACCACGGGGATCACCGACTCCGAGATCACCATCGCCACCGCCTCCGACATCTCCGGCCCTGTGCCCGGCCTCTTCGAGGCCGCCCGGCAGGGCACCCAGGCGTTCGTCAGCTACTACAACTCGACCGAGAAGCTCTGCGGGCGCTCCCTCAAGCTGCTCCCCCTCGACAGCCGGGCCGATGCCGGCGCCGACCAGCAGGCCTACGCGACCGCCTGCGAGAAGTCGTTCGCCGCGGTCGGATCCGTCTCCTCCTTCGACGCCGGCGGGGCCGCCACCGCGCAGAAGTGCGGCCTGCCCGACCTGCGGGCCTTCACCGTCACCCCGGAGCGACAGACGTGCTCCACCTGTCGGGCGGCGTACGCCATCTCGAGCTCGACGATCTCCGACACCATCCCGAAGTTCTGGCTGAAGACGGAACCCGAGGCCAGCCAGCACGTAGGGATCTTCTACGTCAACGTTGCTGCCTCGAAGGTCAACGCCGAGGCGTTCCGCAACGCCTACGAGCGCGCCGGGATGAACGTCGACGTGCTCCAGCCCATCGACACGGCAGAGTTCAACTACGCGACCTATGCCCAACAGATGAAGGACAACGACATCCAGTTCGTGCAGTACTTCGGGCCCTACCAGTTCGCCATCAAGCTGCAGCAGGCGATGAAGCAGCAGAGCTTCACCCCGAAGGTGTACTTCCAGGACCCCACCATCTACGACGCCAACTACCTGAAGCAGGCCGGTGACGTTGCCCAGGGGGTGTACGTCTTCAGCACCACCGAGCTGTTCGACGACACCGGAATCCGCGAGATGGCGCTCTACCGGAGCTGGCTGGACCAGGTCGCTCCCGGCGCTGTCCCGAACTACTACGGGCTCTACGCCTGGTCAGCGGCTCGACTCTTCGTGGAGCAGGCCACCGCTCTCGGCGGCAAGCTGACGCGCGCCTCCCTGGTGGACTCGCTCGCACAGGTCAAGGGGTGGACCAGCAACGGGCTCCACGCCCCGATGGCCGTCGGTGCCGGAACCACGTCCCCCTGCGCCAAGATCCTCCAGTACTCCGGCAGCTCGTGGAGCTCCGTGAGCGGGCGCAACTTCACCTGCGGCGGCCTGGTCAACGCCACCTGAAGCTCGGTGCCGACGCGCGCGACTCACCCCCACGGGCGACGCGACCGCAGCGCACACCTGCCACGGTGGAGGATCGGTGTCCACGGGACGCCGCACGAGCAGACGCGGACCACCCAGGTCGGAGCGTCGATCACCAGCAAGGAGTGTCAGCAGATGGGTTACGGATTCGGTGGATTCCTGATCGTGGTGGGCCTCGTCCTCGCCTTCGCGGTCAACGACGCGGTCGACGACGTCAACCTGTACGCCGTTGGCCTCATCATGGCGGGCGTCGGAGTGGTCATCGTCGCCCTGACCGCCTTCACGCTCAACAACCAGCGCCGCTCGCGCACGGTGCAGACGACCACGCACCCGGACGGCTCGCAGACCGTCAACGAGCGTCGCAACGAGATCTGATCCAGCAGCGTCGATCGGCCCGGGTCCTCACCCGGGCCGATTCGCACGTCCGGGCCCGGACGCGACTGAGGCCCCACCGGCTGGGGAGCAGACGGAAGGGCCTCAACCACCCGAGGGCATCGGGCAACCGGGGCGTCGGCGTCTGCGCAAGTCGCCTCCACCACCGGTAGTTGCGACACTACCCGGTCTGGCGACGCGCAATCCTCACCCGCGAGGCTGAAAACCGCGGAGCCGCAGGCTGTTCCCGACCACGAACAACGACGAGAGCGCCATCGCCGCACCGGCCAGCATCGGGTTGAGCAGTCCTGCGGCCGCCAGGGGCAAGCCGGCCACGTTGTAGCTGAACGCCCACAGCAGGTTGCCACGGATGACGGCCAGGGTGCGGCGCGAGAGCCTGATCGCGTCGGCGGCGACGCGCAGGTCCCCCCGCACGAGCGTCAGATCGCCGGCCTCGATGGCGGCGTCGGTGCCGGTGCCCATGGCCAGGCCGAGGTCGGCCTGTGCCAGCGCTGCGGCGTCGTTGACGCCGTCGCCCACCATCGCCACCACGCGGCCTTCGCCCTGCAGTCGCCGGACGACGTCCGCCTTGTCGGCCGGCAGGACCCCGGCGATCACGTCGTCCTCGGCGATCCCGACCTCGCGGGCGACCCTGGCCGCCACCACCGGGTCATCACCGGTCAGCAGGACCGGTCGCAGACCGAGGTCGCGCAGCAGCGCGACCGCCTCCGCCGAGGTGTCCTTCACCGCATCGGCCACGACGAGCGCGCCGCGCATGGCGCCGCCCCACCCGATGGCCACGACGGTGCCGCCCTGCTCACGCGCCGAGGACACGGCATCCTCCAGCGCGACCGACAGGGACAGCCCCTCGTCGCGCAGGAGGCCGGGGCGACCGACGACCACGTCGGTGGCGGCCACCCGGCCGCGCACCCCGAGGCCGGACAGCGACGCGAAGTCGGTCACCCGCTCCGTCGTCGTGGCGAGGCCGCGCTCGGCCGCGCCGGCGACGACAGCGCGCGCGATCGGGTGCTCGGAGGCGTCCTCGAGCGCAGCGGCCGACGCCAGCACCTGGGTCGCGTCCTCGCCGGGCGCGACGAGCACGTCGCGCAGCTCCATCCGGCCGGTGGTGACGGTCCCGGTCTTGTCGAGCAGCACCACGTCGACCGCTCGCGTCTGCTCGAGCACCTCGGGCCCCTTGATCAGGATCCCGAGCTGGGCACCGCGCCCCGTGCCGACCATCAGCGCCACCGGCGTTGCCAGTCCCAGGGCGCAGGGACAGGCGATGATCAGCACGGCGACCGCTGCCGTGAAGGCGGCGGTGACGTCGTCGGCCAGCACGACCCAGCCGAGGAAGGTGGCGACGGCCAGGACGATCACGGCCGGCACGAAGATGCCGGAGATGCGATCGGCGAGCCGCTGGGCAGCGGCCTTGCCGTTCTGCGCCTGCTCCACGAGCCGTGCCATCTGCGCGAGCTGGGTCTCGGCGCCCACCCTGCTCGCGCGGACGACGAGCCGGCCGCCGGCGTTGATCGTCGCTCCGGTGACGTCGTCACCGACCCCGACCTCCACGGGCACGGACTCCCCGGTCAGCAAGGACGCGTCGATCGCCGACGTGCCCTCCACGACGACGCCGTCTGTGGCCACCTTCTCCCCGGGACGCACCACGAAGACGTCACCAGCGGCGAGCCGGTCGATCGGGACCCGGGTCTCGGCGCCGTCGCGCAGCACGGCGACGTCGCGCGCGCCGAGGTCCAGGAGCGCACGCAGGGCAGCTCCCGCCCGTCCCTTGGCGCGCTCCTCCAACCAGCGACCGACCAGCAGGAAGGTGGTCACGCCCGTGGCGGCCTCCAGGTAGATGTTGTCGGCACCGTCCGTACGGCGGCCCAGGTCGACGACCAGGTCGAAGGAGTGGGTCATCCCGATCTCTCCGGCGGAGCCGAGCACCAGCGCGTACAGCGACCACCCGAAGGCGGCGAGCGTGCCCATCGAGATGAGCGTGTCCATGGTGGTGGCGCCGTGGCGCAGGTTGGCCCAGGCTGCCCGATGGAAGGGCAGCGCACCCCACAGCACCACGGGGGTCGCGAGCACCAGGGAGAGCCACTGCCACCCGTCGACCTGCAGGGGCGGCACCATCGCCATCGCGATGACCGGGACGCTGAGCAGGGCCGAGACCAGCATCCGGGTCCGCAGCGACGCTCCGGGGCGCTCCGGCGCGTCGGCCGGCTGCGACGGGAGGCTGGCGCCGTACCCGGCGGACTCGACGGTCGCGAGGAGCAGGTCTGTCGAGACGCTCGCGTCGTAGGTGACGCTGGCCTTCTCGGTGGCGTAGTTGACGCTGGCGGTGACGCCCTCGACCTTGTTGAGCTTGCGTTGGATCCGGTTGGCGCACGAGGCGCAGGTCATGCCGGTGATCGCCAGGTCGACCTGACGACCAGCGGCATCCGTCGCGGAGTCGGTGCTCATGCAGGACACCCCTCAGGCGAGCGCGTAGCCGGCTTCGTCGACCGCAGCGCGGACGGCGTCCTCGGCGATCGGCTCGCTGCTGGTCACGGTGACCAGGCCGCTGGCGAGGTCGACGCCGACCTCGGTCACCCCGGCGATCTCGGAGACCTCCTCGCTCACCGAGGCGACGCAGTGCTGGCAGGTCATCCCGGTGACCGTGTAGGTGCTGGTGATCGGGCTCGTCATGGTTCGGTGTCCTCTCGGTCGTGGGTGCGGCGTGGTGGTCAGGAGCGGACGAGGCGGGCGATCGCGTCGGAGGCTTCCTTGAGCTTGACCTCGGCCTCCGGTGAGCCGGCCCGGGCGGCGTCGAGCACGCAGTGGCTCATGTGCTCGTCCACCAGGCCGAGCGCGACCGCCTGCAGCGCCTTGGTCACCGCGGAGACCTGGGTGAGGATGTCGATGCAGTACTTCTCCTCGCCGATCATCCGCTCGATGCCCTTGACCTGGCCCTCGATCCGGCGCATCCGCTTGAGGTAGTCGTCCTTGCGGGTCAGGTAGCCCGGCGGGGTCCCGGTCTCGTCGTCCATGCCGGAAACCATACCCCCCTAGGGTAGTCGCTTCAACACGGTCACGTCCCGCCCGGCAGGATGGGCGGGTGATGGAACCGACTCCCGCAGCGATCAGCAGCCCCCTGGACCTCGCGCACGGACCCACCTGGGCCAACCGTTTCGCCCTGGCTCCGCTGACCAACACCCAGAGCCACGCCGACGGCACGGTGTCCGACGACGAGCTGCGCTGGCTCGAGGCCCGCGGTCGGGGCGGCACCGGCCTGGTGATGACGTGTGCCACCTACGTCGCCCCGGCCGGCCAGGCCTGGGGCGGACAGCTCGGCATCGCCTCGGACGCGCACCTCCCGGGGCTCACGCGGCTGGCCGAGGCCCTGCGGACGACCGGGACGGTCTCCTCGGTGCAGCTGCACCACGGCGGACGTCGCGCCGACCCCGCCCTGTCCGGCCGGCCCAACCAGTGCCCGTGGGACGACCCGCGGACCGGCTCGGTGGCGATGACGACGGCCGAGGTCGAGGAGAGCGTGCAGGACTTCGTCGCCGCCGCCGTCCGGGCCGAGACGGCCGGCTTCGACGGCGTGGAGGTCCACGGCGCCCACGGCTACCTCGTCGGCCAGTTCCTCGACCCACGGCACAACGACCGCTGCGACGCGTACGGCGGATCGATGGCGAACCGCTCGCGGATGTTGCTGGAGATCCTCGCCGGCATCCGGGACGCCACCGGCCCGGACTTCCAGCTCGGGCTCCGCCTCACCCCCGAGGGCAACGGGCTCACCGTGGCCGAGGGCGTCGAGGTCGCGGCACTCGTGCTGACCTCGGGCCTGCTGGACTACCTCGACATGTCGTTGTGGGACGTGTTCATGTCGCCACGCGGCGACGTGGCCGCAGGCGAGGAGGAGCGTCTCCTGATCGACCACTTCACCGGTCTCGAGCGCGGCGAGACCCGGCTCGGCGTCGCTGGCAAGGTCCTCTCCGCCGCCGACGCGACCTGGTGCCTGGAGCGCGGAGCCGACTTCGTGAGCGTGGGGATGGGCGCGATCCTGCACCACGACTTCGCCGCGCGCGCCGTCGCCGATGCCGGCTTCGTCGCGGTGGCACCCCCGGTGACCCGCGAGCACCTCGCCGCCGAGCACGTGGGTCGGGACTTCCTCGACTACCTCGCGAAGGGCTGGGACGGTCTGGTCAGCCAGGGTTGAGCTCGGCGCTCAACCCAGGCGGTCGAGGTGCCGCAACGCACTCTGCGCGGCGCGGTAGCCACACATCCCGTGCACGCCGGCCCCGGGAGGCGTGGAGGCCGAGCAGAGGTACATGCCCGGTACGCCGGTGTCGTAGGGGTCGGCGGCCAGCGCCGGTCGGGCGATGAGCTGAGGCAGCGTGTTGGCTCCCATGGCGATGTCCCCGCCCACGTAGTTGGGGTTGTAGGTCTCGTAGTCGGCCGGGGTCATCACCGCCGTGGCGACGATGCGGTCGCGGAAGCCGGGGGCGTAGCGCTCGATCTCGTCGAGCACGACGCCGGTCGCGTCTCCGGCGTAGCCGTGCGGGACGTGGGCGTAGGCCCACACGGGGTGCACGTCGCCGGCCGAGCGGGAGGGGTCGGCGAGGTACTGCTGGCCGACCAGGATGAACGGCCGCTCGGGCATCCGGCCGGCCACGGTGTCGCGCTCGGAGCGCACCATCACCTCGGCGGCCCCGCCGACGTGCACGGTGCCGGCCTTGCGCGCCGACTCCGCCGTCCACGGGATGCCGTCGCGCACGGCCAGGTCGACCTTGTAGGCGGCCGGGCCGTAGGACCAGGAGCGGTAGGCCTTGCCGTGGCCCACGTCCGCCTGCTCACCCAGGATGTCGGCGAAGCCGGTGGGCGTGGTGTCGAAGAGCGTGACCTGCGCGGGCGGCAGGTCGGCGGTCGAGCGCACGTGGTGCGCGAGCACGATGGTCCCTCCGAGCTCGCGGAGCAGGCTCGCCAGCGCCGCGGTGATGGCCTGCGAGCCGCCCTGGGCCGCCGGCCAGCCGTGCACGTGCCCGGCGGCGATCATCATCGCCCCGACCGAGGACGAGGCCAGCCCACCCAGGGGCCGGTAGACGTGGGCGGCGCAGCCCAGGAAGAGCGCGCGGGCCTGCGGGGTGCGGAACGCGCGCGCCAGCACGGTCGCGGGCAGCCCGGCACGCAGCCCGAACTGCGCCAGCTTGACCGGGTGGCCGGGCACGCTGATCAGCGGCCCGAGGATGTCGTCGGCGAGCTGTGGGAAGGCCGCCTGGAGCGGACCGAAGACCTGGCGCCAGCGGCGACCGTCGACCCCCAGGCCCGCGGCGGTCTCGACGACGTCGCCCTTCAGGACGCCCGCGCTCCCGTCCTCGAGCGGGTGCGCGACGTCGACCTCGGGCCAGCACCAGCGCAGCCCGTGCTGCGACAGCGGAAGGGTGCGCAGGAAGGGCGAGGCGACGCCGAAGGGGTGGATGGCCGAGCACACGTCGTGGAGGACGCCGGGCTCGGTGAGCTCCGCCGTACGCGTGCCACCACCGATCTCGGTCGCGGCCTCCAGCACCGTGACGGCCACGCCCCGCTGGGCCAGGGCGACGGCGGCGGCCAGCCCGTTGGGTCCGGAGCCGACCACGTTCGCCGTACGTCGGGTGCTCACGACCTCAACCTACCGGGGGCAGCTCGACGATCCGGTCCGTGACCGGCACGTCCGACTCCACCAGGCAGGAGACGCCGCGATCCTCGCGGAAGGCGGTCCCACTGAAGGGGTAGAGGTAGAGCACGCTCGCCGTGGCGAGCTTGCGGCGGGGCAGCAGCTCCTGGAGACGGTCGAAGCATCCCTGCTCGGCGAGGGCTCGGGTGTCCTCCTCCCCGGGGTAGGTGGAGACCGTCAGGTCGAAGTTGGCGAAGACCTCGCTCTGGTGCGGCTCAGCACAGGGCGAGACCTTGACGGTCAGCTTGTAGCCCTCGGAGAGCAGGTCGGGGATGCAGTCGCCGACCTGGAGCTCCTGCGGGGTCACCGACCCCTCGCTCGTCACCTGGCCACTGTCGGAGCGGTCGGGGGCGATCGCGAGGAGGGTGGCGGGCAGGGCGAAGGCCAGCAGCAACCACAAGCCGGCCACGATCAGGGCCGCGATGGCCTTCTTCCTGCCGTGGTTGCGCCCGTCCCGGTTGCGGCGCAGCACGGCGATCGCGAGCCCGGCGCCGACGAGCCAGAGCAGCCCGCACGGGACGATCGCCAAGCCGAGCGCCCAGCGCGCCATCGCCTGCGACGGCTCCGGCTCCGGGAGCGGGCCCGCCGCGGCGAAGCGCCCGTAGCCAGGAGAGGCGGGCGGGTACCCCGCGTATCGCGCGTACGACGACGAGCTCGGCGGCCCCGGCAGGGGCGGCCCCGGAGGCTCAGGTCCAGATGTCACCGGGACAGGGTAGGGACTGGTCTGGTCCAGCGGAGGTCGAACGTCGAAACCGGCGTCAGCCGGGTGCACCAGGCGCGTCCAGCAGGCAGACCACGTGCTTGTCGCGGTAGAAGTTGTAGGGCGACCGCGGGACGAAGTACGTGAGGCGCGCGTCCGGGTCGGTGTCGTCGGGAAGTCGCTGGTCACATCCCTCGGCGGCCAACTCCGAGGTCTCCTGCACCCCGGGGTAGCGGGTGACATCAAGGTCGAAGCGGGCGAAGACCTCGGCTGCGTGCGGCTGGTCGCACGGGGTCACGACCACGGCAGCCTGCGAGCCCTCGGACAACGCGTCCCGCAGGCAGTAGCCGGGGCGCAGGTCGCCGACCTCGAGCGTCTGCGTCCTGGTGATCTCGTCGGCTCCCAACACCTTGTCGGCCAGCCCTAAAAAGAGCGACGGCACGAGCACCGTGAGGAGACCCCAGAGTCCCACGATCACCAGTGCCGCGAAGGCCTGTCTCTCCCCGTGGTCCCGTCCGTCGCGACCCCGACGCAGGACCACGACTCCCAGTACCGCCGCCACGACCCATGACGGACCGAAAGGCACGAGCGCCAGCACCAGCGCCCACCACGCGAGTCGGGCGGACGGCTGCTCGCGAGGCGTCGCAGGGGCGCTCGTGAATCGCCCGTACGACGAGGATTCGGTGGTCACCGGCACAGGGTAGGGGCAACGTGGCACCGCACGTGGCCGATCATGCGCTCTCCCCTGCTGACGGGGCGCCAGTCTTCCGGCCTGGTTGCCGGAGGCCCGGTCCCACGGCACAGGCCGCTGGATTGTTCTCTCACGGACGGCCTCGTCCCGAGCTGTGGCGCACGCCACAGCTCTGCGCTAATTTGACGCGTGCCAATTCTCCGCCGATCGAAGGACCGCCGATGACGCTCACCACGACCTGGGGCTCCATCCAGGGCCAGGAGATCACCTTCCCGATGGAGGTCGACGACTTCACCTCCGCGACACTGGGCTTCAGCGTGCCCGCCGCGTCGGCCCGGGCGCTCCTGCCCGGTGACGCGTTCGAGATCGTCGAGGTCGGACCCGGGGTTGCGCAGCTGATCGTGAGTCTCGTCGACTACCGGGCCAACCCGTGGGGCGACTACAACGAGGTCAACCTCGGCTTCCTGGCCCGTCCCGCGGGAGCGGGTGAGGAGGTCATCGGCTCCTTCGTCTACCGGATGCCGGTCGACCAGGAGTTCACCTGCCTGGCAGGCAACCAGGTGATGGGCTTCCCCAAGACGGTGATGGGGATCGACGCCGACTACACCGAGACCCACGCGAGCTTCGTCCTGCGCGACGGCGACCTGCTGGCCTTGCGCGTGACCGTGCCCCGCGCCGCGCCGCTGGGCGAACCCACGCGGATCGAGACCGTCAGCTACTCCTACCTCGACGGCGCGCCGTACGAGACTCCCCTGGCGATGGACCTCGCCACCGGCGCGGTCGAGGCCGACCAGGTCGCCGTCGAGCTCGGCTCGGGACCGATCGCCGACGAGCTGCGCAGTCTGGGACTGCCGTGCGCGCCCGACTTCGCGTCGTACGGCGAGCGGCTCGGCGCCGTCTTCCAGCTCGGGACGGCTCTCTGACCGGCGACACCTCGCAGCTCAGCACTCGACCTGCGGAGCGGGAGTCACGGTGATCGGCAGGTCGGTGTCCCAGGGCTGCCGCACGACCATGTCCGCCACCAGGACGGTGCCGCGCTCGAGCTCCCCCGTGGCCGCGTCCACGAGGCGGTAGGACTGGGTGGGCCGGTGGATCGGCTGGGCGTCGAGCACGATCACCCGCAGCTCTCCCGGCTCGAAGCCGCACCGCTCCTGCAGGGCGGCGACCAGGCGCTCGTCGTGCAGGTGGCCGTCTCCAAAGTTCCAGCCGAGGACGACGCCGGCGACGAGCTCGCCGTCCAGCACCAGGTAGTCGTCGTCGTGGGACTCCCCACAGGCGCGGGGGACCAGCGCGAAGTGCGCCCGCCCGTGGGTGTGCATCGCGCGGAACGCGTAGCCGGTGAAGAGCGGGACCTCGGCCTCGGCCTCGCCGTAGATCCTCTCGAGCTGCTGGTGCGGCAGCATCGCCGCCTTGACGGTGCCCGCGTCGAACTTGTCCAGCCCGGACGGCGTGAAGCACCACACCGTGGTGTCCCAGTTGCCCGCGTAGTAGCGCATCCCCGGCAGGAACGAGATCCGCTCGGGGTAGAGATTGCCGAGCACCACGAGCACGGCCGAACCGACCGGCACCGCCAGGACGAGCACCCCCTCGCCGGACAGGTCGCCCACGCCGTACGCGGCCTTGTCGACGAACAGGACGAGGATCGCGAGGATCATGAAGACGTTCCACTCCAGCGGAACGCCCATCGGGATGCTCGAGATGATGTTGAGGTGGAAGGCGATCATCACCGTCGCCGCCACCGCGGTGACCCAGCCCCCGCTGGAGACGACCAGCACCAGCGGCACGCTGAGCTCGACGGCCGTGCCGCCGTGGGCGAGGGCCCGGGAGAGTCCGGAGGGCCGCAGGTCGTCGGGGAACGAGCGATGGAAGCGGTGCTTGAGCCGGCGCCAGCGCCAGACCGGCGAGTTGCTCATCATCGCCTGCACCACGAAGGGGAAGTGCCCGTTGAGCTTGGAGACCGCGGCACCCCACCAGATCACGAGCATCACCAGCTTGGCGCCGACCACCATGTCCACGCCGGAGAACAGGAACGTCACCGCGATCGCGGCGTACACCTCGGATCGGGCCGCGAGGAAGACCGTCTTGTCGCGCAGCCCGATCACGCCGAGCAGCACGAGCGGAAGAGCCACCAGCCACACCGGCAGCAGGCCCGCGGCGCCCGGCAGGTCGCCCGAGGAACGGGTGCCGTCGGCGAGCAGGGCGACAAGGAGGGTGCCCAACAGCGCTGCGTACAGGACCACGTCGACGGGACCGCGGACGGTCCCCTGCATCCGGCCGCCGGTGCCGGGCACCAGCGCCGGCCACGGAGGCAACCGGATCGTGCCGGGACGCAGCCAGTAGAGGAAGGACCCGAGAGGTGGCAGGAACCGGAGGTTGAGCGGCCCGAACCCGCACCCGAGGCCGAGCACCTCGAAAAGCATCGTCCACAGCACCAGCTTCTGGAAGACGATCGGCTCGGACCACCAGTCGCCGACCGAGAACAGCCCGTCGACGCCCGCGGTCGCCACGGCGAAGGCCATCGCGCCCAGCAGGTAGAGGCCGATCTTGACGACGTAGAACAGGTAGACCACGTCGGGGGTGCCGAACCCGACCTCGCACAGGTGCGCAACGAGCGGTCTCATCCGCTCGTTGCGAGTGCCCCGGCGCCACGACTCGAGGTCGAGCTGCGGGAGGTTCGGTTGCAGGAATCCCATGTGTGGAGCCTCGTCAGTGCTTGCAGATGAGGCCGCCGTCGACGACGACCTCGGTCCCGGTGACGAACGAGGCATCGTCGGACAGGAGGAACGCGACTGCTCCGGCGACCTCTCGCGGCTGCCCCATCCGGCCCAGTGGCGCCGCCTGCTCGAACTCGGCCTTGATCTCGGGGATGTCCAGCGCCTGCTGGATCATCGGGGTCACGATGAAGCCGGGGCAGACCGAGTTGACCCGGATCCCGCCGGCGCCGAGCTGGGCCGCCATCGAGCGGGTGAGCCCGAGCAGCCCGGCCTTGGAGGCGCAGTACGCGGGGATCCACGGGTTGGCCGCCATCCCCTCGATGGAGGAGATCGCCACGATCGAGGGGCCGGCACCGTCGGCCGCTGCCTCCTCGAGATGCGGCAGCAGCGCCTGGCTGAGCAACGCGTGCGCCTTCAGGTTGACGTCCACGACCTCGTCCCAGGAGCCGGCGGTGAACGCGCCCACCGGCTCGGGGTGCACGCGCCCGGCCGCGTGGACGAGCCCGGTCACCCCGCCCAAGGCCTCCGCCGCCTCCGCGACGGGGCCCTCCAGGTCGGCAGTCACGTCCACGACCTGGCCGTGGGCGCCGATCTCCGCGGCCACGGCCAGGGTCTCCTCGGCCAGGTCCCAGAGGGCGACTCGTGCGCCGCGCTGGACGAGCAGCTCGGCGCTGGCGCGGCCGATGCCGGAGGCGCCGCCAGTGACGATGACGCGCTTGCCGGCCAGGGATCCGTCGGGGTGCGAGGTCGTCACGGGATCAGCATCGCCTTCAGGCAGTCGGCCGAGCGCGAGGCGACGGCGGCGTACGCCGTGGCCGCCTCGTCGAGCGGATAGGTGTGGGTGAAGATGCCCGAGGTGTCCAGGCGTCCGTCGGTGATCATTGGGAGCAGCTCTCCCCACGTCCGGTGCACCGGTGCGGTGGTCATCCGCAGGGAGATCGAGCGGAACGTGCCCATCAGCAGGGCCAGCGGGTAGGGCTCGAGGTCGTGGATGCCGACCACGGAGACGGTCCCGGTCGAGCGGACCGCTGCGAACGCCGTGTCGAGAGTGACGTTGTGCCCGACGGCATCGATCACCGCCGCGGCCCCGCGCCCACCCGTCGCCCCGAGCACGGCCGGCACGACCTCCTCGGGCGTCACCGGGAGCGCCGTGGCTCCCGCCTTCTCGGCCATGGCGCGGCGGCCCTCGACCGGGTCGTAGGCGAGCACCCGGGCTCCCAGGGCGATCGCGCAGCGGACCGCGCACTGTCCGACGGCACCGAGCCCGAGCACGAGCACCGTCTCCCCCGGGACGACGTCCGCGCGGGTCGCGGCCGCCCAGCCCGTGCCCAGGTTGTCGGTGAGCAGCAGCGCGGCCTCGTCACCGACCCCGTCGGGGATCGTCAGCAGGTTGAAGTCGGCAGCAGGTACGGCGAGCAGGTCGCTCTGCGCGCCGCCGAGCTCCCCGGAGCCGAACACCTTCGCCCCTCCCGTGCAGGCGACCGGGTCGAGGGTGGCGCACCCCTCGCACGCCCCGCAACCGGCCACGGAGGCGACCAGCACCCGCTCCCCCACGGCGAAGCGGGCGACGTCCGAGCCGACCTCGACCACCGTGCCGATCGCCTCGTGACCCACCGCCACGGGGTAGAGCGGGAGGTCGCCGTCGTAGAAGTGCAGGTCGGAGCCGCAGACAGCCGTGGCCTCGATCCTCACCACCGCCCCGTCGGCGCCGGTCAGCGCCGGGTCCGGCACCTGCTCGACGGAGATCTGACCAGGCGCGGACACAGTGACGGCTCTCACATCCGGCACGCTAGAGGTAGTAGACACATCGGCACAAGTGTGTACTTTGGCGACATGACGCCCTCGCCGATCACCTCGACGGACGCCGAGATCCGCGCCCACCTCGAGGACGTCTCGGTGCCCACGCTGATCCTCTCCTGCATCCACCTGGCCCGCGACCAGGCGGAGCGCGACCGGCTCCTCGACGGTCCGGTGCGCCCCGGGGGCGCGATGCTGAACGAGATCCAGGGCTTCCTGACCCCCGAGGACCAGGCGGTCCTGCGCGGCACGGCGTACGACGTCATCCGCGACTGGCGCGAGCGCGGCTGTCCCGAGCCCGAGCCGCTCGACACCGCCACCGTGAAGCGGATGATGGACTGGATCATCGGCGCCCCGGTGCCCGACGAGTACGTGCCGATGATGCTCGAGGAGCTCGCCCTCGACGGCACCGACGCGAAGGCCGCACCCGCGCCGCGGGTGGTGCCCGACGGCTTCTCGGCGGTCGTCGTCGGGTGCGGGATGTCCGGGATCCTCGCCGCGATCCGCCTCGGTCAGGCAGGCATCCCCTACACCGTGGTCGAGAAGAACGCCGGCCCCGGCGGCACCTGGTTCGAGAACACCTACCCCGGGGCGCGGGTCGACGTCGGCAACCACTTCTACTGCTACTCCTTCGAGCCGAGCGACCACTGGACCGAGTACTTCGCCCAGCAGCCGGAGATCCTGGCCTACTTCACCGGCGTGATGGAGAAGTACGACGTCGCACGCCACGTGCGCTGGAGCACCGAGGTGATCGGCTCGACGTGGAAGGAGTCGACCCAGACGTGGCACACCGAGCTCTCCGACGGCTCCACGCTGAGCAGCACCGTGCTGGTCAGCGCCGTCGGACAGCTCAACCGCCCGCACGTGCCCGAGGTGCCCGGGCACTTCGACGGGCCGGCCTTCCACACCGCCCGCTGGGACCACGACGTCGACCTGAGCGGGAAGGACGTGGTGATGATCGGTGCGGGCGCGACCGGCTTCCAGGTGGCGCCCGCCATCGCCGACCGGGTCGGGTCGCTGACCGTGCTGCAGCGCTCGGCCCAGTGGATGTTCCCCAACCCCGGCTACCACGAGCCCGTCGGGGAGGGGATGCGCTGGGCGCTGCGGCACCTGCCGTCGTACGCGCGCTGGTTCCGGTTCCTGATCTTCTTCCCCGGCTGCGACGCGGGTCTCGCCGCGGCCAGGGTCGACCCCGAGTGGGAGCCCCAGGAGCGGTCGGTCAGCGAGATCAACGACCTCGCCCGGATGATGTTCTCCGAGTGGATCGAGAGCCAGGTCGGCGACGACCCCGAGCTGCTCGCCCAGGTGCTCCCGGACTACCCGGCGACCGGCAAGCGCACCCTGCAGGACAACGGGTCGTGGTTGCAGACCCTCCAGCGCGATCACGTCGAGCTCGTCCGGGCCGGCGTCGAGCGGCTGGAGCCCGACGGGGTCGTCGACTCCGCCGGACGGCACCACCGCGCCGACGTCGTGATCTGGTCGACCGGGTTCCTCTACCACCAGCCCCTCACCCCGCTGCGGATCACCGGCCGCGGTGGAGTCGACCTGCGCGAGCACTGGGGCACCCGTCCGCGCGCCTACCTCGGGGTGACCGTGCCCGACTTCCCCAACTTCTTCTGCCTCTACGGCCCCGGGACCAACCTGGCCAGCGGCGGCTCGATCATCTTCGCCAGCGAGTGCGAGGTCACCTACGTGATGGCCTGCCTCGACGCCCTCCTGGCCGGCGGGCACGGCGCGATGTCGCCGCGGCGCGAGGTCTACGACGACTACTACGAACGGACCCAGGCGGAGATGCGCACCATGGTGTGGGCCTCTCCCCACATCGAGCACAACTACTACGCCAACGACGACGGCGAGGTGCACGGCCTCAACCCGTGGCGGCTCGTCGACTACTGGGACTGGACGCGTCGCGTGGACCTCGCGGAGTACGACCTCACGTGAGCGCTCAGCCACCTCCCGACTCCGACGACCGGTCGGCTCGGGACCGGATCCTCGACGCCGCCGAGGCCTGCCTGCGCCGCGACGGGATCCGCCGTACGACGGCAGCCGGGGTGGCCGCCGAGGCCGGGGTCTCCCGGGCCTGGCTCTACCGGCACTTCCCCGACAAGGCGACCTTGCTCTCGGCCGCACTGATCCGGCGCGACGAGGCCTTCTGGGTCGATGCCCAGCAACGCGTCGACGCCGCCGACGGGTTCGCGGCCCGCGTGGCCGCCGCCGTCGTCCTCGCCCGCGCGGCGCCCCTCGGGCCGCTGGCCACCGAGCTGCGCGAGAGCGAGCCGGAGGCCTTCGGCGCGGTGATCGGCACCTTCGTGGACGACATCGTCCCCGGCCTGTCGTGGTTCTGGCGCGCCCAGCTCGAGGCCGGCGTCGCCACCGGCGAGCTGCGTGCCGACCTCGACGTCCAGGGCGCGGCCGAGTGGGTGATGCGGATCGTGGTCTCCCTCGTCAGCGTGCCGGGCCAGGCCGTCGACATCGACGATGCGGGTTCGATCGCCGGCCATCTCGAGGCGTTCCTGATGCCGGCGCTCGCCACGTGACCCCTCCCGGTGACCCGGGCTCACCTGGGGCCGCACCCGGGGTGCACGGCCGTAGGTCGGCCCACCGGATTTCGATGCGCCCGTTGCGGCCTCCTTCGTCGGCCGCAGGGCTTACTCAATCTTCGCTCGCCCACGCCCGCGTTCGTTCCTCACGCGGGCTGCTCGCTCACTGCTGGAGCACGCTGCTGAAGGACCCGGACTGCCAGCCGCCGGCCTGCTTGCGCCCGGGCGTGGGCAGGTTGCGGCCGCCGTACACGACATCTCCCTGCTTGTCCCCGTACGTCAGCCAGGTCTGGTTGGCCTGGAAGCCACGGCCGGGCTTGTCGTAGTCGCACACTCCGAACGGGAAGATCTCCTGCAGGGCCTCCCAGTCCGCGTCGCTCAGCGGTAGCAGGAGGAAGTCGTAGTCGGCGCGGTCCAGCGGACGCAGCTGGCAGGCGACGCGGTCGTTGAGGACGTCGTCGCCGGCCTGCTCGCGCGGCGTGCTCAGCCGCAGCTGCAACGACTCCGGCAGCACGCAGTCGACCTCGTCGTTCTCCCCCGGCACCTCGAGCACGCCCGGCACGTTGGAGCAACGATCGGTGATGTCGGCGGGCTTGTTGGTCACGATCTTGCGGGCCAGGCCCTTCTTCGAGCGGTCCGCCTCGACGGCGGACAGCCAGCGGTCCATCGCCTCGAAGGACTCCACGGCCCAGCTCAGGTCGCCGATGAGGGGCACGACACCGAACCACATCACCCGGTTGTCGGTCCGACCGCCCTGCGCGCGAGCAGCGCGCTCCTCCATCCAGAACGCGTGGGCGTAGTCGTGGGCAATGCCCGGGTCGGGGCCACCGAAGTTGATGATGGCGACACGGTCCATGTGCTGGCCCTCGTTGATCAGCCCCGTGCGGTAGGCGCGACCGATCGAGCGGATGTCGCCGACGGTGCGGTCCTCGATCGGGTTGAGGTCGATGTCGAGGCCGCCGAGCTTCGCGTTGAGGTCGATGAACTGCGCGGTGGTGATCTCGCCACGGCGCAGGGGCTCGAGGCCGTACTGGACGCCGATGTTGGCGAACGGCAGCCCGGCGAAGCCCTCACCGATCTCCTGCTCGGCCGGGCTCCAGACCGACGGCGGCCGGACGCCGATCATGTTCTTCATGATGTCCAGCACGGAGCAGCGCACGCCGCCGGGGTTGGTCTCGGTGTCGTAGCGCGTGGTCGGGTCGCCGGGCACGGTGTCGGCCGAGCCCGAGCAGTCGTTCTCGGGGTTGAGCGCGGACTTGAAGAGCAGCTCGTCGGCGGCGATCGAGTTGATCATCGAGATGTGCCCCTCGACCGAGGCGACCTGGGTCGGCAGCCACACGACGCCCGGCGCCCAGCGGCTCGGGTCCTCGAAGTACGTGCGCATCAGGTGGTAGTCGGCGAACTGTGCTCCGGGGCTGATCACGTCCGGGTAGGTGCAGGTGGTGAGCAGGCCCTGGTAGATGCCGGGGTAGGAGTTCGCGATGGTGTTCTGCGCGATCGAGCCGCCCGAGCAGCCGGTGCCGATCGTGTAGCGGATCGTGCCGTACTGCTCGACGAAGTACTCCTTGACCATCAGCAGCGACTCGGCCTCGGTGGCGATGGAGCAGTTGTGACCGGTGTTGTTGAGCGCCGTCGAGACGACCGCGAAGCCCGTGCCGAGCGCCGCGACGTACGACTGCTCGAAGCCGGGTACGGCGGGGATCGTGCCGGCGTAGTCCTCCAGCGGCGGGTTGCCGGGCTGGTAGGACGCCCCGCAGTTGCCGCCGTGCGGGATGAGGACCTTGTGGTTGAACTGCGGCTGGGACCGGTAGCGGGTCCACGGCTGACCGGGCTGCCAGAGCGCCATGATGGTGTAGCGGTCGCGTGCCTGGTAGCCGTCCTCGCGGCGGATGATGAACGGCACCGTCTCGCCGGTGTCGGTGGTGGTGGTCGCGACGTCCGAGGGCGGGTCGTCGGGGTCGTAGGGCTGGAGCTCGGCCTGGGTGGGGTCGCTGGACTTGTAGAGGAACGAGTACGTCGGCGGCTCGTTGCACTGCTCGTCGACCGCGGACTCCTGGCAGACGTAGGGACCGTGCTGGGGGCCGGAGAAGATCGGGCCGCCGTTGGGGTGGTTGGTCACGATCAGCTTGCCGGCGAAGCGGAGCTTCGAGCCGGGGCCGGCCTTCCTGGTGCCGCCGGTCTTCTTGCCGGCGTTCTTGCGCTTGCCGGTCGCCTTGATCACGTTGCGGCCGACGTCGAGACCGGTGAGGTAGGCCTCGTAGAGGCCGCCGGGGCGGACCGCGAACTCGCCGGTCACGTCGTCGCCGTTGAGCCGGACCTGGACCTGTCGACGCTTGAGGCCCTTGACCTTGCGGACCACCACGCGCACGTCGCCGCCCGAGACCAGGTCGGGGCGGTTGGAGACCGCGNGGATCCGGATCGGCTTCGCCTTCTTCTTCGGCTTGGTCTGCCTCGCCTGCGTCGACACCGCGCTCGCCGCGTCGGCCGTGACCGCCGAGGTCACCGCCACGTCGGGCGCTGCGACAGCGGCAGCGGCAGCGGGGCTCGTCGGCACAGCCCCGACGGGGACCATCAGCGCGAGGCCACAGATCCCGGCGAGACCGGCGGCGAAGGTGCGGGGACGGTGCGACATACGACTCTCCTGACCACGGCCGTCCGATGTGCCGACCGTCACATTCCTCAACGAGAGGATCGCACGAGAGTCACGTCCGCGTGGCTCAACGGGCACGCATCGGGAAGCATCGGGCGGCCCGGCCGGTTGGCCACCCATGCGCATCTTCTTCACCGGCGGCAGCGGCAAGGCCGGCCGGCACGTCGTGACCCACCTGGCCGAGCAGGGGCACCAGGTCACCAACGCCGACCTCGCTCCGCTCGGCCACCCGGACGTGGCCGACCTCCGCGTCGACCTGACCGACGCCGGCGAGACCTACTCGGCGATGGCCGGTCTCGCCACCATGGACGAGCTGGACCTGGACGAGAGGCCGGCCTACGACGCGGTGGTGCATTTCGCCGCGGTGCCGCGGATCCTGCTGCGCCCCGACTCGACGACGTACGCCACCAACGTGCTGAGCACCTACCACGTGCTCGAGGCCGCGACCCGGCTCGGCGTCCCCAAGATCGTCTTCGCCT
Source organism: Pimelobacter sp. (assembly GCA_002698575.1). Classification (GTDB taxonomy): domain Bacteria; phylum Actinomycetota; class Actinomycetes; order Propionibacteriales; family Nocardioidaceae; genus Nocardioides. The sequence continues at coordinate 1,112 of NZZG01000186.1, read as the reverse complement.
CCTCCGAGACGACCTACGGCATCTGCTTCGCCCAGGGCGAACGACGCCCGGTCTACCTGCCGGTCGACGAGGAGCACCCGACCGTCCCCGAGGACTCGTATGCGATGTCGAAGGTGGCCGGCGAGGCGACGGCCCGCTCCTTCCAGGCGCGCACCGGCGCGGACGTCTACGGCCTGCGGATCAACAACGTGATCGAGCCGCACGAGTACGCCGAGCTGTTCCCGGNNTTCNTNGNCGACCCNNCNCTGCGGCGNCGCAACNTNTTCGCCTACATCGACNCNCGCGANCTCGNCGCAGNTGGTGCANCGCTGCNTGGNGNNCGACGACCTGGGCTACGAGGTCTTCAACGTCGCCAACGCCGACCTCTCCGTGGCGGCGACGACGCAGGAGCTGCGCGAACGCTTCTACGACGGCGTCGAGCTGCGGCGCGAGCTCGGCCCCGACGAGACGTTCTACGCGATCGACAAGGCGCGTGAGCTGCTCGGCTACGACCCGCAGCACTCGTGGCGAGACGTGCTGCCGGCTCAGTCCTGACGTACGGCGACCAGCTCGGCGTCGCGCGAGCCCAGCTCGACGCGGTCGGCGGTCACGGTGATCTCGGGCTCGGCCGCCACCAGCTCGCCGAGCCAGTCGTCCTGGCGCGAGGCGACGTCACTGCCGCACCCCATGTCGGTCGTCGACACGGTGCCACCCGTCAGTCGACCACCATCGACCCGCGCGCCGCCGACGCCCAGGCTGTTGCAGCCCGCGCGGACCTCGACCCGGCCGCCCCCGACGCGCACGATGACCTCGTCGATCGGGTCCTCCCCGTCGAGCCACGCCACGTCGGTCGCGACGTAGGTGACCACGTCGTCCGAGCCCACCGGGTCGGGGCCGCCGCAGGCGGTGGTGCCTAGCACGAGCAGGGACGCCAGCACGAGCAGGAGGGTCCGGGTCATGCTCGTGGGACGCCGCCGCACGCGACGTGGTTCCCGGCGTCCACCGCGCGCCTCAGGAGTCGAGTCGTGCTGCGGCCTGGAGGTGCTGGGCGGTCAACGCCCGCACGGCGAGGACCGCGAACTCCTCGGTCGTGAGAGGGGTCGACGTCTCGACCCGGTAGACCTCCCGGTCCT
>NZZG01000185.1 GCA_002698575.1 Pimelobacter sp. | reverse complement strand
GTCGGTGAAGTCTGCCGCACGAACGAGGCCGTTGACAGCCCGGCCGGCTCCGTCTACGGGGCAGGTCCACGTGCCCTTCACGTCGACCAGGCGGACCCCGGGGGACTCGAGCCACCGCAGGATGCGCTCGGTCTCGGCGGCTGAGGCGCTGGGGACAGGTCCGGGGGTGTCGGACGGAGTGGGCACGGACTCGGCGATGAGGCGCAGACCTGCGACGAAGTCGTGAGCGTCGGCGCCGCGCGGGATGACGCCTGTCGCGGACAGCCGGCCGTAACGGATCACGTGCACCGCCCAGGACCCGTCGTCCTCGTGTCGAGCTGCGATCACCTCCGGGCACCCGGTGAGGGCGGAGAGACGCTGGGTGCGAGCGGCGGCGCGCACGAAGGAGGCCATCCGGTCGCGTTGGGTCCCTGCCTCCTCGAAGCGCTCGTCGGCGGCGAGGGTGGTCATGCGGGCATTGATCGCGTCGACGACCTGGTCCGGGGTGCGCAGCAGCGTCTGGCGCAGCTGGCGCACCATGGCGGCGTACGTGCGCTGGTCGATGCCGCCGTCACAGGGGGAGAGGCACTTGCCCATCTCCGCGAGGGCGCACGGGGTCCGCTTCGGCGAGATGCCCAGGGAGTCCTTGCACTGGCGCACGGGAAATGTCTCGTGCAGGGCCGTCAACGACTGCTCGGCGCTCGCTCGCGAGGAGAACGGGCCGAGATAGTCGGCGCCGTCGTCGCGGACGCGCTTGACCAGGGACAACCGCGGCCAGGGCTCACGCGTGAGCTTGATGAAGGTGACCTTCTCCGGGAACTTGGAACGTCGGTTGTAGTGCGGCTTGTGCTCCCCGATCAGACGCAGCTCGCGGACCTCTGCCTCGAGCGGGGTGGCGCACGTGATCGCCTCGACCTCGGAGGCGAGCCGGACCATCTCGCCCATCCGTGAGCGGGTCTCGGAGGCGGTGAAGTAGGAACGCACGCGCCGACGCACGTCCTTGGACGTGCCGACGTAGAGCACGCGGCCGGCGCTGTCCTTGAACAGGTACACGCCCGGGGCATGCGGGAGGCCGTCGGCCAGGTGCCGCTTTCGCCGTTGCGCGGAGGAGACCCGCGAGGAGAAGGTCTGCAACTCCTCGAGCGTGTCGACCCCCAGGGCGCCGACACGCTCCATCAGCCCGTGGAGCACGTCCACCGTGGCGCGCGCGTCCGAGAGCGCACGGTGGTTGGGAGTGGTCGTGGACCGGAAGTGTCGCGCCAACGAGGACAACTTGCAGTTGGGCGCGTCCTCTCGCGTGATGATCCTGCGAGCCAGCACCGCCGTGTCGACGACGTCGAACCCCGGCCACGCCCGCTCCTGCTGCTCGGTGAAGTGCTTGAGGAACCCGACGTCGAAGGGGGCGTTGTGGGCCACGAGCACCGAGCCGGAGGCGAAGTCCAGGAAGGCGGGGAGCGCCGACTCGATCGGCGGTGCGTCGGCGACCATCGAGTTGCTGATCCCGGTGAGCACGGCGATGAACGCGGGGATCTCGGTGCGGGGGTTGACCAGGGTCTGGAACTCGCCGAGCACCTCACCGCCGCGTACCTTCACCGCCCCGATCTCGGTGATCATCGACCCGGCCTGGGCGGAGCCGCCGGTGGTCTCCAGGTCGACCACGCAGAACGTGGTGTCGTGCAGCGGCTGACCCAGCTCGTCGAAGCTGCGCTGCTGCTCCCAGTTGGTGCCGGCGGACATGGTGGTCATGCCGGCACGCTAGATCGAGACGCCGACACCGTCAGGCTGGCGCGCCAGGCGGCGACGATGTCGGTGGCCGCTGCCACGGTGTGCCCATGACGACACGAATCGACTGCGACTCCTGCCTCGTGCGCGGGCTGGCCTGTCACGACTGTGTGGTGACGGTCCTGCTCGGTCCACCACCCGAGCTGTCCGACCTCATCATCGAGGACGATGAGCTGCACGCCTTGGAGGCACTTGCCGAGGGCGGCCTTGTCCCCCCGCTGCGCCTGGTCACTCCGGTTGCCAGCCCGCACGTCGAGTCGGCCTAGGTCCGATTGTGGTGTTGGAGTGGCGGAAGAGGAACTCCGTGCTGCGATTCCCCCCAATTTTTGGTCTGGTCACCACCGGACGACTACCGTGTGTCGAGGTGCTCGTGGAAGTGGGCCAGGCAAGGTCCGCGCGAGCACCACGTTGAGTCCGAGGTCGCTTACGCGGCTTCGGAGCCGGGGAACCAGTCTTGTGGGGTGAATCGCCCGCGACGGCCAGCGCGATCTGGCCACAGTGGGGGTAGGGCAGGTCGTGCCCGAATCCGTCAGCTCACCCGGTAGGCGTCCACGACACCACCGAAGGGGAACCACCCGCTGTGAGCAATACCCGGGTCCGACTCACGTCCGTCTTGGCCGGCTGTGCTCTCGCCGCCACGATCGGGCTGATCCCCAGCTCGCCGGCTCAGGCCGAGCCGGAGATCAAGAACGTCCAGGCGCGGGTGGACACGCTCTACCACGAGGCCGAGCAGGCCTCCGAGCGGTACAACGATGCCAAGATCGAGCTCGACGAGCTGCAGGCCGACCTGAAGGCGCTGCGCTCGGACGAGAACCGTGTGGACAAGTCTCTTGACGTCGTGCGCAACCAGGCCCGTGACGCCATCCTGCGTCAGTACGCGGGTACGTCGCTCAGCGCCGTCGGTGAGGTGCTCTCCGCGGGTGAGCCGGCGGAGTTCCTCGAGCAGGTCTCGACGATGTCCTCCTACCAGCGCCTCCAGCAGGGACTGTTCGAGAACTATCGGACCGGACTCAAGGCGCTGAGCATCCGTCAGGACGCCACGCGCAAGCGGCTGGCCCAGGTTGCCGAGACCGAGGCGCAGCTCGCCGAGGAGAAGGCGACGATCGAGGCCAAGCTGGCGGACGCCAAGGAGCTGCTGGGCCGGTTGAAGGAGGAGGAGCGTCGCGAGGTGCTGTCCCGCGGCACTGCCGATCGCTCGTCCGTAGCCGAGGTCGCCGACGTGCCCGTCTCTGGCCGCGCCTCCGCCGCTGTTGCCTATGCGATGGCCCAGGTGGGCGATGCCTACGTCTACGGCGCTGCCGGCCCGAGCGCCTTTGACTGCTCCGGACTGACGATGATGGCCTGGGCTGCGGCCGGCGTAGCGCTCCCGCACTCCTCGAGCGCGCAGTACGGCTCGGGGACCAGGGTCGCCGCCAGCGCCCTTCGCCCCGGCGACCTGGTCTTCTACTACAGCCCGATCAGCCACGTCGGCATGTACATCGGCAACGGGATGATCGTCCACGCAGCCAACCCGAGCACCGGCGTCCAGGTCACGGGCCTGTACTCGATGCCGTACGTCGGAGCCGTCCGCCCTGGCTGAGTCCACGCCCGCGCGAGAGGCCGGCCAGCACACGTCCGGGCGCCCTCGGTGGTGGCTGGTGGCAGTGACCTCTCTCGTGCTCGTCGCGAGTGGTCTCGTTGCCTGGGGAGCCCTGGGCACAGGGGAGTCGAAGCGCCCGCTTGAAATCGAGGTCCCGGCAGGCACCGCGGTGGCGACCGATCCCGCGGGGGCGGCCCTGGCCCTGCAGGAGCTGCGGCGAGCAATCGAGACGAACGATGCGGAGCGGGCGAGGTCGGTCGCGGCCGCGACGCCGACAGCGCAGGAGCTGCTGGAGTCGTTGGTGACCAACGCCGCCGCAGCGCGCATCGTCGATGTCTCCCTGCGCTACATCGACGAGCAGGGCTCGATCGGTGAGGACGGCACGTGGACGGCCGCCGTTGCCGTGGAGTGGAGGTACGACGGCTTCGATGTCAGCCCGGCCAGCACCGAGACGGTCGTCGGGTTCGTCGTGGAGGCGGACGAGGTACGGATCTCGCAGATCGGCGCCGACTCCCTGCGAACTCCGCTGTGGATGGCCGGGCCGTTCGCGGTGTCGCGCACCGACTCGACGTTGGTGCTGTCCGCCGACGCCGCTCGGCTGGGGCAGTACGCGCGTCTCGCGGGGCGCGCTGTACGGGTCGTCTCGCAGGTGCTGACCGACTGGGATGAGCGACTTGTCGTCGAGGTAGCGCGAGACCAGACGGGTCTCGAACGTGCCCTGGACGTGGAGCCGGGCTACTACCGCCAGATCGCGGCAGTGACCGGATCTGCTGATGGTTCGGTGTCAGAAGTCTCAGCTGTGCACGTCTACGTGAATCCTGAGGTGTTCGCCGGCCTGGGCATGGTCGGACGAGAGGTCGTGTTGGCGCACGAGGCAACTCACGTTGCGGGAGATGGCCCGACAAGTCGCGCTCCCACATGGTTGGTGGAAGGCTTTGCCGACTATGTTGCCCTACGCGACACCGACCTGCCGAGATCACGCACCGCCGCGCAAATTCGGCAGCGGATCGCAGTAGAAGGCGTACCAGACGAACTGCCAAAGTCCGCGGACTTTGACATTCGAGGACCGCACCTGGGCGCAGTTTATGAGTCTGCATGGTTGGTGTGTGAAACCTTGGCCACGCTTCGAGGAGGCGATGCCGTGCGTCGACTGTTCGTCAACGTGAGTCAGGGCGCCTCGCTTGAGTCGCAACTCGAAGAGATATTCGGGATCCAGGAGGCAGAACTAACTGCGCTGTGGAGAGATGTGCTGCAGGACTTGTAGAACTCCCAGGCATAACAACGGCTTCTCGGGACGACGTTGAGAGGCGACCTCGGGCAGTTTCACTACGCGCAACTGCCCGAACCCTGAATGCTCACGCAGGTCTGGTTGAAGAGTTCCACGACGCTTCCTCCGAAGAGCAGTACAGCGAGAGCGATGACGGCGGCAATGCCAGCAATGAGCAGGCCGTACTCTGCAGCAGAAGCCCCACGTTGCGACATGCATAGAGTTCGTTCTGATGGGAGCACTATTTTCCCACGAGGCAGTGCTGGCATGTGCCTGTCAGTGGGTTGCACAGTTGCTCCTTTAAGTTGAACGGCTCACAACTATCGTCCCCGATACAAGCTTGGGCCCTGTACTCGTCAGAGTTCAGGGCCCAAGTTAGATGCGCACCGACCAGTTGGCCGAGGTGCGAATCAGTTGCAGCTGGCAGAGGTTCCGCCGATGCTCTCGCACGTGTTGCTGAAGATGTCCGAGATGCGACCACCGAGGGCGATGACCACGATCACGATGACAGCTGCGATACCGGCGATGAGAAGGCCGTACTCCACGGCGGAGGCGCCGCGCTCGTCCAGCTTGGAGCGGCGGGCGTTGAGCATGATGCTGAGGTACTCGATCACGATGGACTCCTATGTCTCGGTGGTTGGGGGGCGGTTCCCCTGCTGCGGTGAGGGAACCTCACGCGTCATACTCTGCCGTCCTGGCGACGTCGCGGGATCAGGAAATCGTGTCGAGCCGGATGATCACTTCGAACTATGGACTTGCTCCGTACGGCGTGGTAGCTAGCGTTCGCTGGGCTGGATGCTGGACAGCAGTCCGATCCGCATGGCGGTGACCAACGCCTGGGCACGGTTCGCGGCGCCGAGCTTCTGATAGATCTTGGCGATGTGGGACTTGGCGGTCGACTCGCTGAGAAAGAGCTTCTCGCCGATGGCCGCAGCGCCTAGCCCGTCTGCGAGGAGCAGCAGCACGTCGTGCTCGCGCTCGCTGAGGTTGGTCGACTCGCCGGACTGACGCCGCATCATCGCTCCGACCAAGCCGGCACAGACGAAGGCCCTGGGCGAGACATGGGCGTGTCGAGCAGCCCGGACCACCTCGGACGACGGAGCGTCCTTGCCCACGAAGCCGGAGGCGCCGGCCTGCATGGCGGCGAAGATCTGGTCGTCGCCCGAGTGCATCGTCAGCACGATGAGGCCCGTGTCGTTGCTCTGCTTGCGGATCGTCCGCACGATGTCGAGGCCGGTGCCATCCTGCAGCTGCAGATCGGCCACGACGACGTCGGGGGAGAGGGCTTCATACTGGGCCACGGCTTCGGAGACGGACCCTGCCGTGCCGACGACATCCATGTCGTCCTCGAGGTCGAGCACGGCGCCCAGGCCGCTTCTGATCAGCTCGTGATCGTCGACCAGGAGAATGCGGATCGGAGGTGTGGCGTCGTCACTCATGGGCTCACTCTCTCAGCGTTGGAGTTGGGGGGGAAGGCTTGCGGCAACTCGCCGATGGCGACCGAAACCGCGAGTCCACCCGCCGGTTCATCGGTGATGCTCAGCTCGGCACCGGCCAGCCGGGCGCGTTCGCGCATGATCTTGAGGCCGTGGGAGTCGCTTCTGGCGGCCTGCAGACCGCGACCGTTGTCGCGGATCGTGAGCGCTGCGTTGGGTGCGTAGACCCGACACGTGACCTCGATGGTGCTGCACTGGGCGTGCTTGATCGCGTTGTTCATCGCCTCCTGAGCAATCCGGAAGAGCTCGGCCTCGACCTCGGGGCGGAGCCGGGTCGACTGCTCGTCGAGGTTGACCTGGATCGAGATACCCGAGGACTCGCTCAGATGCCGCGCAACCAGGCCGATCGCGGCGCCCAGGCTCTGCGACTCGCCGATGCTCGTCCGCAGGGTCAGCACAGATTGGCGGACCTCGGCCACGATCTTGGTGATCCGGTTTCGCAGCAGAGTGAGCTGTTGAGCCTGCTTGTCGGAGGCGGGCTTGGCGGCGAGGGCGTCGACGAGGTAGCCGAGTGACGCGATGTCCTGAGCGATGCCGTCATGCATCTCGCGCGCCAGACGTTGTCGCACATCAGCGGAGGCGAGGTCACGGAAGTCGGAGAACAACAGGGCGGTGTCCAGCTGGACCGCCTTGCCTCGCAGCTGTTCGTTCAGCAGAAGGATGATCCGCTCGACGCTCTCCGTGCCGAGCTCGGCCACGGGGGACAAGCGCCCACCGACGACGGCGCTTTGTCCCAGGGGAAAGGCGAAGCACTGCTCGTGGACGAGTGGCTCGCCTCGTGCCCATGACTCCAGCGCCAGTTCTTCGGCGTCCGAGGAGTCCGTGGACGCAGTGGCGGATACCGCGACGAGGGGGACCAATACCTCCCCCCGTGGCAGGTAGAGGCCGAGTGCGGACGTGGGGAGGTGATCTCGCACGTCGCTGGTGATCGAGCCGGCCATCGACGTGACGTCGAGGCCGGAGCGCAGGTCCCCGGACAGGTCGAGGAGCTCGCGGATGAGCCGCTGGGCATCCAGGTAGGGCGTGAGCTGGTCGTGCTGCTGTGCCGACGAGCGATGGACGAAGTTGCCGATGAGCGCCAGTCCCAGGGCACCCATGGACCAGGTGAACATCGAGAGGCCCTGCTCGTCGGTGAAGCGACTGTTCAGCAAGAGCGCGACCGAGACGAGGAAGGCCAACTCCGAGCTGAGAGCGAGCAGTGCCGGACGGAGACCTCCGAGCAGTGCCGCCGCGAAGGGCGGCACGATGAGCGCGGCGACGATGGCGGACGACTCGCTGAGTGCCAGGCCGCAGGTGAGGCCGATCAGACCCGCCTCCGCCACCGGGACGATCTCCCAGGAAGCAGGTCGGGACTCCGCCAGGACAGCCAAGGCCCACAGAGCACCGATGGCGGCCAGCGCGATCAAGGCCTGGGCGTCGCGGTACCAGAGGATCGGTGCGCCGATGGCGAGCAACGTGAAGAGTCGGGCGCCGGCGGTTACGCCAAGCAGCTGACGACGCGGCACGGGGGCGAGGCCTCAGCCCAGGTTGTCCATGACGGTGAGGGCGGCCGGCCCCATCACCGCCACGAACAGGCAGGGCAGGATGCAGAAGATCAATGGGACGGTGATCTTGACCGGCACCTGCTGTGCCTTGGTCTCGGCGCGCTGGCGTCGCTTGACCCGCATCTCAGACGACTGAACTCGCAGCACGGAGCCGACAGGGATGCCGAACGAGTCAGCCTGCACCATGGCGCTCACGAACCCTCGCACGTCGTCGACGTTGGTGCGCTCNGCCATGGAGCGCANGGCCTGCGAGCGNCTCTGACCGATCTGCATCTCGCTCANCATCCGGNTGAACTCCTCGGCCAAGGGGCCNGTCGGTGTTGCGNGNCACCTGTTGGCAGGCGGCGTCGAAGCCGAGNCCNGACTCGACGCTGATGGTCAGCAGGTCGATCGCATCGGGCAGCTCGCGCTGCAGGCTCTCGGCCCTGTTGTAGGCAGCCTGGTAGAGATAGAGGTCAGGGGCGAAGAAGCCGAGGATCAAACCCCCGAGCGCCGTCAGGGCCACGACCGGGAGGCCGGCTCCGAGGAGTAGCGCGATCGCAAGACCGAGGACGAGGAACACGAAGGCGCCGAGGACCTTGAGCGAGACCACCCGGTCCGCCCCCATGTCTCCTGGGTTGCCGGCGTAGTCCAATTTCTTCTGCAGTCTCTCCGCGGAGTCGGACCCGGTCAGTCGCCGGCCGAGTTTGAGAGACCTTTCTTGCAACGGCAACAGCACGCGCTCGCCGAAGGGACGCTCCAGCTCCTGCTTGAGCTCGTCCGGAGCCGTCGTCATCGCCTCGAGCACGGCGAGCGAGCGGGTCACCCCGCCGGACTCGGTGCGGTTGAACGACATCGCCACGAGGCCGATGGCCAGCAGCACCAGGATCACGCCGAGCGCGAAGACGAGCACCATCTCAGACCTCCACCTTGACCAGCTTGCTCATCCAGAAGACGCCGACCCCGAGCCAGAGGGCTGCCGCGGAGATCATGATGATGCCTCGGATGTCGTTGAACAGCGGCGCGACGTAGTCGCCCTGCGCCACCACGAGGTACAGCAGGAACAGCGGTGGCAGCGCCCCGAGGACGCCGGCGGACAGTTTCCCCTCGGCCGAGAGAGCGCCCACCTGGCGCCGGATGTACTCCCGCTCGCGCATCGTGTCCGCCACCGTGTTGAGCAGCTCCGCCAGGTTGCCGCCGACCTGTCGCTGGATCTTGATCGCCATCACGACCCAGCGAAAGTCGCGGCTGTCGAAGCGGTCGGCCACGCCGGAGAGCGCATCCTCCAAGGAGACACCGAGACGCGTCTCCACGAGCACCCGCTTGAACTCCGACTTCACCGGCTCACCGCCCTCGCGGACGATCGTGTCGACCGACTGCATCAAAGACAATCCGGCCGACAGCGAGCCGGACATCAGCTGGAGGGTCTCGGGCAGCAGCGAGTCGAACTTCTTGCGGCGCTGGCTCGCGCGGAAGCCGAGGTAGATCCACGGCACCACGGCTCCGACGACCATGAAGATGATCCCGACGACCAGGTTGCCGCGTCCGATCAGCAGGCCGACGAGCGTGATGATCACGAAGGCTGCCGCGTGCACCAGCAACCACTCCGACGACTTCAGCTCGCTGCCGGCGGCTGCCAGTCGCTGGGCGATCTTCTCCTCGAGCCCGCGGTTGCGCTTGAGCAGGGAGCCGACCGCCTCGCTCGCCTGGGTCAGGGTCGCCTCGGGCGAGGTCCTGGTCGCGGTCGCAGCCCCGCCCGACCGGGTCCCCGCCAACCCCGACGTGTACGTCGAGACGCGGTCCTCGGTCGACATCGGGGCGGGCTTGGCCGGGACCATCATGGCCAGGGCGACCGCCAACCCGAGGCCGAAGACGCCGATGCCGGCGTAGACCGCCCAGTCGGGGAGCGTGACGCTGCTGGTGCGGGCGGTCTCGACGGGGACGCTGAGCACGGGGTCGGCGGCCTCGGTCGTGCCGGCGGAGGAGGGAAGCAGGGTGGAGGTGGCCACGACGTCGCCGCCGGTCGAGGGCAGGGTCACCTGCAAGGACACCTGGCCCGCCGCCACCTCGGTCGGGACCTCGATGCTGACGCCGATCTGGCGCGCCAGCACGTCGGCCTCGGCGGAGAAGGTGTCGGCGAGGTCCTCGCTGTCGGCGCTGATCGCCTGACCCCGGTCGCCGGCGATCTGGCGCAGGATGTCGACGGCCTTGGGGCCCTGCTCGAGGGCGACCACGTTGATGGTGACGTCGGAGTCGGCCAGCCCGGCCAGCACGGTGGGCAGTGAGGTGGAGCCGGTGTCGGCCCCGTCGGAGAGCAGCAGCACGCTGCCCTGACCCTCCTCGCCGGCCAGTGCGACCGAGGCGAGGACGGCGTCGTACAGCTCGGTGCCGCGGCTCAGCTCGAGGCCGTCGAGGACCGAGAAGGCGGCTTCGCGGTCGGTGGTCGGCTCCAGGGCGGTGTCCACGGTGCCGCTGAACCCCACGATGCCGATCTGTACGTCGGGCGGCACGATCTCGACGAACGTGCGAGCGGCGCTGATCGCCGACTCGAAACGGTCGCCCTGCATCGAGTCGCTGGTGTCGATCGCCAGGATCGTGGTGCGGGTGACGCGGCTGTCGCCGTCGGAGAGCCGGAAGGCCTCGCTGGGGTAGTCGACGCCCTCGACGGTGGCCGAGACCCCGGTCAGGTCGACCTCGACGTCGGCGGGCACGTCGACCGACACGTCGAGACCCTCGGCGGTCCGGTCGACGTTGACGATGTCGCCGTCGGCAGCCTGGGCGCCCGCGGCGGCGCTGAGCACCAGGACGGTGCCGGCGGCAGCGCCGGCCAGGAGACGACGTACGACTCCCGGTCGGCGGGTCACAACCGGTCCTCGTGGAAGATGAGCGGGTCGACGCTCACGTTGGAGTAGGACATCTTCTCCAGGAACTTGGGCCGCAGCCCGGTGCCGCGCATCCGGCCCAGGGTGCGGCCCTCGCCGTCGAAGCCGAGGGAGTTGTCGAAGAGGAAGATGTCCTGCAGCGTGATGACGTCGCGCTCCATCCGCTCCACCTCGGTGATGTGGGTGATCCGGCGGGTGCCGTCCTTGAAGCGCGTCTGGTGCACGATCAGGTCGACCGCGGAGGCGACCTGCTCACGGATCGCCTTGATCGGCAGGTCCATCCCGGCCATCAGCACCATCGTCTCCATGCGCGAGAGCGTGTCGCGGGGGCCGTTGGAGTGCAGGGTGCAGATGGAGCCGTCGTGACCGGTGTTCATGGCCTGCAGCATGTCGAGCGCGGAGGCGTCACGGACCTCACCGACGATGATCCGGTCGGGGCGCATGCGCAGGCTGTTCTTGACCAGGTCGCGGATGGTGACCGCGCCCTTGCCCTCGATGTTGGAGGGGCGCGACTCCAGGCGCACCACGTGCTCCTGCTTGAGCTGCAGCTCGGCGGCGTCCTCGATCGTGACGATCCGCTCGTCGTTGGGGATGAAGGACGAGAGCACGTTGAGGGTGGTCGTCTTCCCGGCGCCGGTGCTGCCGGAGACGATGATGTTGAGCCGTCCGCGCACGCAGGCGTCGAGGAAGTCGGCGGTCTGCGGGCTCAGGGAGCCGAAGTCGATCAGGTCGTCGACGGTCAGCGGGTCCTCGGAGAACTTGCGGATCGTCAGCGCCGAGCCGTCCACCGCCAGCGGGGGCACGACGGCGTTGACGCGGCTGCCGTCGGGCAGGCGGGCGTCGACCATCGGGCTCGACTCGTCGACCCGGCGCCCGATGCGGGACACGATCTTGTCGATGATCCGGCGCAGGTGGGCCTCGTCGGTGAACGTGGCGTCGGCCTGCATCAGCTTGCCGTTCTTCTCCAGCCACACCGACGCGTGCCCGTTGACCATGACCTCGGAGACCTCCGGGTCACGCAGGTAGGGCTCGATCGGTCCGTAGCCGAGGATGTCGTCGCTGATCTCCTGGGTGACCCGCGCCCGGTCGCTGGTGCTCAGCGGCCGGTCCTGCGAGCTCAGGACGTCGGCGAGGACGCCGCGCACGCGCTGGTCGAGCTCGTTGGGCTCGATGTCGGCGTCGTACAGGTGGGGCCCGAGCTGTTTGAGGAGCTCGACGTGGACGCTGCTCTTGAGCTCGTCGATCCGGTCGGTCTGCCCGCTGCCGATCGTACGGCGGGCAGTGGTCGGCTCCGAGGCGCGGGGCGCCGCGGCGCGCTCGGCCCGCTCCGCCCGCGCGGCCGGGGGCGGAGCGCCGTTGGCCGGGGTGCCCGCCGGTGCTGCCCCGGCGTCGGGTGCGCCTGCGGCGAGCGCCTCGCCCTGGGGCGCACCGTCACCGTCGGACGACTCGTCGACGAGCGCCGCGCGACGCGCGGCCTCGAGACGCTCGGACAGAGTGCTCATGACGAAGACTCCTTCTTGCGACGGAACATCCGACGCCCCTTCTCGGCGGGCTCGTCCTGCTGGGCGTCGTCGTCGGAGACGGGCGCGGACACGGGCTCGCCGGCCAGGGTCGAGGCCAGGCGCACGATCGCCGAGCTGGCACCGTGCTGGGGCTGGTCGGTCACGATCGGGGTGCCGGCGTTGGTCGCGGCCGCGACGTCGATCGACGTGGAGACCGAGGCCGCGACCGGCATCCCGAGGATCGCCTCCACCTTGTCGCTGCCGATGCCGACGGCGTCGTCGGCGCGGTTGAGCAGCAGGTGTCGGTGGCCGCTGGCGATGTTGAGCATCTCCAGGGTCTCCAGGGCGACCTTGACGTTCTTCAGCGTCGGCACGTCGAGCGTGGCGACGATGACGCACTCGTCGGTCTCGTCCAGGGCGGTGAGCACCTGGTCGTCGAAGGAGGGCGCGGTGTCGACCACGACGTAGTCGAAGCCCTCCTTGAGGGTGCGCAGGATGCGCGAGACCAGCACCGGGGTGACCCGCTCGCGGATGTCGGGGTGCGGGGGAGCAGCCAGCACCATCATCGAGTCCTGGTGGCGGGTGAGCAGTCCCTCGAGCATCGGGAAGTCGAGGGAGTCCTCCGACCCGATCGCCTGCTCGATCGAGTGCGTCGGGAAGAGCTGCATCGTGATCGCGACGTCGCCGAAGGCCAGGTCGAGGTCGACCAGGCACACCTTGCGGGCACCGCCCTCGCACAGGGCGAGGGAGAGGTTGACGGCCATCGTCGTCTTGCCGACCCCGCCCTTGGGCGAGAAGACGGTGACCACCCGTCCCACGCTCTTGGCGCCGGAGGGGCCGCGCAGCGCGACGAAGAGCTGGTGGGCCTGCTTGATCGCCTCGGAGATCGCCCCGATGTCGTCGGCCTGGACGACGTCGCGGGCGCCGGCCTTCATGGCGCGCGTGAGCACCTGGGTGTCCAGGGCCGTCACGACCAGCACCACGCTCACCGTGGGCTTGGAGGTGCGCAGGTCCTCGGCGATCTTCAGGGCGTCGTCGAGCTCCAGGTCGGGACCGAGGACGACGACGTACTCATCGGGGTGCTGGTCGAGCCAGGCCCGCATCCGGTCGGTCGTGCTGACGCCGTGGGACCCCGGCGGCATCGCCTTGAGCAGCGAGGTGACCGTCGGGGTGTCGGGTTCGACGAGAACGGGCATGCAGACCTAGTTCCCCTCGAAGATGTCGCCCGGCGAGACCGGGTCGCCGATCTTCAGCTGGGTGTCCGGCGGGAGCAGGACGAGACTGATGTCGCCGAGGTCCTGGGCGAGCTTGAGCTTCGCGGCGTCGCGGGCGGTGAGGGCCAGCACGTACTGGCTCAGGGCGGCCGAGTCCGCGCTGGGCAGGGGCTGGCCGTCGGGACCGAGCTGGGGCGCGACGGTGACCAGGCCGTTGGCCAGGATCAGGACCTGCTTGAACAGCACCCGCACCTCGGGCTCCGTGGAGTCCTCGAAGGTGCCGCTGATGAAGACGCCCACCCGGGTGCCCGCGGGCGTGAAGCCGCTGATCCGCGAGGTGTCGTCGAGCGTGATCGCGGTCGCGGTCATCCCCTTCGGCACGGTCAGTCGCGTGGTCGCGGTGACCTCGTCGACGCTGCCGAACTTCTCGGTGATCAGCTGCTCGCCGGGGTAGATGGTCGTCAGGGCGACGGTGTCGGTGAACAGCGTGCCGTCGTCGGTGGCGTTGGTCAGGATCTCGTCGGTCGGCACCGGCTTGGACAGGATCTTGTTGGCCGCGGCGGCGTCGGAGGCCGACTCGCCGGGCGCGATCATCTGGGTCGCGACGAGCACGTTGCGGGTGGTGAACTGCTCGGCGGCACGGTCCTCGGCGTCCTGCGCGTAGACGAAGACCAGCCCCGCCCCGAGCGCCGCGACGATCACGGCCACGACCAAGAGAATCCTGCGTCGATCCATGCCTGCACCCTCCACTCTCACGTCCCGTACGGCGTCCCATCGCGCCGGCCCGGGCTGGTACCAGGGACGCTCACTGTAGGCAGCGCCGAACTCCCACGGAGAGTATCTCCACAATTGCTGCCTGATCGTAAGGTTCCACGCCCGAAAGTGCCGTTGTTTCGGGACTCGGGAGCCCTGGTGCGGGGTCAGTGGTGACGAATGACTAGGTGGGTCCTAGGGATCCGTCTTGCGGCGCGGTCCACGGGCGGCCGGAGGCCTCCGGCGGGTGGCTGGAGGTGGCTGGAGGTGGCTGGAGGTGGCTAGAGGTACAGCCGCGCGATCTCGTCCTTCCACTCCCGCATCACCACGTTGCGCTTGAGCTTGAGGCTGGGGGTGAGCTGGCCACCCTCCTCGGTCCAGTCGTCGGCCAGGACCTGGAACTTGCGGATCGACTCGGCCTTCGAGACCGCCGCGTTGGCCTCGTCGACGGCCCGCTGGATCTCCTCGCGCAGGTCGGGGTCGTCGACCAGGTCGGCGACCTCCCCGGACTTGCCCCGAGCCGTGGCCCACAGGGGGAAGGACTCGGGGTCGATGGTGACCAGGGCGGCGATGAAGGGCTGTCGGTCGCCGACGACCAGGGCCTGGCTCACCAGGGCGTGCGCGCGCAGCCGGTCCTCGAGGACCGCCGGCGCGACGTTCTTGCCGCCGGCCGTCACCAGGATCTCCTTCTTGCGTCCGGTGACCTTCACGAAGCCCTCGTCGTCGACCTCGCCGAGGTCGCCGGTGTGGAACCACCCGTCGTCCTCGAGGGCCTCCGCGGTCGCCTCGGGGTTGCCCCAGTAGCCACCGAAGACCTGTCCGCCCCTGAAGAGCAGCTCCCCGTCGTCGGCCACGCGCACGGTGGTGCCGGCCAGCGGACGCCCCACCGAGCCGACCTTGTGGGCCTCGGGCAGGTTGACCGTGACCGCGGCCGTGGTCTCGGTGAGCCCGTAGCCCTCGAGGATCGTCAGCCCGACCCCGCGGTAGAAGTGGCCCAGCCGCTCGCCCAGCGGGGCGCCTCCGGAGACGGCGTAGGTGCACCGGCCGCCCAGGGTGGCGCGCAGCCGGGCGTAGACGAGCCGGTCGAAGACGGCGTGCCTGGCGCGGACGGCGAGGGGGACGCGGCCCTTCTCGATGCCCTTGGAGTAGGCGATGGCGGTGTCGGCGGCACGGTCGAAGAGGGATCCGCGTCCGGCCGCGGTGGCGCGCTGCGAGGCGGTGTTGAAGACCTTCTCGAAGACCCGCGGGACGGCGAGGACGAACGTCGGGCGGAACGACTGCAGCGTGGGCACCAGCTGACGGATGTCGGAGCTGTGGCCCAGGCGGACCCGCGACTTGATCGCCCCGATCTGGATGATCCGCGCGAAGACGTGGGCCAGGGGCAGGAAGAGCAGGGTGGAGGCGTCCTCGCCCTCGAACAGCTGGTCGAGCTCGTCGACGGCAACACCGAGCTCGGTCATGAAGTTGCCGTGGGTGAGCATGCAGCCCTTCGGGCGACCGGTCGTGCCCGAGGTGTAGATGAGGGTGGCCAGGTCGCCGGGCCCTGCCGCCGTACGGCGTGCCTCCAGGGCCTCCTCGCCGACGTCGTCGCCGAGGCTGGCCAGCACCTCGACGGCGTTGTCGTCGATGGTCCACACCTGGTGGAGCGCGTCGAGGCTCTGGCGCACGGTCGTGATCCGGGCGAGGTGCTCGGCGTTCTCGGCCACCACGGCGACGGCGCCGGAGTCGCGCAGGATCCACTCGACCTGCTCGGCCGAGGAGGTCTCGTAGATCGGCACGCTCGCCGCGCCGGCACACCAGATGGCGTAGTCGAACAGGGTCCACTCGTAGCGGGTCTTGGAGACGAGCGCCACCCGGTCGCCGACCTCGACGCCGGAGGCGATCAGGCCCTTGGCGACCCGGCCGACCTCGGCGAGGAACTCGCGGGCCGTGACGTCGATCCACCCCTCGCCCGCGGGCCGGGCCAGGACGACGGCGTCGGGCGCCTCGGCCGCGTTGCGGACGATGTCGTCGGTCAGGTTGCCCGTCCCGGGGAGGTCGAGGGCGAGCGGGGTGGAGTACTCACGCACGAGGATTCCTCCTGACAGGGGAGTGGGCAGCCCTGGCGTCGTGTCGGGCCGGGGCGGGTTCGACGGGCTCGACGTGGTCGCCGGGGGTCGACGGGGTCGTCGACCCGGTGGAACGCTACCCGGGAGTCCGGGGACCGGTGCTGCGGGACGGGGCGGGGCGCACGAGGACCCGGGTCCGGTAGCCTCCGAGCGTGCCGCGACGGCACCTGCGATCCCCCGAACCCGACTGCTGAGGTACTCATGGCCGACCAGACGACCTCCTCGATCGTCGTCGACGCCCCTGCCAGCGCCGTCATGGCCGTGATCGCCGACTTCGAGGCCTACCCCGTGTGGGCCAAGGGCGTGACCACCGCCGACGTCCGCAGCACCTGCGACAGCGAGCCGGGCGACCACCGCGGCCGCGCCCGCGAGGTCTTCTTCGCCCTCGACGTCTCGCCGATCAAGGACGAGTACACGCTCGCCTACGAGTGGGACGGCGACAAGCAGGTCACCTGGACCCTTGTGGAGGGCAAGATGCTGCGCGCCCTCGACGGCGCCTACGTCCTGCGCGAGACCGCGGGGTCGACCGAGGTCACCTACCGGCTGGCCCTCGACGTCGCCATCCCGATGATCGGGCTGATCAAGCGCAAGGGCGAGAAGATCCTCATCGACACCGCACTGAAGGGGCTCAAGCAGCGCGTCGAGTCCCTCGCCTGAGCCGGACTGAGTCGAGGCGACCCCTGTCGTGGCCGTGCGGATCGTGCTGTTCACCGGCAAGGGTGGCGTCGGCAAGTCGACCGTCGCCGCCGGGACGGCTGCGCTCTCGGCGGCCGCGGGGCGCCGTACGCTCGTGCTGTCCACGGATGCCGCGCACTCCCTGGGCGATGCCTTCGGCTCCCCGGTCGGCTCCGAGCCCACCGAGGTGGCGCCGTGCCTGTTCGTGCAGCAGGTCGACGCCCAGCTGCGCTTCGAGCAGTCCTGGGCCGAGATCCAGCGCTATCTGCTCTCGGTGCTCGACGTGGTCGGCGTCGACCCCGTGGCGGCCGAGGAGCTGACTGTCATCCCGGGGGCCGAGGAGGTCCTCGCGCTGCTCGAGGTCCGGCTGCACGTGCTGTCGGGCGCCTGGGACGTCGTCGTGGTCGACTGCGCGCCCACCGCCGAGACGCTGCGTCTGCTGGCACTGCCCGAGGCGCTCGGCTGGTACATGCAGCGGATCTTCCCG